>JAVZLK010000004.1:0-116794 GCA_038883795.1 Bathyarchaeia archaeon
GTAAATGACTACGCCTAAGGGATTCTTTGTTGCAGTCTTTAGAAACCCTAAATCTTCCGTTAGCATTCGCATATACTTTTGAACTGTTCTTTTGTCTGCGCCTACGCCTATCTTAATTAGCTTTTCAACTTCTGTGGATGGTATTTGCAGCCTGTAGCCTCTGCCAAGCATTTCTTCGACGAGTTCTACGCATTTGCGGAAAGCCTTGCTAACCATCTGGCAATTCGCCTTCTATTCTGGTTTTAGGGGTTTCCTTCGCCATTGAGGTTCAAAGCCAACTATGAAGTCGTGGAGGCAAACGTTTGGCTTATTGCCTGCTGTCCAGCCTACGTCTCCTCGCAGCCATCTTGTTAGCCTGTCGCTGAGCTGAAAGGCTTCGTCTAAAACCTTGATGTGCCCGTGGTCTTCCGGAGCCCACGCGTAGAATCGCCTTTTGAAGATGGGGCTTTCGTTTAGCAGATCAGCCGTTAAGTCGCTTTCCATGAATATGGGGAATACGCCCCAACCGTTTCCGCTCCGCTTGGCTTTTACAAGTCCCCAGCGGAATGGCGGCGGCTTTGCGTCTGTGAATTTTCGGTATAGGATTACGGGCATGGGCTGGTTTATAGGCCATGCTTCAAGCTGTTTTATTAGGGCTTCTGGGTTGCCGTTGTAGGCGATTTCTGCGCCTAAATGGAAGTAGCCTTCAAAACGGCATATCAGGTAAATCCACCCCAAGAAACCCAATGGGCTTTTTCCGCCTTACTGGATTATTTTTAGGATTCCCTGTTCCGCGTTATAGCTTACCTCTTTGACTTTGTAGCCTTGGGCTCTGATGATTTTCGCTTTTTCCTCTGTTATTTCGCCTGTGTAAGCCACCATTTTTGCCCCGCTGAAGTAAACCGCTTCTGTTATGGCTCCGTCTTGGTTTTCGCGGTAGAACACTTTTCCTCCGTTTTTCTCTCCTGCCTTTATGTAGCCGTAGAACAGCTCCCAGTCTTTGACTTCGCCTTCAAGCCTAAAACTCATTTGAGCCACGCTCCTTCCGTGGAGCCTAAAGGCTTGGCGTATTTTTCCACGAAACGTTTGTATTCGCTCTGATGCCTTTCCAAGTCTGCAATTGTGCTGTTGGCTTGAGCCTCGAAAATGATGATGTGGCCGTTGTTTTTGTCTACGCCATACAAGCGGAAAATCAGCTTGTAAAAGAAGCCGTCCTTTGTTTTCCTTTTGGCGGCGTGGTGTATGGGCTTGGCTGTGTCAACTCTCTGCTTGAACTCTTCGAATTTGTAGAGAATCTCCCTCATTGAACGTGCCCTCTGATCACTGCTTTTTCAAGAGGCGTGAGTTCCCATGTGGCTAATACGCCGAAGAGGTTGCTTGTTAACCGCTTAAGCAGTATAGGGTCTTGTGGCGGGACAGGCTTCCACTCCTCAACTTCCCACAGAACATGGTAGTTTCTAAGCCTATGCCTAACCTCTTCTACGAGGATTTTTGCTGGAATTATGGGCGCTGGACATTGAACTGTCTGGTTTTTGATGTTGTATGCGCCTAATGGGCGGGCTGGATCTATTGGT
Organism: Bathyarchaeia archaeon; assembly: GCA_038883795.1. Classification (GTDB taxonomy): domain Archaea; phylum Thermoproteota; class Bathyarchaeia; order Bathyarchaeales; family Bathycorpusculaceae; genus JASEJA01. The sequence continues at coordinate 1,554 of JAVZLK010000004.1, forward strand.
TGCCACTGGAATGTTCCAGCTGGCAACTTGACTTCTGCGTAGGTTTTTCTTGGTTGGCGTTGCCAACGGTCAAGCCGCTGCATGCTGAATATGGCGCTTCCGTCTTCGATTTTTAGGCAGTAGCATTGTTTTGCGTCTGCACGGCAAATAGCGAGCCTCGGGTCGCCTTCCCTGTTTAATCCCGCTTTCTTGAAGCTTTCGTAGATGTCGATTATTTTCTTTCCGTGTTTTAGATGTCCGTAAACGGCTATGAGTTCGCGGCGGATCTGCTCTTTTCTGAGTTGGGCATGCCTTCTTAACGCTTGTCTTAGGGCTTTGAACTCTTCTTCGGCTTGTTTTTGCGGTAGGGCTAACTCTTCAACTTCCATGGGCTCCCTCTCCCTTCGGCAGGTTGTATTGTTGGAACAGCCTCCGCAGCGCTTCTTTGACCACTTCTGTTCTGCTTACAAAGCCGTATTTGCCTACGAAAGCGTCTATTTCGTCCACGAGGTTTTTCGGCAGCTTTATGGTTACATATTTGCTGCCCATGAGGCTTTTCACCTGCAGATTCTATTTCAGCGCTTTCAGAGTATTTAAAATTGATGTAATGGATTAGTAATAAGTTACACTTTCATAACTACGAAGATTTGACAGAAAGTTTTATACATTCAAATTAACCATATATGGCTAATGGATGCGTAATATGAACAAGGATAAAGCAGGCTCAGACCACGTCACAATAAAACTTCCAAAAGAATTAGTAGAAGAAATGGACAGGCTCATAGGCGCTTTGGGTTTTAGAAGCAGAGGCGAAATAGCAAAGGAAGCCATAAGGCAACTTCTAAGCCACTATAAGGAAAGTCTTGCCCCACCACAGCTGCCACCACTTGAACATTTCAACATAAGCGAACACGGCGTAAGAGTATTGGACAGAACCCTTGGCAATGGCGTGTCAAAAGGACGCATAATAGACGTTTACTTTAAGCCTGACAAGGTTTTATGCGAATACTGCCAAACGGACAACTGCCGCCATGTGGAGTTCGCCCTAAGCATACCAAAAGTTAAGAAGATTCTAATTGAGAAAGGTTGGCCGATAAGCAGCAGAATAAAGGAAGAATAAGCCGTATGAAAACGCTTAGAATATCAGACGAAACCCACAGAAAACTAACAGCCACACTTGGAACCCTTATGGCTCAAACTAAGAGGTTGCAAACATACAGTGACGTTATAGAAGCACTCCTAAGCCGCTCGATAATACTAAACCAAGACCTCCTTACAGAGGTTGAAAAATGTGTAAACGAAAACAAGCAGCAGGGCTACATAACAAGAGAAGAATTCAAGCAGAAGCCATACGTCTCCTATTGAAAATGAAGTCTAAAAAATATCAATACATAGAAGTACCAATGGAGAAGTATGAAAAACTAAACCAAGCCATAAAACAAATGAAAACGCCCTTTTACAGCGCAGAAGAATACATAAAAAAACCAGATAGACGATGTACTTAAAACTATGGAACGCGAAACCAGTAAAAGATGAGTTAATAAGCATCAATTGGCGTGAAGATAAACCACGAGCAAACTGGTTTTAACGGCAATACTCGAGGAAATAAAGGTTTGGCTAAGAGAAATCAAGAAAAAACTATTATATCAATAAATTTCTCACTACTTTGAGCTTATGAACACCTCTAAGCGTCTGAAGGCGATGCAACAATAAATCAGTACATTATTCTTTCGTTTGCGTTGAACTTGCGAGGGTTTTTAATTATTTTAACCAATGTTTCTTTTAATAATGGTTTATGCAAACAATTTATGAGAAAGTTCTTTGTGACAAACACTATATCAGGTGCGTCCTGTAGAATACTGCTGACAAGACTAATTGATTTTGCGTCCATTATCCCCTCATAAACAATTAACACTGAGTTTGGTTTTACCTCGGCAATTACTTGTTCATAAGTCATTATTTCTTTCGGCACACTTTTATCACTTAATGGAGTTTTCCATTCACCAATGCTTTTGCATTCTACCAAACTCTCGATTCCATTGGTTATTAAAATATCAGGATTATTCTCAAAAAATTTAATAGTGTACGTTTTAGTGCATCGGTCGGCCATTTGCCCTTGGTATTTATTCGCATTTAGATCAAGTATCCTTAACAATAAGGCAACTTCTTTTTCAAAATCACTTCTATACTGACTCAGAACACCAATAGATGGCACGACAGCCGATACTTTAGAAAGAATTGGTTCGGAAACTGTTGATGTTCTGGTTGCAAATGATTCTGTTTCTATTCTTCTTATGTTTTCATGTTCTCTTTGCAAATAAAACCTTAATTCGTCAATTTCGTCTAATTCTGTGGCGTCTAAAATATCTCTAAGCTGGACATTATATGTTTGCCCAAGTTCTTTAAGGAGTGTTTTAACCATTTCAGAGTCTTCCGGGGGGATGTCATATTCAAATGTAAAATCAACTTGAGATTTCATAGTCGAATAGTCTTGAGAAAATATGAGTCCTGTTATCTTTTCAAGGTCTTTAAGCGAATCTCTTATCCTAACCTCTACAAGACCTAACTTTATTTTTCGGCTTAGAAGCTTGTTACCTGCAGAAAGATTCCTTGCTTGTAAGAATCTATAAAACAGAATTAAGGATGCTTTAAGTGGTGCTTCGTTTCCGAGATCAGTATACCATATTGGAATTTTGCGTCGGTATACTGAGAGGATGTGCAATCCGCGTTCCGTCAAATTGTACCACCTGCCTCCGATATCTGGTAAATCTCTTGATTTCAAAAGACCGGTTGCTTCACACCAATCTAACAAAGGTCTTATGTTTCGCGTCATATTTCTCCTAAGCTCTTCATCAATGTTGTAATCTTTGTAGAATTCCAAAAGTACTTTTTTATCGACACTACTGTATTTGCTAACCTGTGTTGAAATTATCCTCGTCTTTTTATCGACCAAAAGTGGGTCGCACCTTTCCGAACCCGTAGCTACTGCTATAACATGTTCATGTAGCCACTTTTGGGGCTCTAATACATGAAGGATGTATAAGCATGGTCTGGACCTGAGGTTGGTATATTGTCTACTTTGCTGAAGATCAAATACGTTTGTTAGTTTCAGTCTCATCATTTTATCAATGAAAACTGCTTCCTCTTTCTCATCTTTTGGGCATTCTTCATCTGCGCTATACGTTTTTAACTGCTTGCCTGCTGTCGTTGACCAATATCCAAAGGGTCTTCCTTTTCTGCCAAGAAGCCCAAGATAAGATGCTGTAAGAAGATGATCTCTTGCTCTCCTCATTATCCTATCTTTTATTTTTTCCCTTCTTAATTTACTAAGCCCCTTTTTCGCCAAAACCATTGCAATTTCTTCGTCTCCTGGAAATCTCTTTTTAAGATTAAAATCACTTACAGCGTTCACAATAGTCCTAATTCTAAATAAATTATGCACCCGCGTTATGGGCGGTGCAAAAGTTATTTTCTTTGTCATTTTTGTGTCACTTGGTCAATATTATAATGCTCTCTCTCGATATCGTTTTCCCGGTGGGAGTTGTCCACGGAATGAGCTTTTGTGGAATCTCCCTAAAGAAAGAGATCTCATGGGCAAACCCCACATCTTTAGCCAGTTCTACAGTCACTTTTTCCATATCCAAGTGTTTTTTCCGTATAGACCTGTCGCCAATGACTATACAGCACCGAGAGCGTGGCTTCAAGACTCTATACATTTCTTTTAACGCGGTAAGATAATCAAAGAAAAAGGGTAATGCATCTTTTACTCTTTCCTCATCAGAATTGAGAATATCTTTCAAAAGATTTGATGCAGTTGGGGAAGGTAGCATTTCAAGTAGTTCTTTTACGCTCATTACTGACGTAGCGCCGAGCGTCTGTCTTTCCGAGTCTCTTATGGTTTTTCCATCAAGTCTAAGCCACATGAGCGAGAATTTTGCCCATCTCACATAACCAATCGTGTTTTTCTCTTCACCGTAGGGAGGAGATGTGATTATGGCATCAAAAACTTCATCATCAAAAGGAAGGTCTCGTGCGTCACCGCGTCTTACTGAAACTACTGGATGCTCGGGATTCCATTCTAATTCTATGTTTCTAATTTTTCTCGTAAAAAGATTTACCTGATGAATTGATGCCATCAATTTTTTCCTAAATTGAGCAAGAACATTAGGATTATAGTCAATTAACTTTTCTTTTGGCATGGTTCGTAAAAATCTGCTTGAGCGAAGATCTATATTAGAAGTTTTAAAAACAGTGTCCGAGAAAACCACTTTTAGCAAGTCCTTGACATCTTCATTTTCAACTTCGTTTATCTTTTGATATAGAAATTCCAAATCTTGAGCAACGCGTATCTTAAACCAATGTAAAAGGTTTCCGCAAATGTATTTGGGAGGATCAGGCAGTTTTCCTTTGCTTTCAGCATACTTATGTTCGCTTTCTATCTTCCTCAAAAAATCTACGTGGTCAAAACCAATAGACTTGAAATCGATTGGAGTAACTTTAACTTTGGTAAGAAGCACGGCGAACGGGTTAATATCAATCCCCACAGAATATCTTTTAGCAAGCCTTGCTTCAATCAAAGTTGTGCCACTTCCGCAAAATGGATCAAGAATTTTTCCTTTTTCTTTAGAATACCTCTCAGTCAAACGTTTTGCTATTTGCGGAATCATTCTTGCCGGATATTCATGGAGCCCGTGAGTTAAATAAGAAGTATTCGCCTTAGCAAAGTTCCAGTCTTCTTTAACTTCCTCTCCTATTAAAGTCATTTGTATTTGCTTTTTTAATGGTACGGGGTTATTTTCTTCCTGCAAACCTAATGCTTCTCCAGAGTATACTGTTTCACGATTTGTTTTAAATAGTTAATGTATTGGAGTGTAATCTAAAACTTTTTCTTTGTGAACAAAGCAACTCAACTTTATTCACGCAGAAACTGAAAAACAAACTTTAGGATTCTAAAAATTTCACATGAAAAATCCGTTTAACTGCACAGAAACGTGAAACTCGCCGTTCTTAAACCTAAATTTTCACTTTAAGGCGATTCTAATCCAAATTTAGAAAATTGTGCCTATTTTTCTTTTGAGGTGAATTAAATGGATGAGAAATTGGGAAAATTAAGTTTGGAGATAAGTGATTGGATGAGATTGGCTGAAAAATTAACAGCTGAAGGAGACAGCATATGGAGCCTGTTAAGGGTTAACGGCGTTGTAATAGGTGTAAGGAAACTGCGTCCAAAAAACGGAGGCATCTAAAATGCCGTTAAAATATAAGGGCTTTTGGAACAACGTAAACGAGAAACCAAAAGGTGAATGGATAGAAATCTTCGCCAGCGACTGGAACAAAGATTATTGGGGCTTCTACGCCTACATCAGCCTCGACAACTACGCGCAAGACATAGCAGCCATAAACAAACTAATCCATGAGCTTAATTGGAGAGACGGCGACGTTTACGTTCACCCACCATCGAAGAAGAAACCATTACAGAAAATTCTATACTGCCATTTAAAAACCCGAAACAACAAAATAATAAACGTAAAAAGGAGAGTGAAAAAGAGAAATGCCTAAACCTGGAATGACAGGCTTATGCCTAAAAACAGAAGTAGCAGAACTCCTAAGAGCAAAAGCCCAAGAAGCCAACCAAAGCCTAAACGAATACTTGACCACATTACTCTTAGGACCGTCCCAACCATGTATACAGGACCGTCCTGGGACCGTCCCAACGCCTGTGGTCATACAACTCATCAGCCTCCTACAAGCTTTAAACCAGCAAATCAGCCAAAATCAAGCCGCCTTCACAAAAAAGGAAGGTATAGAAAACTCTGTTTCAAAATTGGCGCGGGGTGCGGGATTTGAACCCGCGCGGCCATTACTGACCACAGGCTTAGCAGGCCTGCCCCCTACCAGGCTAGGGCAACCCCGCCTTGTTTTTCATCAACCTCGCAGGGTTTTGTGAGGTTTTTCATGGTTGTTTTTGCTTGGTTTTCTTGACCCCGTAGTTTTTGTGTATTTTCTTTCTTATTTGCGTTTTCGGAAGAATAGTATGTCGTCTTTCTGGCAGACGTATTCGAAGCCTACTGAGAGCAGCTGTTTGATTTCTTCTTTGTTGTTTGTGGCTGTTACGGTGTATTCGTCGTCGTTGGTTAGTCCGAATATGGCTTGTTCAACTTGTATGTAGAGGAGTGTGTTTTCGAGGCTTGCGTGTCCGAGGTACTCTTTTACGAGGAGTATGTTTTTTGTTTGGTGGTATAGTGTTGTTGCTTTCCAGTGTCTGAAGGTGTGTAGGCTTATTCGGAGTAGTCGTGGGTTTTGTAGTTTTTGGCTCAGGCTTTTTCTTGTGTAGCAGTATGATGCTCTCATGGCGCGTGTGTTTGGGTTTCCGAAGATGTAGATGTTCCGTTTGGGCAGTGCGCTTAGCATTCCTGTTAGTCTTGTGCTGATTTTCCATATTCTTGGGTTGCTGCCCTTCTCCGGATTGTTTAGGGTGATTAGTCTTCTTTCTTCGTCTAAGTCTGTCCATTTGAGTTTGGTGGCTTCTCCTGAGCGCATAGCTGTTTCTTTTAGCAGGAGTAGAAAGGCTGCGAGTTTTCGGTGTGAACCTGCTATTAGGCTGTCAAGCTCTTCCTCTTTTGGTATGAATGGGATTTTGCGTGTGAATCTGGTTTTGGGTTTTTCCCATTTTATTCCGTACTTGTTGGCATAAAGTTGGTAGGCGTTGGCTACGTTGCGTCTGCGGTTTTCTGACCAGTTTTGACGAGCTATAACCTCTTTTACGGTTTCTGGATCTGATAGGTCTGCTCCTCTTGCTATAAGCGTTCTTAACGCGGAATTCACCATCCTTATTGTTTCGTCGGCGTAGTTGGCTTTCTTTAGCGACCAGGCGAGTTCTGCCATTCTGCCTTTCTGTTCCATTATGTTTGGTGCTGTGCCCTCCCGCTGGGCTTGTTCCTGTCGGGTTTCTACTGTGGTCAAGTTTTTCGACGCTTCTGTCAAGCAGTCGCATACTTGACAAGTAGAAAATATAGCGGAAGCGATATTTATTGACCCGCGCAGATTTTTTGTAGAGGGTTTGTGTGTGCAGTCATGGTACTTTTGTCTTTGCGAGTTTCTCTGATTCTGAATGTAGTTTTCCGCCTGTCGCCCAGTTTGTTTTAGGCGTTTCGTAGATTATTATTTCTACTGCTTCTTTGGGGATTCCTATATCCTCAAAGACTTTGGTGATTCCTTCCACAATTTTCCGTTTACTCTCTTGGCTCATGCCAGCCCAAACAGAAACCTGAACCACTGGCAAACAATTCACCAATAAAATAAGAGCGCTGCTGAATATATTTAACATCTGCGTGCGTGAATCAGATTTGGCTTAAAATTCACGCAACATTCCTTCTATAAAGACCGCCTACATCATTCTCGAGTTTGTGTGTGCGTGTGTGTGCGTGCGCGCCTCTGCACAGTGTAAATGTCTCTCTGTTTCTTTAAGAATCAAGCCTTCTTCTTTATGATGAAATAATAGCCTCTCCGCTAACTTATCTCTATGTTATTTCATCCTCTTTTCTCTTTTTTAGTGAGCGTGTTTAGTCTCTCTTCCTGCCTCCCTGCACACGCACACACACTGTTTTTTCAAGTCTTTCATTGTTAGTTGGGCTTTCATTAAGCCCTGTTTCCTCTTTCTCATTTTTGTATGCGTGTGCATCTTTCATCAGCCTTTCTGGGTTTCCACCTCCATTTCCAAAGCTTTCCTCTCTATAGTCTCTGTTTCATTGAGTTGGCTGTTCTTTTGGTTTCTGTTTCAACTGAAGGTTTCAGTGTTGGTTTCTGATTTTTGGTTCCAGTGAAAGTCGTCGCTGTTCTCATTTTTGGTTGCTTCTTTTTGTGTTTATAAATTGTTTTGTGATTCGACTTTTTTGGGCTGGGGAGAGTTGAGTAAAAGTGAATTTGCGCTTGTCCATTTGTAGCATGCTTTCTCAAGCGGATCAATTGATATGCGCCAGTGGCTGCAGTAGGCTTTTTGGGTTGGTAGGTTTCTGCTTTGTCTTTCGCGTATGCCCATCGGCGCATTTAGCTGGTTGAGCCTGTTTCTTAGGTGAGTTGTTAGCTGGATTTGGATGCTGGAATAGTCGCATTCACAACAGTAACGTGTCAAGGGATTTTTGCCTCTGTTTTTTGGCTTATTTCCTTTAGGCTCTTAGCTATTTCAGCGCCTTTCTTGGTGAGTTTGTTGATTTTTCTGGGTGGTTTGAGTTCGCTTTCAATTAAGCCTTCAGCGTGTAAAGTGGCGAGGATTTGGCTGCACCATTGTTCTGTTATGCCCGCACGTTTGGCTATCTCGTTGTTTTGTAATGGTCCGTTTTCTAAAAGTGTGATTAGGATTTTCTGTTTGACTGTTAGGAGCATGCTTATCTATGGTTGAATAGGGGCTTTTAGTAAATGATAAGTTATTCTGTCCGTTGTTGGAAAAACGTAGGGGGATAGGGGTAGGGAAAAATAAAGGAATGCCTATAGCCCATTTTGCCCGTGAAGAATAGACTCGGTATTTTTTGGTATGGTGTGGCTTACTTTGTTTTGGGTGGTAGTATGTTTTGCTTATGATGCGCATGAGGAAAGTAGAACAGGATAATAAGCTTTTTAGGAGTAACGATTTAATTATTGAATGGTGTTTGGATGAGTGTGAAATGTCCGTCTTGTGGTCGTGAGTTTTCAAGTAAGCCTTTGAAGTCGTGGAAATTTAGATTCTATGATGTTAGCCGTTACGAGTGCCAGCATTGTAAGACGAAGTTTAACATTTATGATAGTCCTAATTCGAAGTTTGTGATTGTTGGTAAGAGGCAAAAGTGAGTGGCATAAGGCGATGAGTGGCAAGGCTTTAGCTGAAGCTGAAAGGACTTCTTTAAACCTGATTTTAGAGGATTTACGTTTTCTCTTTGCTAAAGACGAAATTCTGCAAGATGAGGTAGAGGGAATTCTTCAGACTCTCAAAAGTGAAGAAGTCAAGTCCTATATACAAAACCTTAGATATGGCTCTAAACCAGAAACTGCTCTTAGGGAATCTTTCATTGCTGGAAAATCTGTTCTTCTTAAATATCTTTTTGGTGAGGGGATCCCTGAGGTACGGTCGGATGGTTTTATTGACTATCTGCTTAAAGATGAGATGGGGCGAGGCATCGCTTTAGAACTCAAGCCGCTTTTTGAAGCTGTTGTAAAATTGGATAAAGCAGGCAAGCCAATACTCGAGAAACTTAAGCAAAAGAAGATTACGCCTGAGATTTATGCAGAGCAAATTCTTAAGTACATTCGAGAAGGCGAGGCTCAATTCGTTATTTTAACGAACTTGAAAGAGTGGTTCTTCTACAGCAAAGAGCTCAGTCCAAAAGAAGTGAAGTATTTCTGTGCAATTGGCTTTTTTGATTTCATTAAGGAATATGATGTCGTAGGTAATTTGAGGGATTATCTGGAAAGGAAAGAATTCGAGTCTATACGATATGACTTGGATAAGTGGTTCCTACAAAGTTTGAAAACATGGGTAGGCAAACTTTCAGAAATTGAGTTTATCGTCGACGATAAGCGGAAGCTTGAGCTAATAATAGGGCTGATTAACAAGTTCATCTTTGTGCAAACGTTAGACGATTATGGAGTTATAGAATTCAACTGGATAAGAAAGCGATGGAATTATCAAGAACAAATGTGGCAGAGAAAAGGAAAACTAATGGTGTTAGAGAAGTTTTTTGATGAAGTTGACAACTGGTTCTATCAATACTATGACACAGAGCTTTTTAAGGAGAAAATTTTGCAACATATCAAAAAAGATGATGAAAACATCGATAAGCTTTACAGAAACCTCCAACTGATCCTTGGTCTGACGTATCTACAGGTTCCATTCGGCGCTTTAAAAGGTATAATGCAACATAATTTCAGGTATATTGATGAGGATGTTCTTGGAAAGGCTTACGAAATATTCTTAGGTGAGATAAGAAAAGAAGAAGGAGTTTACTACACGCCTAAATATATTACGCAGTACATTGCGGAGAATACTGTTGGCAAAATTTTTGACGAACTGTTGGCAAAAATAAAAGAAGAATCGAGGAATGAGAATTTCGAAGGCCTAAAGGATTTAGTCTCAAGGTTTACTTCCATACGAATCCTTGACCCGGCGTGCGGGTCTGGATCCTTTCTTATTAAAGCCATTAGGATCGTGGTGAGTAAATATAGAGAACTCAACCGGATAATTGAAGACCTTATCAAGAAGTATTCAAATTACAGGGGTTCACTTGATCTACCTCAGGAAGACAGAGCAAAAACGGAATTGTTATCTGAAATAAAAGAGATTATAGGACCAAGTAGTGACAGGGAATTAATTGCCCGAATTCTTGTGAGACATATTCATGGTGTTGACCTGGACAGAAGAGCGTTAGAAGTTGCTAAGGTAAACATATGGTTGGAGGCAATTAAGCTTGCACCTAAAGAATTTAGGTATGATAAACTTCCTGCAGAAACAAATTATATTTTACCCAGCCTTGAAATGAATCTCTGTAATGGCGATTCTCTCGTCGGACTACCAGAAGAATCAACCATCAAATATCTGGGCGAAAACTTCCAAGAAATAATCATAAAATTATCCCAATTAAGACGAAACTACATGGAAAACCCTATGGAACCTAAGTTTGTTGATGAAGTTGAAAATTTAAAGGTTGAAATCAGAAACAAGCTCGGTGAAAAATTCAGGGAATTTTTAAAGACAAAAGATATTGCTGTCGAGATTTTTTATCAAACAAAGCCTTTTCTATGGGCGTTAGAATTTTGGTATGCCTTCTTTAGTGAAAGTGGGGTTCCTTTACCAAAAGATATGCAAGGATTCGATGTCGTGTTAGGAAACCCTCCATATGTTGAAAATAAGAGGTTGAACGGGTTGATTAAGAAGTATCTTCAAAATTGTGGCACATACAAAACTGCTTACAAATTATTTGACTATGCAGTACCATTTATTGAAAGAGCTATACAACTGCTAAAAAGAGGGGGACAGTTTGGATATATTGTCACAAATAAATTTACAGTTACAGATTACGGAATTAAGATTCGAGAGATTTTGACCAGGAGTACCACCATAGAACAGATTCTTGACGTATCTTACCTACCGGTTTTTGAAGGAACGGCGATATATCCAATAATTTTAATCTTCACGAAACTCGACCCTGCAGAAGATCATGAGATTAAAATCGCACCCAAAGTAAGTTCAGAAGAGGACATAATTCAAACTAAATACGAGTACATCAAAACCAAGCAAACCGCAATTTTAAAGACCCCAGGATATATATTTGACATCTCTGGAAACATTTTGCTCTGTGACAAAATACGCTCTTTAAACAACATTAGTCCAAAAGAAATTGCGAAGATAGGTTATAGAGTTCTAAAGTTTACGGGATGGGACGAATTATTAGGTAACGTAACAGACAAAAGACCAAATGAACCGCATCTGAAGTTCATAGGCTGTGGAAACATTGAGCCTTATCTGATAAATTGGGACTCTGAATTAAGACTCGCGGGGCATTCTTTTAAAAGCTCTTATCTGAAAAAACCGAGCCAAGCTGATGAAAGCAAATGGAAACTACTGGAATTGCCAAAGATTCTTGTCAGAGAGGTCGGTATCAAGTTGACTGCAGCCCTTGACGAATGTGGAGAATATGGAAACCTCACAGGCATGTACGCATTGTACGATATAAGCAGGGATTATGAACCAAGGTTCATTTTAGCTTTACTTAACTCGTCTCTTCTTGACTTTTATTATAAGTCGCTTTATGGAAGCACGCACATGGCTGGTGGTTACCTAAACTTTCATGGCACATACATTGAAAATCTTCCCATCCTTAAAGTCGAAGCTGCTCAGCAAAAAGCAATCGCTGATTATGTGCGTCGACTGGAACACCTCAAAAAGACGCATCATGTATTTTTCAAGATTTGGAAGGATTGGTGCACTCGACTCAAAACCAGTGAGTGCTCTCTCTACAAAATACTATGCGAAGATGCAAGATTCATGCAGACTGGCAAGTTCGATAAGGCTTGGACGATTAAAGTAACTTTCTACCCAACTGAAAATGCAACATCAAAATTGGTCTTTTATGATTTCAAAATTGTAGGGGAGCCAAGCAAACATGGGATAAGCATTTATGGATTAGATGAAAACAACAAGGAACAACTGATTTATGAAATGGAATTAAGTCATAATGATTTAATGCTTCATATCTATTGCTGCTTACTTCAAGCACTGGCTTCACGGGTCAAAATAAAGACTCTGTTTCAGCTTTTGGATAAAACTACGATACCAATAATAAAAGAGGTAAATGAAAACCCAAAAGAGTTAACACCCAATATAGTAAAGAAAGCCAAGTATGAGGTCGAGACGTGGCTTAGAGAACAAAGAATTGAAGATATCGAAGCGGACATCGTGAAGGTGGATAACGAAATCAAGGACATCGAGGCAAGTATAGATGCACGGGTTTTCAGATTGTACCAATTAAATGAAGACGAAGTGGCTACAGTCTTTCGCTTTTTAAAGATGCCAATGAGTCATCAAGAAAAAGTTCTTGAAATCTTCAGGAAGTTGTGAGCCTTGCGGAGTTTTGTATCAACAACAGGTTTCAACACCTGGGAGGTTCGTTAATTTAATGAAGTTGGAGGTTCTGGGACCGGGACCTAAATCCTTAGGTCTTAAACCTTTATTGTGGTATGTTGAAGAGCGCCTTAATGAAATAAAAAAAGATGGAGAATTTCTAATTGTTTCCGCGCTAATAGACGCTGATGGGCTAAATCTTCTGAGTGACGCGCTGAACCGTGTGATTAGCTTGGGATGTACTGTGAAGGCAGTTATAGGCATGGACCTTGGTATTTCAAAAGGCGCTTTGTTGAAACTGAACGAAACTTTTGGAAATCAAAATGTGTTTATTTACTGTAACCCAGCAGACTCCACTTTTCACCCTAAAATGTATTTAATAAGGGCAGATGACTCAGCGGGTACAGTAATTATAGGCTCGAGCAATCTTACAAGTGCTGGATTCTTAAGAAACTTTGAAGTTAACATCGCACTTGAATTAGACCTACACAATAAAGACGAGAAGGCGATCTTTAAAGGATTTGTCACAACGTTTAAGGATCTTCTGAAGGAAAGAAGCACACGTCCTCTCACGCTGAAACTGCAGTCAGAGCTTCAGAAGAAAATAGAGAGAATCACTAAAACTGTCACTGAGACAAGGCATGGTCCAAGGCTTTCCGAGGGTTTCGAAGGCAAAGATCACGGTTGGGAAATTCCCGTATTCGAAGGTAAGAATGCCTTCCTGATGACACTATCATACAACGACGTTTCTGGTGTACGGGGTGATCAGTATATAAGAATTCCTGTGGTTGCTGTAATTTCAAATCCTAAGTTCTGGGGTTGGCCAAAGTTATTCTCCCCTTCTGCCAAAGGATATCCTGAACGTCTTGTCGACGTTTTTTATAAAGGAAAGAGTTACCGATACAGATTTTATTTTGCAAAGATACCTGACGAATTCCGACTGGTTATGCCACAAATATACAACCTCGGAGCAGCATATGAAGGAAATATCCTTAAGATTTCTAAAGGACCAAACAGGTATTCTTTGAAACTTATTTCGAAGACGGATAAGAACTTTGGGCAATACATGAAATATTGCACGGAGATATGCCCAAGAGGGCGGGCGAGAGTTCCAAAAAGGTGGGGTTACATTTAAACGTAGAGGAAGGCCCCAGTGTTTGTATAACTGTGGATTAAGAGAAGGATACCATCTCAAGGATTACCAAGAACCTTTGGTTAATGAAGCGCTTAACGAATTTGAATTAAAGGAAAAAAAGAATGTTTTCATCTCTCTTCCTCAAGGCACTGGAAAAACAATAATTGCCTTAGCCACCTTGTCAAGGCTCATTAATGATGGCAAGGTAAAACGAGCGCTTGTCTTAATTCCCAGAAGAGTTTTGGTCAATCAGTGGGTAGACAGAGCACAAGAGATGTTCTATGGGCTGGGTCTAATAAAGAACCCAACACTATCGAAAGAACAAATAGGAAAGATAAGAGGATGGGTAAAGCACTCAGGTGCCGTTGGCATCGCCATGACCATGCAATCCTTCAAAAACATAATCAAAAAAGAATATTTTACAGAAAAAGACTTCGACATGGTTATCGTAGACGAAGCCGCCGACCTCGTCGTCTCCAGAGATTTCATTGAAGGCTTCAGAATGTCAAAATACCTGAAAGGCTTAGAAAAATGGAAAATTCCAAAACTCTTCATATTACCTTACCATGTCAGAGAAAAGAAAATAATCGCACTAATAAAAAAATTCGGAACCAATTCCGCCCTAATCCGAAAAATGATATCAGAGACTAAATTAATGTGCACCGTACGAGACCCAATAATCATAGAGGACCCTATCATCAACATCTTCGTCGAAAAACTACAAGACGACTACAAAAAAACCAAAACAAACGTGCACAGAATACTAACAAACCACGGAATCGAAGGCTACAGAGAAAACATCGAAACCCTTCTCAACCCCGAAACCCTCGACCGACTCAAAAAAGCCTATGGACTCGACGAAGAAACATGCCAACAAATCCAAGTACTAATAACCAAATACATCCTTGTACAACACATCCAAAAATGGTTCCTCTACTCTGGCAGATCAGAACTTGCTCGCAGTATACTCTCGGCTCAAAAAGACGTAAACAAATGGCTAAACTACGAGGACAAAAAACTAAATAAACTCATAGAAGAAGTCAAAACCCGCCTAAATCAAGGACAAAAAATCTACATCTTCTCACAATACGTAGCCACAGCCGAACTATTAACCACACACCTAACGGAAAAACTATCGCTAAAACCAAGAGACATCACACTAATCACAGGCGCCGACGAAGCAGACGCACAATTCGAAAAACTCAGCAGCTACAAAAAAGTAGGCAAAATCCTCGTAACCACTCCAGTTTTTGACAAGGGCACAGACATTCCCCAAGCCGACGTAATTATCGTCTACACACCACCCCCCAGTAGCGAAAAACTACTCCAAGTCGTCGGAAGAATAAGAGGCGGCGAAGTCGTATTCTTGGCATACAAAGGCTACGAAGAAGAATCAATCAACCAAATAGCTGACATCTTGAGAAAATCATTCGCATCAACTGCAGGGTGAAAAAAATGGACATAATCGCCATATCCGACATCTACTCAGACATGCACACAATCCAAGAATTCATCCAAATCGCAAGCCAGACCACAGACAACAAACCAATAATCGTCATAACTGGAGACATCGGAATAAGAACCACATCAACACACTACAAACAAGACATAAACAAAATAATCGATTCACTTTCAAAAATCAGCAAACAAATCCTCTACATACCAGGCGACTCCGACAACAAACAACTCGAAATAACCTCATCCAACGCCAAAAACTTGGACAGACAAAACTATGTTATAGACGACGGAGAAGTAAAAATCGGCTTATTAGGGCTCGGAGGAGCCCCAACACACAGCATGAGAAGCACTGATCTCTCGCCTTATTTATGGGATGAAAGCATTCCAATGGTTGCTGAAGACCTCCTAACAGAACTGAAGATAAACATAGAGAAAATAGCACAAGCACAACCAGACCACATAATCCTAATTACTCATTCCCCACCATACGGCATAGCCGATCGTTCAAAACCAATAACCCTACAAGAAATGCTCGTCTTAGAAGACATATTAGAGGAGCTAAAAGGAGAAACAAAAACAGAAACCGAAGAAAACACCAAAAAGACACCAACAAGCATAAGACACCTCGGCTCCAGAACTATAAGCAATTTCGTCAAATACTACAAACCAGACATCCACATCTTCGGACACGTACACAAGGAAGGCGGTAAAACCGAAACCCAAGAAGCAACAAAATTCTTCAACATAAGCCACTTATCCCCACTACCCTACAAACTCACAGGAAGAAAATACCTACACCTAAAAATAACCAAACAAAAAATCACCGCAACTTTCGACCACGCAATAACAGAAAGGAACATACCATTTAGTGAATTTGTCGAAAAATACCTATAATGGGATGAACAACAATAAATCCTAACCTCCGAAAACCCCCTTACATTATTGCCTCTTCAAGCAAAGTATTATTTAGTCTTCTTCGCGCCCAGGCGTTAGGTATCTATACAAAAACGTAATGATGCTTCCAAACGCTGTTCCAAAAATGAAAGCAACCGTCTCTCCGCCCAACTTCCCAACAAGAGCCAATGCACTTGTCACACCAACTATCAAGAACATAAGAGCTATGAAACCTATCGTTGTCGAAAGAGCAAGTTTTGTCTCAGCCTTAATCTCCTCAGGATTCCCGCTTATTCTAAACGCAATCGACTCCAAAATCTTGCCCATAGGCTCAGGATATTTATTTAATAGATCCTTAATTATGTCAAGCACTTTATCAATCGTTTGTTGCTGTGAACTCGGTTCTGGCTTCTTTTCTTTATCAGACTTCCTTTCAGAATTGCTCATGACAACACCAACTTTTTATTTGCTCATTTTTGATATAAATCTTCAAAACTATATGAAATTCTCCTTTTCGCATAGACAATAATGTAGCTGATATGAAAAAGCTTTGCGCCGAACTCAGCGAAGGAGATATGGAAGTATCTTAGTCAAATCTTTGTCTTCAATTACTGCATCTGCTGCCTTCTTTACTTGCACATCATCTGTATTGAAAGCGATGCTAAACCCAGCATCTCTAAACATTGGAACATCAAAAACGGTATCCCCTATGACCACGCATTGCTGTAAAGTCGCGTCCTCCATCAAAACAAGTTCTCTTAACACTGCGATTTTATTCAGAGGATTAACTATTTCTTCACCTTCTCCAGTGAGAGCTCCATTTTCATCAATAACTATTCTATTAGCAAACACATAGTCAATTTTGAGTTCATGCTGGATGCGTTCTGCAAGAATTGAAATTCCCGCACTGATAATGGCTGTTTTGTATCTCGCTTTTTTAAGTTCAGCAACGGTGATATTTGCTCCAGTCATCAGTGGGACTTTTGCCAAGATGTTTTTAATGACGCTAACGTTCGTTTTGCCCCAAAGTGCGATGTCTTTTCTCATAAATTCGCTGTAATTAATCTCATGGTTGAGAAATTGTCTTAGATTCTCTGTGTTATCTATATTGAATTCTCTGTGGACAAATTGCCAGCTACTATCAATGTCAACCAAGACTCCATCCATGTCAAAAACAACTATTCTTATATCCAATCTGCAAACCTACGACACTTGCTCAATTAACAGCAACAGAGTTAACGAAGTATGCTAACACGAAACCGAAAAATATCACGCCTAAATAGACGGTCATTGCACATATCCAGTGAAGGAGCGTAAGTTTAGGGCTCGTCAGCTTTGTAGTGATCTGAAGTTTGTCTTTATACTTAGGAATACTCTCAATTTGCTTTGCATGCTCTACTGAGATAAGCATTAGCTTGTAATGCAGTATATCTAAGAGGAAAATTGGAATTAAATATATTGACCCGAGAGCTATTATCAATGAGGTAGCAGTAACACCCCATACTCTGATATTCTGAGTATATTGAAAAGACGCCAAACCAATTGCTTGAATAGCGGTTCCTATTGGAATACCTTGTAACCTTAGGCGAATTGTTGCATCATCAAAATGCTTTATTCTGTCCTTTGCCATCTCCCAATCTTTCAACACCAAATCCGTTTCTTTCTCTTCCAGACAAAAACCTCCAAACAGGCTGTTCTATCTTTATCTTATATTAGCTTTTTCTCTTAGCACGGTGTACGACTTGACGAAGACGAAGTCTACGAACTGAACGGAATGATTCTATGCTGGGGCTGCTACAACGAAGAGGAAGACTTACGCACAATAGAAGAAAAATGGATAGAATAACTGCCTTCAAAAAGCCTCCCAAGCTTTTTCGACAAGTCGCTTCCAGGCTCATACCTTGCTTAATATAAAGTGCATAACTCTCAATTAATTAATCAAGCTTATCGATCCGCTTAACCCTTTCAGCTATTGACGGATGAGTCTCAGACGGTTCTTCCAAGCTCTTTCCATTCGCAAATTTCAACAAGGCTGACTTAATGTGCCCTTTACCAACAAGTTTAGCAGCAAACCTATCAGCGTCCAGTTCAGTATACCAGTTTATAGGAATCATAACCAAAAACACAAAAGCTAACACAGAAATATTCAACATAACCGTCAAAATAATCTGCGTTACAGATTCAGAAAAGAAAATCGGCGAATATAGCTTAGACCAACTCAACATCAAAACAGTAAAAAGAAGGACAAACCAAACAATTCTGACAACCACATGCCTTCTCTTCATATGCCCCAACTCATGAGCAACCACAGCTTGACGCTCATCAAAACTCAGCTTCTTCAGCAAATCTATTCCAAGCACCAGCGACTTTCCCATAACATAAGCAGTATCAGCTCTCACTATCCCAAGCTCCTTAACCTCAACACCAGCTCTCTTGGACAAACCCAAAATCTCAGCAGAAACCGGAAGCTTAACCCTACTTTTATGTAATGCAAACTGTCTAAAAGTCAAAATAAAATGAGACGCGGCAACAGGCAAGAAAAAAGCACTCGCCACAATAAACACAACGAACGCTACAAGCTTGACAATCATAAACGGAAAAGTGCCAAAAAGAGTCATCGCCAAAACAACAAGATAATACAATGCAAACCTTTTCCTGAAACTTTTGATAAAATTCCAAAATTCACGCAGCATATCACTACCTCTTTTTCGTGATTTTCTCCTTTGTTTCCTGCTGCAACTTCGAAATCTCATTTAAGTTTGAAACAACCTCTTCAGGAAATTGAAAACCTTTGCTAACCAAGAACTCTATCAATTCGCTGCGGCTCATTCCAAGAGCTTTCGATGTCTTATCTATTTTCTCAACACTTTCTTCAGAAAGCGCGAAGCTTATAATCTTCTTTGGCATAATAAATTATTAATCTTAATAGCCATATAAAACTTACGCTGCAAACTCTTCTTGTTTGGTCTGCAACTTAGAAGTCTTTAAAGATCATCAATTTATGCATCCAAAGTTATGTATTTATGCTGAAATTGCTTATTTGTAACTGGGAATAACTTGATTTCGAAAGAAGATATCGAGAATATGGCGGCAGAAATCGCTGCAGAGTACGCACATTCTCCTATAAGACTTATTGAAGATTCCAGATCTGAAAGGAATATTGCAGAGAGTGAACAGGGAAGATATGTCCTCGAGCTTCTACAAAATGCAGATGACGCACAAATACCAGATACTTCAGATGACACTATCAAAATTGGGCAACCTGAAGTTGTTTTTTTGGTCACAGATAAATATCTCTATTGCGCGAACGGTGGCTTTCCAATATCAAAAGAAGGACTAAGGTCAATTTGCCGTGCCTTCTTAAGTCCTAAGAGAAAAAACGCTCCGGTGATCGGTTTTAAAGGTATAGGTTTTAAATCAGTCTTAGCGTTAACGGAACAGCCTGAAATTTTTTGGTCGGATGGAGGTGTTTACTTCTCGAGAGAACGAACTTTTGAATATTTAAAACTAAAAGCACCCAATGCCTTAGCTGATGTAAATCCTGATGAGGTGCCAATCCTTAGATGCCCTCATCCCATCGATCTGAATTTAGCGCTCAAAGAAGACCCAACTCTCAAGAGTTTACTAACCAATTCAGCAACAGTGTTTCGATTCCCGCTGATCAATGACACAACCAGACAGAATCTCGTTAACAGGCTTAATGATATTAAAGCTTCAACGGTGCTGTTTCTAAATAATCTTAAAACAATCAAGATCGTAATTGATGGAGACGTCAAAATCTACAGGATTTCAAAAGAGAACGCTAAATTTGATGAGGGAAATGGTGTCACTTATGACATTGCCCATGCGCACATACAAGATGAGGAAAGCAAGTCTAACTGGATAATAATTTCGGGTATTTATAAACTTCCTCTTGAAATAAAAAAACGATTGTCGCTTACTTGGAAGGATACTGATTATATAAGAATATCTTATGCCGTTGAAGTGAATGATTTAGGCAAACCTATTCCGTGTTCAGAGTACCCCCTTCTGCATGTGTTCTTTCCTACGGAGGAACGAATTCCGTTTCGAATACTCATACACGGAACTTTCAAAACCAATGTGGATAGACGTCTTTTGACCCAAGAAGATCCGTTGAACGACTACGCCATAACAAAGTCTATTGAACTACTTAGAGACAAAGTATTACCCCTAATATCAGAAGAACTCGATGACCCAGGCAAAATTATGGATTTTCTTCAACCTCCTAAAGACTTAAACATATCAAGCACGGAAGGGAAGATATGGACTGAATTGTGCGAAGACCTCAGAAATCATAAATTTGTGCCAAACCGTCGCAATAACAAAAAGCTTTCTCCACAAGAAGTGATCTTGTCCCCTATCCCACGTGATGTGGAAGTTTTCAAATATCTCACTGAAAATAAACTAACTGACAGGTTTTGCTATGATACTATTGACATAAACGAAGACAGACGGCAAACATTGCAAAACTTTGGCGCAAAGGTTTTAGAAGTGACAGAATTGCCTAAATTTTTCGAGGATAACTTTACCCATGAAATCAAATGGGTTGCAAATATGTATGCACTTTTGGATAACATTTCAAGCTATTTAGAATCTATCAATCCAACGCAAAAGAAAGTATTTATTGAAGAGATCAAAAAGAGAAAATTGCTTCTTCTCGCAGGCGGTGAAACAGTAGCCGCGGAATTGATAACCCATGAAGGGGCGATTTTCTTCCCTCCGACAGCAGCTGTGCCAACTCCCCCCAAAGGATTAAATTTGCGTTTTCTGGAACGTTCAGTAATAGACGAGTATCTAAAAATCATTTCGAAGACGGTGAGACAGACATTCTTCGTAAGAGATCTCGAAATCGAGGAATATGCCGCAATTCCAGTAATTACGAAGATTATCCTTCCTGCCATAAGAGAATTCTGGCAGCAATGGCCTACTAAAAAGATCTTTGAACCAGAAAAAGTATTGCAGTTTCTTTACGCTCTTTTAGGCGATGATCTGCCTAAAGATGAACGGTTAAAGGCGATAAGTCTAATGCCAGTCCCCGTAAAGGGTGAGCCCTATTATGCTCCTGCATGTGATACATATGCGTCGAAAGAATGGACTGGAAATGATAGCCTCGAATTCATTTATGGTTCCGAGTCTGCCTTCTTAGCTCCTCCCGATAACATGTTGAATGATGAGCTATTTGGAAAAATGAAATTGTTTTATCAATGGCTTGGAGTAGCTTGGCTACCACGAATTATCTCACAATTCAAGGATTTTGAAGAAAACAAATGGCGTTCATGTCGTTGGACATATGAAAAACGCTTTGAAAGCCCCCACTCTAAACTTCCGAATTGGGAAAAGTATTGCAAAACGGTTTACGAAGAATGCGAACCTCTTGGCGGCGAAAGCCCATTTCAAAAATATGAAACATTGTTAGAAACCTCTTGGGCTCTTGATAGATTTGACAAAATAGTAACAGACCCTGAGAAATCCAGAAGGCTTTTGTCAATACTCGCTGCCAACTGGGACACGCATTACTCTAAATTTGTAAAGTGTACAGTTCTTTGGCGCACCAAGTCGCAACAATACTACCGATTTTCGGAGGTTACTTCGTACTTCTTTTGGCAATTGACCCGTAGTTCATGGGTACCGTCATCAAAATTTGATATTTGGTCGTTCAGAAAACCCTCTGAGCTGTTCATCAAAACAGAATCTGTTTACAATGAACTTGGCGATCTAATACCGTATGTTGAAGTTAGTACAGATGGAGAACGCATACTACTTACAAGGCTTGGAGTAAAAACGAGTCTTGATGACTTAACAGCAGAAGATTGGTGGCGCATAGCAATAGACATACCTCGATTATTAAATCCTGATGAAAGAGTTGTACGGCCTCTTTACCGAAAAATGATGCAAGTAAAAGACATAGAAAAAGAGAGTAATAACAGAACAGATTTTATGTCAAACGGTAAGCTTTTGGCATTAGTAAATGGTAAACCAGAATTTGTCGATAGAGACGAAGTTTGGTATGTTGAAAGTGAAGAATTCAGAAGACTGTTTGGTAAACACATTCCAATATTCATTATACAGCATGAAGAGAGAAGAGGAGCCGCAATAAAGAGAACTTTTGAGATAAACGTGCTTGAGGATTATCTGCACCCAGAATTAGAAATTGGTGAAGAAGACAAACCGACATCAGATATGTTAAATCAGTTTTTGGATAGTGTTAAGGCATTTTTAGTAGCAAGAGTCTATGCACAAAGACCAAGCAGAGAAGACGAAGATGTCTCAGCTATAAGGCGACTTAAATTGAAGACCGTTAAGTCACTAAAAGTAAGTTATAACCTAAATCTCGGAGACAAAACAATTGAAGTCGCATCCGATAAGGGAACATACTTGGATAAACAGAACAGCATCATTTTTATCGATGCTGGAAGATTCCATGTAAAAGACTTGAAAGCTATAGAAGAAGATCCAAAGTTAGCCAGTGAATTGGGCGTGCAAATTGCTTATTATTTGGGTATAGACCTTGCTAATGATTTCATGCTTTTGATAAAGAGCAATGACGAGTTGAGATACGAAATTTTGGACAGGGCGAACGTTTCGAAAATGGACATTGAAAACTTTAGGATCTCTTTAAAGCAGGAAGCGGTACCAAGACTTCCTATTGTTACCGCTATACCTACCGTCCAGCAAACTCCGCAGCTCATGGTTCATATAACATCAACGCCAACTATTAGCGAAAATTTGCCACAACCTCAAATTAGACCTTTGGAACTTTGGACGCCATCAGAATTAGGTTTCAAAGAACCTATCGAGATGACCCCAACTCCCGAAATGAAACATGCTGCATCCGGCTCTGGTAGTGGAAGTGGAACATCACATCCTGCTTACATAAGCGATCAAGAAGAACGCAAGAAAGTCGATCAAGCAGGTATTGACCTTGTGAAAGCATATGAAAAGCATAGACATGAACAGGAACATAACTGTTCTCCCACAATAGAATCACGAGAGAAACAGAGCTGTGGTTATGATATCATTTCAGAATGTGACGTGGAAACCAGGCGTATAGAAGTGAAATCCTCGAAAGGAGACATGCAAGTTGTCGAACTTACTGCACTCGAATGGGATGCAGCTCGAAATGCAGAAAATCGTGACAATCATTTTCTTTACAGAGTGAGGTATTTGGATAAAAGAAGCGGAAAAGAACCTGAGATAGTGATAATAAGAAATCCATATTCTGCATTAATAGGAGAACCAACAAGGTTTAAAGTGCGCCTTAATAAACTGCAAGGCAAGATGCAAATTGTCCAATTAACGAGATCAGAAAAAGAGCCAAATGCTCAATAGTATTGAGCAAGCTTTTGCTCAATACTGCTTATAAATGCTCAACGTAATTGAGCAGCCTGATTGCCAAATCATAATAACAGTTATAACGAAAAATAACCAAAGAGTACATCCTAACAAGCGTGCCAATAAATTCAACCAAAAATAGAGAAAAAAAGGAATCTGTGAGTGATAGTCAAGTATTTTAGTAGCGTGAAAACCTGTATGCGCAGTTTCGGCACAGATACCGCTGAACCTCTCCTTGACGAGTATACCTGATACCATCCTTATACACGCGTTCGCAACCACACATAGGACACTTAACAGCCTTCTCATCCGCCACCGATTTCACCTCCATTTGCTAATTTACCGCTCATTTGAGAAAAATTCTAAAAAAGAGGGATTTGCGGGAGAGAATTCGCCGTTTTCTCTGAAAATAGGGCAACCCCGCGCTGTGTTTATTTTTGTTGGGGTTGCTTTTGTGTTTTTTGTTATGGGGTAAAGGTTCTTGAGTTTTTGGTTTCGTTTGCTGGAAATGTTTTAAATTATTGTGTGGTTTTTTGTTATGGTTTTTTGGTCTAGATTATTGTTCCATGGGTGTTTATATGTGGTTGTTGTTAGACATATTGTTTGGTTAGGCAGTTTAGCCGGCTAGTTGCACTGTGATGTGGTTAGGCCGCGGCTTAGCCCGTGCCGAGGGTGGGGCACGTTAAATATACCCAAAAGAGGAGAAGGAGAGTGATGAAAGAAATGGATACTAAGAAGTTGATGGCTACGTTTGCAATATTAATGATAGTTTTAGGCGTTGCAGGATTCGCTTATGCGCACTGGAGCGAGAAATTATACTTGATTGGTACGGTTAATACTGGTAGTGTATGTGCTGAATGGTCTTTTAGTGCCGAATTGATTAATAATACTAAGCCAAATTATGGACCTGTTGCCACACTCACATACAATTTTAGTGATACTGACCAAGATGGTTGCAATGACACGTTGACTGTGACTCTTAACAACGCTTATCCAAGTTTGACAGTTGAAGGAATGATTGACGTTCACAACTGTGGAACAATACCAATAGGAATATATGACTATGATTGGACTATATCAGGCGATCAAAGAATTGTGGGCGCTGTTGAACTCAAAAATGTGGACTTTTACTTGAAGGCGCCAAACGGCACAACATACCCAATAACAGTGGACATTGAAGATTGGATTAGAACAGAGAACCAGATTGACCCATGTTGGTCGCTTGTATGCGAATTCGAAATACACTTCACAGAAGCCTTACCAGAAAATGCAACAGCAACAATTAACGCATGGATAGAGTTCTGGAACTGGAACGAACTCTAAACGGACAGGTGATAACCAATGACGCTCTTAAAGAAGTCTAAAACAGCAGTGCCCGCAATTGCCGCCATCGCATTAGTAGCTTTGGCAATTGTAGGCTTCACATACGCTCACTGGAGCGAAACACTATGGCTAAACGGCACAGTAAACACAGGCAACATGTGCGCCGAATTCAAACCTCCAATAACACGCACGGATACTGGACTTGACTGGAGCTGTGGAGAAAACTTCACAAATCCTGACCCACATCAGATTGATAAAGACATAGGAAGCAGCAATGCATACTTTATGGATGTAAACCAAGACGGATGCAACGACACAATAGTAATAGAATTAAACCATGTTTACCCATGTTACTATGAACACATGTCATTCTGGATACACAACTGTGGAACAATACCATGGAGAATATGGCGTGTAATATTTAACCCAGGAAACGTAACACTATACGATCGCGGATACTTAAACTTAGATTTAAATAACGATACAAAAGCTGACATAGAAATATACTGGGGCAACAACTTCGGCGACCAAGTAGACCCATGCAGTAAAGTAGACTTAAGCTTTGAACTTCACATTCTGCAACCAATTCCACAAAATTCCACACTGACATTCACAGTCACCATTGAAATGGTTAACTGGAACGAATATCCACCGCCATAAACAACTTTGAAGAAACACACACAAATCCCCCTTTTTAGTTTAATTTATGTGCACCTTGCGGAATAGGAAAAATGAAGTACATATTCGGGATTCCCGTTCTAATCTTAACCGTTTACCTACTCACAAACCTATTTGTTCCATATGTCTTCGGGGGCGAAATGATATTTATTATGGATGCCCTCTTATGGGCAATTATAATCCCGCTTACAATTTTAATTTCAAAACTAACAAAAACAAACCTTCTCCAAACGGATAAAACCCTAATCCAACTCGCCACAATAATCGCAGTATTCCAAGTTTTCCTTTCAGTTTTTATGGCGTTTTTCATTGGTTTCGGCAAAAACGCCCTCACATGGACGCCAAGGGCATTAGCCATATACTTCCCATTCTTACTCACGCCTTTCTTGGCAACCGAAATTTCACGGGCTTACCTCGCCCAAACAGTAAGCAAACACAAACCAACCATGGCAATATTGCTCATAAGCATATTCTACACGCTTTTAACGCCAACAATACCCTACTATTTAGACTTAACATCGCCCCTCGCCATAGCAGAATTCCTAATCCGCACACTCATCCCAACCCTCGCCACAAGCCTATTAGCCACATACTTCGCCTATCTAGGCGGCTTACCCGCAAACCTAACGTATATGGCTGTTCCAGTCTTCTTCACATGGTTCAGCCCCATACTTCCAAACATTCAATGGCAAACCCAATCCATATTAACCGTAACAGCCACAACCATAGGCTTCATAATCCTAGACCAAACAGTAAAACCTTTACCAACAGCCAAAGAACGCCGAATCCACCGCATCCGCCTAACCAGAAAAGGCAAAAGCCAAACCATATACTGGACAGCCATCGCCCTAATAGCCGTAATCGCAGTATGGTCAACAACAGGCTTACTGGGCTTCACACCAACAATAATCGCAAGCGGAAGCATGCAGCCAACACTTAATCCAGGCGACATAGCCATAGTAATAGCAACACCAGCAAAAACCATCAAAATAGGCGACATAATTCAATACCAAGCAACCGCACAAGCACCAACAATACACCGCGTCATAGACAAATACACATCCGGCGGAACCTTATGGTTCATAACCCAAGGCGACGCTAATAATGCTCCAGACAACCCCGTAAACGAACAACAAATAATGGGCAAAGTAGTCTTAACAATACCAAAACTTGGCTGGATAAGCATATACCTAAAAGAATTCTTCGCAAGCGCCTACACGTTCTTCACAACAACATTGCCAAACGCCATAACAGAAGGCACAGCATTCACATTAAAAAACGGAGTCTACATAACAACAGCCCTCGCCCTAACCGCGTACTCATACTTACTACTCACATACCACGCAACAAAAAAGGAGGAAAAAACATGAAAAAACTGCTAATCACGCTAGCCCTAACAATAATCACATTAACAACAATAGGCTACAGCTACGCATGCACAAATGGCGGAATAAGCATAAACTGCTACTGCAACTGCGACGTCAAATTCACATGCGTAAAAACATGGGACAACGAAATAGAAAAAGACGTAGCAAACATAACCGCCAACATAATAGGCTGCACAGGCGACACAATAAAAGCCTACATAATAAATGCCTACCCATGCTACATGGCATACATAAACTATACAATCAAAAACACAGGATGCCGACCAATCCACTTTGAAAACCTAACAATAATCAACCCCAACCCAGAAGCTTTAGAAATAACAACAACAAACCACACATGCACATGGCTCCAACCATGCGAAAAAATCAGCGGAATAACAACAGTCCACATACTCCAACCAGCAAAACAAAACTGGACCTACCAATTCCAAATAAAAATAGGCTTAAAATGCCAAGAAGGCTACCCACGCACAATAGGCTTCTGGAAAAACCAATTCGACAAAGCCCTATGCAAAGGCGGCAAACCCCAAATAGACCTAGACACCCTCGAAAACTACCTTAACCAAATAAGCGCAAACTCGCCAATCTATGAATTCACGGGAAACCGCACCCAAAAATTCCAAAACGCCTCAAAAATCCTCAGCCCACCATGGAATTCAAACATGAAAGCAAAACTCCTAGCCCACCTCTTGGCTTTGTGGCTAAACTATGTGGCTGGATGGACAGAAGGCTACAAATACAAAGGCATGACCGCCTGGGAAATAATCCAAGGCTCAGAAAACGCCCTACTAAACAACCAAACAAACAAGTATGAATACTGGAAGAACATGTGCGACGGCTTCAACAACCTAGGAGGATGATAAAATGAGAAGGTACAGAAGAAACACGCCAATCAACAAAACCGTAAGCATAACCTTCCTAACACTACTATTAGCTCTAGCAATAACAGGCTACAGCTATTCACATTGGACAGAAAAAATCCACATTCAAGGAACAATAACAACAGGCGCATGGGAAGAGAAAATCGCAAGCGTCCGCATAATGAAAACCCTAAACGGCTCCTTCACAGACCCCTATACAGGAAACGACATATCAACACCTACAAACCTAATCCACGTAGGAACCAACAAAAGCGCTGGATGGCCGACAAAATTTCAACTAATAATCACAGTCGAAAACAATGGCACAGTACCCATAGAAGATGCAGTACTAGATGTAATAGAAAATACTGTTGAACCAATAAACGCCACACCAAGCAAAGGCACAGTAGAATGGTACTACAACCATACCACCGGCGGCGAATTCGTCCAAAACTTCCTAAATTGGACAATAGGAACACTCGCACCCGGCGAAGTGGCAACCCTTGAAATATGGATACAAACACTACGCAACCCGACAGGAAAATATGAACCAACAAGCGAAAACCAACTTCTCGAAATTAACAGAGGCGCCAACATAACCGCAACCTCAGAATTAGGAACCCTCTTCGCGAGAACAGAAAACATAACCCTTACAATAGTAGACGATGGCACTCTTGGCAACAACATAGCAGTAATAACGCCTACATTACCATACTCTACTCCATGGGCAAGTGACACAAAAACAGAATACACGCCATAAAGCAACACCTTTTACAAATTTTATAAAACAATATTGCCAAATTTGTAGTAAAACCTTTTAAAAAGAAACAATATTCAATACGATAAAGTATAGGTCGCAAACTATACATGAGAAGACCACCAAAAACGATAATCCTCATTACCCTCTTCACAATTCTAACCCTAATCGCATTACTAACCCTTTGCATAGCACATCAAACCCCAACAGAAGAGACCACAACCCAAATCCTCTGCACATACAGAAGCACAGCAGACTACGATTACACGGCAACACTAGACCCAAACAACATAATCTACAACGGCAAAACAACACTAAAACCAGGAGAAGGCACCATATACACAAAAATAACCCGCCAAATCAACCTAACCCTCACATACACATTCCACACGAGCATACCATCAGAAGCCACAATAACATACACCACAACTAAAACACTAAGAGCATCAGCAATAGAATACCAAATAAGCCAGACGCAGCCCCAAACAACAAACGAAAAACAAATCCAAATTGAACTACCCCAAATAAACAAAACAGAAACAGACCCAATAATAGCCAGAATCGCCTCAGAAATGGGAATAAGCTCAACCCCATACTACACAATAGAAATAACAACAACATTCACCATAAACGCCAACACCACCATCAGCCCAATACATCAAACTTTTACGCCAACCCTTACAATAACATTCCAACGCACAGACCAAGGAGAAATAACAACAATAGGCGATTTATACCAAACAAAAACAGAAACAATAACAGAAAACCAAACAATAACCCGCCAAGACATAATAAACCAACGATACGCATCATACAGCCTAACCACAATAGCCCTAGCAGGACTAGCCTTCTCCACATACTTCCACACAAAAACAAAACCCCAAACAAAAGAAACCCCCCTCGAAAAACTCATAGCCCCATACAAAGACCTAATAATAGAAGCCGCAGAACCACCAAAAACCCCGCAAGAAACCACAATAATAAAGGTAGAAACAATAAAAGAACTAGCAAAAACAGCAGAAATCCTGGCAAAACCAATAATCCTAACAAGAAAACCCCAGCCAACACTAATAATAATAGACCAAAACACCACATACCAACACATAATAGAAACCAAATAAACGGCTATCCACCATTTTGCACACGCATGAGCATAAGCAACACTTTTACCTTCTAAAACAAAAATAACAATAAAGGCGAAAATAATTGTCAACAATAAGCAACACCCTAAAAAGAACAAGCGACATCCTAAAAAACGGAGCTACAAAACAAATTCTAGAATACGAAAAAAGCTTCTCAACCATAAAAAACCTCTATAACGCTTTACTCTCAAACCTAATAAAAACAAACTTCAACCAAAAACAAGCTCACCAAACAGCAAAAAACTTCTTCCAAACAACAAACCTACGCTTCGCAGGAATAGACGGAACCATGTACTCAAAACCCCTCTTCGATCTAGTCATATTCTTCGGAGGAGCATACGCATCAACAGGAACCGTAACTCTCCAAGAAAACAACAAACCAAAAATAGAATACGACGAAAAAACCCTTCAACAGACTGCAGGCATATCAAGCGTAGTCCCCATATACGTCAACGAAATCCCAGACATAGACCAAACCTTCTTCGCTACGGAACAGCCAGAAGAAATAAGCCTAAACAAGCCGTTAATGGATGAAACAATAATAAACAACGCCACCATCGCCAACTGGATAATGACTTTCGCAGAATATTACTTGGCTTATAAGCTTGCCACAGACCAAAACCAAAAAACCCACATAATCCTTTTAGACAGAAGCCTTTCCATAGAAAGGGCAAGCCTCCTCTATGATACGTCAAAACGGGAATTATGGGAAAAGAAAAGCAG
The DNA here is from genome assembly GCA_038883795.1 of Bathyarchaeia archaeon. Taxonomy (GTDB): domain Archaea; phylum Thermoproteota; class Bathyarchaeia; order Bathyarchaeales; family Bathycorpusculaceae; genus JASEJA01. Next base: position 31,833 of record JAVZLK010000004.1, read on the forward strand.
CATCCTAGGCTACAAAATAGACAACGAACCCATAGACATCAACGACCTAACCATAGCAAGACAATACGTTTACAACCCAGCCTTAGGCTTACCGCCACCAAGGGCAGACTATCTACGCTATGCAATAATCCAACTAGCAAAACAAAAAGGAGGCTTAACAGAAGCTCAAATTCTTAAAGAGTTTGGCATAACAGACGAGAAGAGAGCAAAAAGAGTGAAAAGATACCTTGGACATTTGGTAAAAAGGGACATTTTAAAAGAGAAAAATGAAGTTTACACACTGAATCCAAAATATGCCACAACATGGGAACGCATCAAAAAACTTGTAACAAGCCTCGGCGACCGCTTCTTCTTTACAAAAACCTCGGAAACAACAAGCCTCATGAAAATCTTGAAGGATGGAAAAGAGCATTGGTTGACAACTCTTGACATTGCTTTTCTGACGCTTTTCACTTTGCAAACGCTCATGGAAGAATGCTGGAATAGGCATGTTTTGCTTATAGGCATAACGAAAGATACGGCGGCAAGGGATTTCAAAAGGCAGCTCATTCCAATAATGAATAATGAAGGCTTGTTGAAGGCAAATGTTACGCCTGAAGAGTTTGAAAAACTGCCAAACACGGACCGCATGATTCTCCAATCCACAAGCATTTTCAACCCGGAAGAAATTAAGCCTCCGTGGAGCCTTATTGAGTATGATTCAGCTTACAGAACAATGATTCCAGATAGGCAGGGCAGAAAGGGATACGTTTCAGGTGCCATAAAAAACAAGATAGGCTTAGAAAAAACTTTCTTAAAAACCTATGTGCAGTTAAGCCAAGCAAAAACAGATCCGCTTTTGCGCAGTAACGTCCTCTTGGTGGACCGTTTGGTCTATCCAGAGTATGATTATAAGCCAGAAAATGTTGTGGAGTTTTGGAATGAGCTCAGCGATGGAACAAGAGAAACCGTTGAAACCATCTTATTTGTGGATAAGGAAGTTCCTAATGAGATTCAGAATTTGGTTATGGTTGTTTTGGAGGCTATGGCACCGTCTAGCATTCCAGAAGCCTTCGGTCATAACAAGCCTTTGTTCATCGCAGATAAAGTTGCAAAGTGGAATTATAACCAGTTCAAGCGTATAGTAGATACGACGGCTGATTGGATACTCAATAACCATAAATTGAGAAAGTTCATATTTTACATGAGCACCTTTAGGGAGAGGAGGGCAACAATTGAAGCGGCAAGAAGAGAACAATTTTAACAGTTTCTGCTTCACAGATTTTGATGGAAGATTCCGCGCTAGGCTGGCAGCCGTCATACCAAGGTTTTTTGCTGCTGCTGAAGAGACTAAGCTTGCTGGCACAAGCGCTCGCTATCAATGTCGAATTAAGGTTGAGTATCAGAAGGATTTGATGGGCCTTTTGGAAGAGGGCATGCTTTTGGCTGTTAAGAATTTCAAGCAGTGTGGAGAAGGCGAAGAACGTTTTACGCTTATGGAGATTAGCCGTGTTTGGCCTGAACATTTTGGTTTGAGGGGTTTGTCTGATCATGGTTATTATCCTATGCAGTTTGAGATTATTGAGCAGTCTGAGGAGGATTGGCAGACTGACGATAGGTCTACGATGATGGTTCAGATAGATGCCATACCAATAAATTATGATTTGATTGTTAATAGAAAATGTGAGTTTGAGTTTGTTAAAGGCTTCTCCTACCCAGTTGTGGGCAGCCCAGCCTATCTTTTAAACGGCGAAATGATAAATCGCATGTATAACCAGAAAATCGCTGAAAAGTTGGGAATAGACCCATCCAAAACTGTCAGTGACGCCCGTGCGGACCCGAGGCTTGGTTTAATAAAAATGTTTCAGGCAAGTGAAACTATAATTCCAATTTATGTAGATTTTGAGAAGCTTGTGCGCTACCATTTCGGCGTTTTCGCCTTCACGGGCGGTGGAAAAAGCAATTTGATGTCGAATATTTTGAGAAGATTATTGTATCATACTGAGCAAACGAAGGTTGTGGTTTTTGACATAAGCTGCGAATACGTTTTCCTTTTACTTGACATTTTAACGGATCCAGCGATTTCTGCGAAGGTTATTATGGAAAATAGGATAGATTCGTTAGAGCAATTTTTCAATTCTGTTGTTAAACCACGAGAGTACGAGACTGACGAGCGGATTAAGAAGGGACTTAAATGTATAATGGACCAAGGCAGACTTTTCTATTACAAAAGACCACGGGGGAAGGTTCCAACTTACAGCGAGTTTATGGAAGAGCTGAGCGACCAAAGGAAGGGTTCTGCTGACAAGCCAAATTACATGAATGCCATTGACGAGATTCGTGATGCCATATTAGAGTATATTGAAGAGCATGGGCTTATGGAAAATCAGGAAGTCAGCGAAGACTTTGTTAAATATATAGACGAAATATCGAGAGCCAAAGTGGAGGAGTTTAAGGTTCACGAAAAAAGCGGTTTGTATGCTTGGGCAACAACGCGGAGCATGCTTTTGGATAGGATAAAAAGGCGCAATGAAAGGGAAGAGAAGGAAACGGGCGGATTAGCCATAGAAAAAATTCGGGAGTTGCTTGAAGACAAAACAACGAGGCTTATTTGCATCTCAATTTCGGACCCATTCACGATAAAGGATTTGGTGATAACGCTTACGCAGGATTTGCTTGTTAGGAGAAAACGCAAATTCCAAGTTAAACCATACATCCTCCTCGTTTTCGATGAAGCACAAGAATTCATACCAAGCGGAGGCTCTGGCATCGATGCCAAATGTTCTGGGCATGTGGAAACCTTGCTAAGGCAAGGACGCAAATACGGCTTAGGCGTTTGCATCGCCACGCAACGCATAGCCTACTTGAATACGAATGCCCTACAACAGCTTCACACATATTTTGTTGGCACTTTGCCAAGACCATACGACCGCCAACTTGTAAGCGAAACTTTTATGATAGATAAGGGCATCTTAGAGAAAACTTTGGAGTTTGCGCCTGGCGAATGGCTATTGTCAAGTTATATAGCGACTGGAATGGAGAACGTGCCAATATTCATAAAGGCGGACAACGCAGAAAACGAAATAGAAAAATATCTTAAATCAAACGCTTAAAATTTTCAGGTTCTTATGGAGAGATACGTCTTATATGATTTGAAGCCTACTTTTGAATATGCACGTATGGCTGGGGCGTTATCTGCTATTACATAGATTATTGCTATTGGAGATCTTTTGAAAATTTTTTGGACAAGAGCAGACACGATAGATGTAGCGTAACCTCTATTTCTGTAATGTTCATCAGTGGCTACAACTCCAATTAGGCTTGCAAAATCCACGAATCGAGCATTGCCAACAGAAACCAGTCTACCTTCTTTTCTTATGCCAAGCCAGAAAACGTTTTGCCATCTCTGCTTCAACTGTTCTGCATTAGTTTCGCCCCACCACTCAGGATCGCATCGTCTCATTAATGCTGCAACTTCCTCAGCGTCTTCAACATTTAGCCTTATGGGAGTTTCAGTTATTTGAATGCGCTCGTCTCCGCGGTTCAAGCACATCAGCACCATGTTCTCTTTAACGCGTGGCTTAAATTTCTGACAAATGACATCTTCGCAGTCTGGTGGCGCCTGCAATTCAACCTTCTCAAGATTAGCATATTCAAGTAACTTCTGCACAGCTTCCCGACTGCCTCTAAACTGGACAATATAATCAGAAAAAATTAGCAGCAAACCTAATACTTCCCTTCTCTCCACTGCCAGAAATATCTTTGTCTGTTCCCTACGTTGAGTCCAATCAAGTATGAAAAAATAGTAATCTAACTGGTCGCGGTTTACATATTCCCAGAACGTCTGCTCGTAACCTTCAGTCACAGAAACAATTTTCATAAATACAGTCTCCGAACAGGTAATAAGGCGCAATGTGGAATAAAAGTTTAAGAATTTATACTGCTGCCTTTGCAGGTTGCGTCATTCCGCATTTTTTGAGCAGTTTATTCCATCTTTCATCTGTTATTCTTTGTATTTCGTTAAGCATCTTCTCGAATTGTGGCGTAAACAAATGCCTAAACCGTCCTTGCACTTCCAAATACTCCTTAACGGGCTTTTTCTTTTGTGGACTCAAAGCCATAACCTTGCTTGGTGCCGAAAGCTGATATTCGCCGTTTACTGCTTCCCATAATGGGAATATGCATGTTTCCACAGCCAAACGCGAAAGCTCTATGGTTTTTGCTGGGTCGCTTCGCCATCCGCGTGGGCATGGCGCAAAAACGTGCAGAAAGGCTGGTCCATTCACTTCTAAGCCTCTTCTCACTTTTGTTATTAGGTCCCGCCAATAATATGGCGATGCTGTAGCCACATATGGCATTTCATGAGCCACCATAATATCTGCTATAGGCTTTTTAGGCTCCAGTTTTCCTGGTATTACGGTGCCCGCTGGCGATGTTGTTGTTGAAGCGCCTAGGGGCGTTCCGCCGCTTCTTTGGATTCCAGTATTCATATACGCTTCATTATCGTAAAGCACAAACAAGAAGTCATGTCCCCTTTCCACTGCGCCGCTGAGTGCTTGGATGCCAATGTCGTATGTGCCGCCGTCTCCAGCCAAAGCAATAACGTCTATATGCTCATGCTTTATTCTCCCCTTCTTCTTTAGCACTTTTATGGCTGCCTCAATTCCAGAAGCGTTTGCAGCTGCATTTTCAAAGGCTGTGTGAAGCCATGGCAAAGCCCAAGAAGTGTATGGGTATATGGACGAGACCACTTCCATACAGCCAGTGGCATTAGTTACTATGGTTGGTCCCCTAACAGCTTTCATTATGAGCCTTAAAACTGTTGCTGGTCCGCAGCCTGCACATGCTCTATGTCCAGACAAGAAGAGGTTTGGTTTTTCGGCTATGTCTTTTGCGGTGAATTTCCATTCAGAAAACATTTTTTCACTCATCTCTTTTTCACTCCCTTAAACCAACATAATTTACCAATTTTTCAACACGTCCTGTTTTGATTATCCTCCGCAAATCCTCATAAATACCACGTATTTGAGCTGGGCTTGTGTCTCTTCCACCTAAACCATAAACATAATTCACTACATGAGGACGCTCTCTAACATCGTAAAGCGCATGCCGAACCTCATGGAAAACTGGTCCGCCGTGGCTTCCGAAGCTGAGGCTTCTATCCATGACAGCCACAGCTTTCACATTTTTAAGCGCTTCAACGATTCCTTCGACTGGTAGGGGTCTGAAAGTGCGCATTCGCAGCAGTCCTGCTTTTATGCCTTCAGCCCTAAGCTCGTCCACAACAGCCTTAACCGTTCCAGCCGTAGAACCCAAACATACCGTGGCGATTTCTGCATCATCCATGTGGTAGAGCTCTAAAAGCCCATCTCCATAATGTCTTCCACTTAGTTGGGCATATTCCTCATGTACTTGTCGTATCACCGTAAGCGCATTTTTCATGGCTTCTTCTTGCTGCCGCTTAAACTCAAAATAATAGTTTGGCAAAGCTATGGGTCCCATAGTTGTTGGATTTTCTGGGTCAAGCCTAAAAGGCACCATTTTTCCTTCGTGATTCTCTACTAGTGGGAATTGGCGAATTCCAACAAACTTTTTCACTACATCATCTGGGAGAACTTGCACATTTTCCAGCGTGTGGCTTAAAGTGAAGCCGTCCAAACCCACGATGGCTGGCAACAAGACTTCTGGGTTTTCAGCTATTTTGAAGGCTTGAATTACAGAGTCATAAGCTTCTTGAGCATTTTCAACATAAATTTGTATCCAACCACTATCCCGTTCAACCATGGTGTCGGAATGATCGCCGTGGATGTTTAATGGTGCTGACAAAGCCCTATTAGCGATTGCCATAACCACTGGCGCACGGCATCCAGAAGTTACAAAAAGCATCTCATGCATCAAAGCCAAACCAGCAGAAGCCGAAGCCGTAAAAGCCCTTGCACCAGTCACAGAAGCCGCAAGACACGCAGTCAAAGCACTGTGCTCTGATTCTGTGCAGACAAATTCTGTTTCAACCTCGCCATTGGCCACATATTCGCTGAACTTTTCAACAATTATTGTTTGAGGCGTAATGGGATAAGCAGCCACAATGTCAACATCAGACTGCTTCACGGCATAAGCAACAGCCTCATCCCCGTTTAGGGCTAAAACCTCCTGTTTAACAATACCCTTCATTTTTATTACTCATCCTCCTCATCCAAGCTTCATTTCAATAGCCTTTGTTGGGCACTCGTTGGCGCATATTCCACAGCCTTTACAAAAGTTAAAGTCAAACTCAATATCCTCCTTCTCGGGATTCCAGTGAATTGCGCCATCGGGACAGAAAAGGACGCATAGAAGGCATCTTGTGCATTTTTCTGGGTCTCTAATGGGCATGTATGTTTTCCAATCTCCAGTTAAAAATTCTGTGCTCGGTTTCCAGCAAACTCCTGCTGGCGCAATTTCTTTCCAACCTTTCTCTTTAGCCGTCATTCAGATTTCACCCTCTCATAAGCTTCTTTTATAACTGCAAAATTTTTCTCAGCCACACCCAACCTAAAACGCTCCTTAATGACTTTTTCTAGGCTTTCCAATTTTACCAGCTGGGTTACGCGGGCTACAGCGCCTAGCATGGCTGTGTTTGTTATGGACATTCCTAAAATGTTTATGGCGATTTCCGTAGCTGGAACAGTCCAAACCTTGCCTTTATTCATATTAAGTGTTTTTCGCATTTCCGCTGGATCATCCTTAGAGTTAATTATGATTGTTCCTTCTTCATTTAATCCTTCGGTGACAGAAACCGTTTTCAGCAGTGTTGGGTCCAAAACCACTACAACGTCGGGATTATAAACTGCACAGTGTATGTTGATTGGCTCTGTGCTTATTCTTGTGAAGGCTGTTACTGGTGCGCCCATTCTCTCTGGACCAAACTCTGGAAAGGATTGGATAAACTTCCCCTCATAGATGGCTGCACGAGCTAGGAGTTCGCTGGCTGTCCATGCTCCTTGTCCACCTCTGCCATGCCATCTAACTTCCAAGATTTTTTTCAATATGCTCATTCTCCATGAGTCTTCCAAGCTAATTGGGAAATCTAACATATACATTTTTCTATACCGCGCGAAAGAAACGGGACAAGGCATATCAAATTTTAAATTTTCAAATTATTCAATGAAACAGCAATATTGTAACCATAATTCTTAAGTGGTAAAATTTTTCAATTAAATTTTTTAGACAACCAAGGGGCTGCGAAAATAATGCCAGAAGCGGCAGCCAACACGGTGCTTTTGACGGCAGACAAAACATTAATGAGCGATTATCATCGAAACATATTTTTGGGTTTTGGAACATGCGCCCCGCCGAATGTTATTCCAAACTGGCTTTACAGTTGGCTTTTCTTCCCACCAATAAAAACAAAAAATGGCATACCAATCGCAGCTCCATATGGACTAAGGAAAATTGAAGCTCAACTTTTAAGCGAAGGCTTCAACGTATTAACTGTTGCACCAGACCACCTTAAAAAGTACATAGACAAGGCAAAGGTTTTGGGTATATATGTCATGGACCCCTTCGGTTTGGGTCCAGCCTCAAGCACCTTCGCCTACATCCTTAAGAAAGAACCCTTTTTAGCGCAGCATTTCCGAGCCCTCTTAGATAAGCCGGAAGTCAGATGGGCTAAAAAGCATGGATTAAAGATTATTGTTGGCGGTCCTGGTGTTTGGCAGTTTCGTTATAGGCCAAAGTTTGTTGAAGAGTATGGAATAGACTGCATAATTGAGGGAGAAGCGGAAAAAGTCATAGGAAAAATTGTCCACGCAGCCCTTAACGGTGAAGAACTTCCAAAATATTATGAGGTTGGCATTAAAGAGGTGCCAGCCTTAAATGAGATTCCAGAAATTGTGAATCCTTCTATTGATGGATTGGTGGAAGTTGGGCGTGGATGCTGTAGGGGATGCGAATTCTGCAGCGTAACATTAAAACCCTTAAGATGGTATCCCTACGAGAAAATACTGCGAGAAATTGACGTGAACATGAACTTTGGAGACATTAACTGGGCTTGCCTCCATGCGGAAGACGTTATGCTTTACGGCTCAAACAACACTATACCAAACGATGAAAAGCTCATTAAACTCCATCAATTGGTTTTAAAAAAGTGTGATGGAATAAGCTGGAGCCACTGTTCCTTAGCTGCTATCACATCAAAACCAAAACTTTTCTCGCAAATCGCCCAACTCATACTCCAAAAACAACCTTGGTGGGGTGCTGAGATTGGAATAGAAACGGGCTCGCCAAAACTTGCAGAAAAAATCATGCCAGCAAAAGCCCACCCCTTTAAGCCGCAGGAATGGCCAGAGGTTGTCCGCGCCAGCATGGGCTTGATGCATGATAATAAGCTGATTCCAGCTTGCACATTGATTGTTGGCATGTTAGAAGAAACAGAAGAAGACATAATCAAGACCATAGAATTGGTAGAAGACCTTAAAGGTGTTAGAAGCTTAATCGTGCCTTTATTTTTTGTTCCCTTAGGCAGGTTGAAAGATAGAGAATGGTTTAAGGGAACCCAAATGACCGAACTGCATAAAGAATTATTAATCACATGCCTAAAACACGACTTTTACTGGATAGAAAACCTAATAGACTTGGCTTTTGCAGGAAAATGGTACGCACACTTACTTCATCCATTTTACAAAGGTTTCGTAAAAATTGTTAAGAATAGAGCCATAAAGGCTGGAATAACAATAAAAACCAGCTAATAACTAAACTTAAATATCACTCAAAACTCAAAATCACAAGGCAACACAGGGAGCCGCCGTAGCTCAGTTCGGTAGAGCGGCTGGCTGTTAACCAGTCGGTCGTAGGTTCAAGTCCTACCGGCGGCGCCTCTAAAATTTATAAGGTTTCGCTCTGTTAAATTGGATACCCTCTCTAGAATTTTCATTAAAATTAGAGAATGCGAAAAGAGAAGTTTTATCATAATTTATAAGTCATGAGGAGAATATAACATTAAAAGGAGGACAGTTAATGAAAGAGGATTTTTCTAAGCTAATTTCTATAAAGAAGTGTCCAATTTGTGGAGGAGAACTCGAGAGAGGATATATATTTTCATCTTCTACCATTCGCTGGGATTTGGAGAAGCCTAAATTTTCATGGGTTTGGACGTTTAGAGATATTGTACCTTTTTGGAATGCTCCAGCCTTAAGATGCGAACAATGTGAAATTGTAATTTTCGATTGGGAAGAATATGTGAGTTCAACAACGCCAAAGAGCTTTATGAAGAAATGCGTAAAATGCGGCAAGGAAATCCCAATAGCTGAACTACAATGTCCATACTGCGGTTCCAAGCAAAATTGACAATATTCACGCATTGCATCCTTCTTTAGCGACCAAAAACGTTAAGCAAGAAAAGCTTATGTCTTATTGATTTTTGCTTCTTTTCTGATCATCGAGACTTGCGTGGACATAAGCGGCGTTGGCATACTTGCCACTATGGGACGTTTTTGTATATGCTTATATCCACATTCACATTTGAAGCCAATTATTTCGCCTCCACGTTTTATTATTTGCCACTTTCGTCCATTACAGCTGATGTCTTGTTTGTGAATTTTCCACAGAAGTCTTGCTTCATATGGCGTGAGAGGGGCATAATGTTTTGCTGATGTGAAATACCATGTTGCATAAACTACAAATATTGTCCACAAGGTGAAGGCAAGTATTTCTAGTGGTTCGAACATTTTTCTCACGTGTTTTTGTGTTCTACATATATACGATATGTCCTTTGTTTGACATATCTAAGTTGAGAATATTATCTCTTACGATATAAGCATTATGTAAGATTCCGAATACTAAACCCTAAAACCTAAAACTGTTGAAGAACATCTCGCTTCTCCATAATATACCCACAATAATGACACTTCAAAATAAGCGGCTCTTCACTTTCAACATAAAATTTAGCCACAACAGGTTCATTACTATTGCTTATACAAGCAGGATTAGCACATTTAATAATGTCCTCAATAACCTTTGGCAACTGAACCCTTTGTTTAGCCACAACATTATAATCACGGATAATGTTAATTGTGGCGTGGGGCGCCAACAAGGCAATTTTATGCACTTCTTGGGGGTTTAATTCCCTGCCCTCAATCTTGACAATATCCTTAACTTTAAAACGCTTACTTGGAACATTAATGGCAATTGTAATAATGCCCTTCTCTCTTCCAGTTATTCCCAAAATTCTAGCCACATCTAAGGCGTGACCGCCAGTTATATGGTCAATAACAGTGCCATCCTTAATTTTTGAAACGTGCAGCATCGTATCGCTCATGCGTACCATCTCTCTGTGAAGAGGCTATAATCTAAACAAGCATAAAAGATTTTAACTGTTCTGGCAGTGGTTGCTGATAAAAGTTATTTAGTAGTTTCTTAGATTTGTTTTGGGTGTAAGCGTGGAGTTTGAAGGCAGAGACATAATATCAATCAAAGATTTCTCCCGCGAGGAAATAGAATATATTTTAAACATTGCGAAAACCATGGAACCATTGGCGAAAAAAGGTTCAGAAATGCTGAAGGGAAAAATTCTCGCAACGTTATTTTTTGAACCAAGCACACGCACACGCCTAAGTTTTGAAACAGCAATGCAAAAACTAGGCGGCTCCACCATAGGCTTTGCAGAAGCAGAAATAGCCTCAGTAAAGAAAGGCGAAAACCTCGCCGACACTGTGCGCACAGTAGAAAACTATGCAGATGTAATAGCCGTTAGGCATCCGCTGGAAGGTGCAGCAAGACTTGCCGCGGAATTCGCAAAAGTGCCAATAATTAATGGAGGAAGCGGAGCAGAGGAACATCCAACCCAGGCGCTTTTGGACTTATACACAATAATGAAGGAGAAGAGAAAAATTGACGGTTTAAAAATAGCTTTGGTAGGCGATTTACGCTATGGAAGAACCGTCCACTCCTTGGCTTATGCTTTTTCCCTATTCAACATAGAATTATACTTGGTATCACCAGAATCCCTAAAAATGCGGAGGGAAGTTCTCCAAACAATAAAAGAGAAAATACCAGTAACAGAAAAAACAAGCCTAGAAAAAATAATCCCAATAATAGACGTATTATACGTTACAAGAATTCAGAAGGAACGCTTCCCAGACCCCGCTGAATATGCAAAGGTTAAAGGCTCATACAAAATTGATTTAACAACCCTAAAAGAGGCAAAAAAGGATTTAATAGTGCTCCATCCTCTTCCAAGGGTTGATGAAATAGCCGCGGAAGTTGACAACACTTCATATGCACGCTATTTCCAGCAAGTTTGGAATGGTGTTGTTGTCAGAATGGCCCTCTTAGCCCTAATATTAGGCGCAGTAAAATAACATTCGAAATTAGACTGATGCAAAACGGTCAAAGGACGTCAGTGTGTCTATTGCTCCACATGATGGGCATTTATGCAAAAGTCCGAACCAGCTTCTTTTGCAGTTGAAGCAATAAGTCAGTTTGCAGTCATAAGTGAAAAATTCAATGCTGTAACCCTCGAAAATTTGTTTGGTTAAAGCCATAAGCTCTTCAGGTTTATGTTCAGCATCTCCAAGCTCTATTATCGTTAAGCTTCCACCAGAATAAAGCCTCTGCATTTCCTGTTCAAATCTTAAGGCTTCTGGACTAATTTTTCCATCACTTAATGTTAGTTTGCTGACTGTTGAATAGTATGGTTTTTCCCTTGTTCCCGAGAATCGAATTTTCGCTACGCCGAATCTTTCAATGTCTAATCTTGCCAACCTTTCGGAAGCTTCAAAATCGGGTAATTTCGCTGGGACTAAGTTTTTTTCGCGTCTTCTGTCAATTTTGTGTGTATAATCCAAAATGTTTTGCATAATTTCTCTGGTAAAATCAAATGTTCTTTCATCTTCGCCAACATTTTTTCGGCAAAAGGCTTCGATTGTTTCTTTTAATCCTGCCAAATTTATTATGCAAGAACAGTTCTCATTTCTAAAATATCGGTCACCATTAATGTTTTGCAGTAGAAATGGAAGCAAACCTTTACCATGCTGTTTAATGGATTTATGCTTGATTTCTAAAGCCCGCGATGCCAAATCAAGCCTCTCTTTTAACGTCTGAAAGAATTTTGCCTTATCCCCTTCGCTTTCATATGCAATGCGTGGCAAATTAAGAGTTACATGGGCTAATTTTCCCGTGCGCAAAGTATCTATTTCCCAATCCCCATCCAAACTCGCCCCTAGCCTAAATCCAGAGGCGGAGAAAACACTTTGCCTTTCCTCTTCTTTTAGGAGATTAGCAAAATAGGGTATTCCCCTTTCTGAAGCCAGTTGATGCGCCTTAAAAATTATGGCCTCCGCTTTCTCGTCTGCGAAGGCTTCTGGGCGTATTTTCAGAATAAGTTTTGGATTAAGTAAGGGCTTACTTGCGCTTTCTTCAATAAATATGTCGAGGAGAAGGGAAGCCAAATTTTGACTTTCCTCAAAGAAATCTCGATAATTACCCGCTAATTTTCCAGAGACTCCCACAGCTGGCTTGTTTGCAATAAAACCTGGAAGCGTCGGCTCAAGGCTTATGGAAACGTTCGCATGCTGATTTAGATTAATAATGAATAAGCGTAAAGCTTCCTTAACCTCTGAAGCGCCTAAGCCTTTTACAAAGGGAGCGAGAAAAACATTAAAATACTCAAGGGTTTGCGTTTCGCATATTTCCTTGGACGAATGCAAAAGAACATTAAAAATGAGGGAAAGGGCTGTTTCCAAATTTTTAGGAGGAGGGAAAGAAAATTGAGAAGCATTTATTTTCTCTAATTTCAAGCCATTCTGGAAGAAAAATCTCAAATCATGCACAATCTCGCTTGGCTTCAAAATCCAAGAACCAAGCCCACTTATGTGCATTGAACCGGACAAGTGGGCGTCTGCAATATCCCTTGGAAAAACGTTTAGAAGCGTAAACTCTTTTAAAACAATGTCGCCAGCCGTTTCATGAATGTAAACCGGCCACTGGGGAGTTTTACTTTTCAAGTCGACAAGGGCTGCAACGTCATAGACTGGAAGCCCCAGCCTTGTGAGTTTGTGACGGTAATCTTCCAAGCCTTTTTCAATCAAAATTGCGTTTACAACCTCCCTCACAAGGGGCGCCGTCAAATACTTGGGCTTTGACTTAAGCAGCCTTTTTTCTGCTTCTTTGGCAACCTTTTGCGCCAAATCAGCAGGCATCTTCGTCTCTCTTATGAGCGAATTAGCTATTTTGCTAACATCAAACTCCTCAAGTGTGAATTTGGAAGTGCGGACAAGCATGCTTCTGGGCTTGAAGGCTCTCTTTTCAATTCGCTCCGCCACCTCAATAACCATCTCGCCCAAATCCGTTAAACAATACTTTTTTGCTTCCACGTCTGCCTCAATCAAATCCGCCTTCAACAAAAACTTCAAGTGATAAGCAAACCTTCCAGCATCCCTTGTGGGGTTCATCTTCAAAGAACCCATCAACTCAGTATAGGAAAGGGGACCCCTATCAAAAAGCAAATTCAAAATCTGTAGCCTAACTGGTGAAGAAACAGCTTTGAGTATCCTAACTCCCCGCACACGATGTGGAACAGACAAAGGCTCAGCCTCCAGCCCGGTAAAGGCAATTAGCGAAATAAGGGTTTAAAAGGTAAGAACACTTTATCCTTATATGCTTTTCAATCACTAAAAATCTTAAAGAGGGGGGCTGTCGGCTAGCTTGGTCTAGGCTTGGAGACTCGGGCTCTCTAGACCCCGGTTCAAATCCGGGCAGCCCCACCAAGCTTTGAGTTTAAACCTCTGAAAGAGGGAGCAAGGTCAAAATTCTGAAGGCTGTTCCTCCAAATAGGATGGCGAAGGTTATCTCGAAAATTGTTATGTATACTGCTTTTTTCCATCCGAACTCTTTGGTTAAGGCTGCAATTGTTGATATGCATGGTATGTAAAACATGGCTACCAGTGTGAAAACAACCATTTGGACGGGTCCGAATCCTGGAATTTCTGCGAAATTTGTTGTTCCAAAAAGCGTTGCAAGCATGATTAACGTTAATTCTTTCCTTAAAACGCCAAAAATTAATGTTATTCCCGTAATTGCGGGCAGTCCAAGCCATGCGACTGTTATGGGGCTTAACAAGTTTGCGATTGGCTCAAGTAAACCCAATATTTCGATAAGTTTTATGGTGATGCTTCCAACAATTATTATTGGAAAAGCTATTTTTATGAACTCAGCCAGCCTAAACCATGCTTGCTTTAAAATTGTCTTTAAATGGGGCAGTCGGTAATCAGACATTTCCATAATTAGGGCTGTGGGTTCGCCTGGCAATGCTTTAAATGCGAGTCTTCCAAGGATGAAGATTATGGCTAGGTTGAAAATGTAAAGGGCTAATGCGTATTGAACTCCTAAATATGTGCCAACTAAACCGAGGATTATGACTGTGCGGGCTGCGCATGGAACAAGCGTTGTTACAAAGGCTGCGAGAAGTCTTTCCCTTTGGGTTTCCATTATTCTACATCCCAAACAGGCGGGAACGTTGCATCCATAACCGAGAATTAGCGGGATGAAGGCTTTTCCATGCAGTCCCATTTTGTGCATTATGTTGTCCATTAAGAAGGCGATTCGGCTCAGGTAGCCCGAATCTTCAAGGAAGTATAGTATAATGTAAAATGGGACTATGTAGGGCAGTGCTATTGTGACGCCAGCAAGGATGCCTTCCAAAGCGCTCCAAACTATTTTCCCAAAAATTTCTGTTCCAAAAAAGCTTTCAAAAGCGGGTCTCCAGTTGTAAAATAAATTGTTTAATGCATCTGAGGTGTATCCTCCGAAGGTGAAAATTGAATAGAATATTAAGAGCAGCGAGAAAGCCATTATTGGGTATCCCATGACCTTATGGGTTGTAATGTTGTGAAGTTGCTCCCCAAACTTTGGCTTTATTGGAGAAACCAGTTTTTGGGCTTCTCTGGCGATGCAGCCAGCAATTTCGTAACGCTCCGAAGTTATCACCGTTGAGCAAGAATGTCCATGAAGCTTTTCGATTTCTTTTGCAAGTTTTTTGGCTGCAGAAACTATTTTTGGATTAACTTTCGCGACTTCCCTCTCTATTTCTTCGTCTCCTTCCAGCAATTTGATTGCTACATATCTTGGCGGATACCAAAATTGGATGGGTTCAACCATTTTTGTGAGTTCGGCTATTTTCTTTTCAACCTCTTCCCCAAACCTCACTGGAACACGATTTGCCGCTAATCCTTTTTCAGCCACTTCTATTGCTTTTTCTAAAAGTTGAAAGACGCCAACCCCTTTTATGGCAACGGTTGGGATGACTGGTATTCCTAAAAGCTTCTCCAGTTTTTCCACATCTATTTGAATTCCTTTTCTCTTTGCCATA
This sequence comes from Bathyarchaeia archaeon, assembly GCA_038883795.1. Classification (GTDB taxonomy): domain Archaea; phylum Thermoproteota; class Bathyarchaeia; order Bathyarchaeales; family Bathycorpusculaceae; genus JASEJA01. Next base: position 47,155 of record JAVZLK010000004.1, read on the forward strand.
TCCATTTGATTTAATGCTATAACCATAGGGGTTTCCAATTCCATAAGCTGCAGCGTAAAGTAGAGGTTTCTTTCAAGAACCGAAGCATCCACAACATTTATTACAACATCTGGTTTTTCCACAGCAATATATTTTCTTGAAATCAACTCTTCTAGGGAATAGGTTGAAAGCGAATAAATTCCGGGCAAATCAATAATGTCTATAGTGTAGCCCTTAAAGTGAAGCGTGCCCTCCGCTTTTTCAACAGTTTTTCCAGGCCAATTGCCAATATGCTGATGCAAACCAGTTAGGTAGTTGAATATGACGGATTTTCCAACATTGGCGTTTCCAGCCAAAGCAATGAGCAGTTTCTTCTTAGCCATTTACCGTTCTATCTCCACGAGAATTTTCTCTGCCATGCCTCTGCCAATGGCAAGCCTTGAGCCTCTCACAAGAATTTCTAACGGTCCATGGAAAGGGGCTGATTTTACTACGGTTACTTTTGTGCCCGGAGTTAAACCCATGTCCATGAGTCGCTTTTCAAATCCCCATCTTCCACGTCCTCTTCCCCTTCCTCTGCCGTGTCCTGCCTTTACAGAAGTAACTATTCCAGTCTCTCCATCCTTCAGTGCGGTCAATGGAACTTCCCGTTTTTCCATAAAATCACAACCTTTCATTTTAACTGTTTAACTTGGATGACCGAGGCGACTTGACGACTTATTGCATGGCGATTTGAACCCACCTTTACGGTGATTGGGCCACTCATGGGAGCTTTATCCAAAATCTCTATGGAGGCTCCGGGCACAAGACCCAGCTTACCCAAATATTGAAGCAATTCCACATGTTCTTCTGTTATTTTCACTATCGTTCCTTTCCTTCCTGTGGCAAAATCGGTTAGAGGCAGCGATTTTTCTTCTATTATTCCACCGCATGCTGTGGGTATGGGGTTTCCGTGGGGACAGGTTTTTGGATGTTTAAGCGCTTTCTCTAAAGGTTTGATTATTTCCTTTGTTATGCCATGTTCCAACTTGCAAGCTGCATCGTGAACCTTCTCCCATTCTATATGGAGGATGTCCACAAGCAAACGTTCCGATAAGCGATGCCTTCTTATAACTTGTAAGGCTATTTTTCTACCCTTTTCCGTAAGCTTAACGCCTTTGTAAGGTGAATGCGTCAAAAATCCTTCCTTTTCGAGGCGTTCCACAGTGTTTGTAACTGTTCCAGGCACAACCCCAAGCATTTTAACGATATCACTGGTTCTGGCGGCTCCGCTCTTTTCCTCCAGCCTATAAATACATTCGAGATATTCTTCTGTGGCTGCTGTGATTTCTTCGTTTTCAGACATTTTACGAGCTCTCCAAATTAAAATTACGAGAAGTCGTATTTTAACTTTCTCAAAGCATAAATCTTTTATGCGGTCGCCAAAAAACATTCAATTCGAGGAAAATTTTATGTACGAACCCATTACTGCGCTTAAAGAAGTTGATGGTGTAGAAATAATAAGTTTGATGGACAACTCCCTAGATTTCCTATCCACGATAGAAAAGGCTGAGGTTCGACAAGTTCGCGATTGGATAAGAGAAAGAAAAGGAGAAAAATGGGTGAGAGCACATTTTCGCTTACCCATAGCCGAGCATGGACTTTCTTTTTTGATTCGCATCTTCCAGGGCAGAAACGTTCACACACTACTGTTTGACACAGGCAGAAGCCCAGAAGGTGTTATAACTAATGCTGAACGAATTGGTATAGACCTTTCTGAAATAGAAGCCATAGTGATATCTCATGGTCACGATGACCATTTCGGCGGGTTGCTGACGGTTTTAAAGGCAGCTAAAAAGAGAGATTTGCCCATTATAGTGCATGACGACATGTTCAAAACTAGGGGAACAGCCCAAAAAGATGGAACGATTAGGAAAGATACGCCCTTTCCATCAGAGGATATGGCGAAGCCAGCTAGATACGTTAAAACTAAAAAGCCTTACCTTATTGCTGATGGTGCTGTGCTTGTCACGGGCGAAATCCCATCTGAAACGGATTTTGAGAAAGGTTTACAACGATATAAGATTTTAATTGATGGAGAGTGGAAGCCTTATCCATGGATGTGGGATGACAGGGCAATTGCCATAAACATTAAACGGAAAGGGCTTGTAGTGCTATCTGGATGTGCTCATGCTGGCATAATAAACACGATAAAACATGTGCAGCGTATAACTGGAGTTGAAAGAGTTCATGCGGTTATGGGAGGATTCCACTTAGCTGGGAAAGAATATGAGCCAAGAATAAACCAAACAGTTGAGAACCTAAAAAACATAAAGCCATATTTGATTGCGCCATCCCACTGCACGGGTTGGAGAGGAATCTACGCCATAGCCCAAGCCATGCCAGAAGCCTTCGTCTGGAACAGTGTTGGAAACCTATACAAATTTTAAAGACAAGTTTTATAAGAGACAATGCCGTGAAATAGCTGCATTGTGCAAACCTGTTTTTGCACAATAAAAAGTTAAGGAGATGAAAGAGTATATGTCAGGAAGAGAAATGCATAAGGCAGTTTGTGCTGATTGTGGAAAGGAATGCGAAGTCCCCTTCGAGCCTGACCCAAATAGGCCAGTTTACTGCCGAGAATGCTGGTCAAAAAGAAGAAATCAAAGAAGGAGATATTAGTCCTAGACTAAAATACTCTTCTTATTAACCATAATTTTCTAAATTTCTAGCTTTTTCCATGTAAGTTTTCAAATTAAACTCTGCGTTTGCTTGCATAACTTTTAAAAATAACTCATCAATTGTTAAGCTGGGTGCCACAAAATTGAGTTTTGCAGTTGAAGCAAGGGACGTCGTTAAAGTCTTCGGCGCTATCCACGCACTGGATGGATTAACATTCCAAGTTAGACAAGGAGAAATTTTCGGTCTTATAGGTCCAAACGGGGCTGGAAAAACCACAGCCCTCCGCATAGTTTCAACTCTATTATTGCCAACCTCTGGCACAGTTAAAGTTTTCAACTTAGACGTTGTTAACCAAGCAGATGAAGTTCGCAAGATAATAACCTATCTTCCAGAAGAGGCTGGAGCCTACCGATATCTCTCAGGTTGGGAGTATCTGGAGTTTATGGCGAAATTCAACGCCAAAGACAAGGATGACGCTAGCGCAATGGTTAATGAAGCGGCTCAAATATCTGGTTTGGGCGAGCGCCTTAAAGACAAGACTAAAACCTATAGTAAGGGGATGAAACGTCGGCTTTTAGTAGCAAGGGCGCTTATGCTTAAGCCTAAACTAGCAATTTTAGATGAACCCACAAGCGGTTTAGACGTTATCCACTCCTACCATGTTAGAGAAATAATAAGAAATTATGTTAGGAAACACGGCGTAACAGTGCTTCTTTCAAGCCACAACATGCTGGAAGTGGAACACCTATGCGACAGAGTAGCCCTAATCAACAAGGGCAAACTCGTGGCCGAAGGAACCTCCCAAGAGCTTAAGGAACAGTTCGGATGCATAAATTTGGAAGAGGTTTTCGCAAAGGTGGTTAAAATTGCTTAAAGGTTTTGGCAACTTCCTCCTAAAAGAGCTTAAAGAGCTTATTAGAGACCCTAAAGTTCTCTTAGGAATGATTGTTATACCGCTTATCATGTTCCCAGTCATGGGTGGAATAATGAGTTACGCCGTACAAACAGCACAGGAACAGGCTATAAAAGCTTCGTTGATAGTTGTGGACAACGACTGTGGAAACTGGTCCCACACTTTTATTGACTTCCTAAAAGGCTTGAATGTCACAGTTTATATTGAAAATAACATAAAATTAGATAACGAAAAGGTTCTAGAGCTGTTGTCGAGATACAATACGACACAGATTCTGGAAATTCCCGGAGGGTTTAGCGAAAATGCAACCATCCACTTTAGCAATCCAACCGTAAAAGCTTCCCTAAGGTTTTACGGCATCCTTCTCGGAACAAGCGTTTTTGAAAGTGTCGGCTCATCCATTGTTGACTTTTTGGTAGGCCAGTTTAACCGTGCTATAGCTCCGGACGTTTTATACTCTGAAAAGGCGACGGTGATTAAGGGTGAGATTAAGTATGGTGTTGACCCAGCCGCAGTTTCTGGGATTTTGATGTCGCAGTCTATAGTTTTGCCAGTCACAGTAATTATTCTGTTTATGTCTGCTGTTCAGATTGCTGCCACTTCAGTGGCTATGGAAAAAGAGGAGAAAACCCTTGAAACGCTTCTGACGCTGCCCATGGATCGTCTTGTGATTCTCTGGGGGAAGCTTTCCAGCTCTATCATTGTTGCGGCCATCGGTGCCGTGGCTTTTATGGTTGGTTACAGTTATATGATGGGCTCTGTTATGGCTAGAATTCCAGAGGGCTTAAACTTGGATTTGGCTGCTTTGGGGTTGATGCCATCGGTTTTTGGTTATCTACTTTCGGGTTTATCGCTTTTCGTTACGATGCTTTTAGCTTTGGCTTTGGCTGTCATAATGTCTGCTTTTGCCGAAGACGTTAGAAGTGCCCAGTCCTTTGTCAGCTACATTTACCCTCTGGTTTTCATTCCATCCATCGCTCTAATGTACTTGGACATTAACACTTTGCCTCTCGCTTTAAAATTGGTTTTATTTGCCATTCCCTTTAGTCATCCCGTCATAGCATCAAAAGCCGTTATAATGGGCGACTACTGGATAGTCGTTTTCGGCATAGTTTATGTCTCAGTCTTCACGCTGATCATCATGTATGCAGCTTCAAGACTATTTGCAACTGAGAAAATCTTAACAGCAAAACTAAAGTTTAAGGGGTTAAGAAAACGCAGACAAGTAACAGCTGAAGAGTTGGCGTAAAGTTTTTCCATTAAAACCACATTACTCTGCAGTTAGATGTTTAAAATGGGCATACAACAAATTGAAGTTTTCCCTGTAACCCTACGCTATAAAGAACCCTTTAGGATTGCTCCAGAAGCCCACACAGAAAGCCACAATGTCATCGTAAAAATAGTTACTGATTACGGCGTAATAGGTTGGGGTGAGTCTTCACCATCAGAAAGGGTAACTGGCAAAACTTCAGAAACCGTCCTTAACGCTATTGATAAAATTGCGCCGAAACTTATTGGAATGTGCCCCTTAAGGATTGAGCAAACAGTTGAAGTTATGGACTCGATTGTAAAGGATAATCCAGCCGCAAAAGCAGCCATAGACATAGCTTTACATGACATTTTAGGAAAAACAGCCCGCAAACCCCTTTTCATGCTGATGGGTGGATACCGCACAGAAGTGTTAACTGACATTACTTTAGGAATTAAGTCTCCAAAGGAAATGGCTAAAGACGCCAGAAAAGCCGTTAAGAGAGGTTTTAAAGCCTTAAAAGTGAAGGTTGGCATAAACCCAACAGAGGACGTTGAACGCTTAAGGCTTATCCGCGAGGCGGCTGGCGAAGAAGTTCAAATAAGAATTGATGCAAACCAAGGCTGGACACCAAAGCAAGCTATAGAAGCCCTAAACAAAATGGAAAAATTCAACATCCAATTCGCCGAACAACCAGTCCCAGCAGAAAACATGAAAGGCCTAATAGAAGTAAAACGGAACTCGCCAATACCCATAATGGCGGATGAAAGCGTCCACTCTCCAGAAGATGCCATACGCCTAATACAAGCCGGAGCCGTAGACCTAATAAATATTAAGCTAATGAAAAGTGGAGGAATACTCAAAGGGAGAAAAATAGCTGAAATCGCCGAAGCCGCTGGCATACCGTGCATGATAGGATGCATGGGAGAATCCGAAATAGGCATAGCTGCAGGAGCCCATTTGGCTGCCGCAGTAAAAAACATACAATACGCAGACTTAGACTCAGACATTCTTTTAAGAGATAAACTTGTCAAAAAGGGTGGAACAAAAGTCAAAAATTCCATGCGAACATTTCCAAAACAAAATGGTTTAGGCATAAAAGAGTTGGACGAAAGCTTGTTAGGAAAGCCCAAAAAGATTTACAAATAACTAATTTTTACTAAAATTAAAGGAGTAAATAACAAATTGGTTTCTCTTAGGGCTTTAGCCCCTTCATTAACACGTATCACTATTGCTGCTGCAGTTGGAGCGGCATTACATATAGGACAAGGCAGCCCAGACTTGATAGATGCAAAGGCTGTGGAATTTTCAAGGGCTGTCCTCGCTCAAACAGACGTTGAAGGCGAAGTCATATCATGCGAAGGTCCAAAAGACAATGCCCCAGCTTTTATGAAAAGAGAAAGAGTTGGAACTCGAAAAGGTCCTAAAGTGGAGTTTGTCATAGACCCTGTGGACGGAAGCACAGCCGCATCGAAAGGCAGAAAAGACGCCATCTCTGCCCTTGCTTGTGCACCCGCTGGCTGCTTTCAAGTTCTTCCAGACGACGGATACTATTTCAAAGTGGCAACCGATTATCGCTCTATTGGCAAAATCTCCCTTGACATGTCCATCGAAGAGATAGTGCGCACAGTCGCCAACGAAAAGAGTTTGCCCCTTGAAAACTTCACAGTTATAATGTTGGAACGAGAAAGACATTTGGAAATTCTTAAAACTCTTAGAAAATTGGGTGTGAGAATAATTTTGATTCCAGACGGGGACATAGCAGCAGCCGTGGCCACATGCATCCCAAGCTCAGGCGTCGACCTCCTATTAGGTGCGGGTGCTGGACCAGAAGCAACCATAGCAGCAACAGCCGTAAAATGCCTAGGCGGAACGATGCTCGTAAAAGTTTGGCAAGACAAAAGAGACGACCCAAAAAGGCTGGAAAGACTAGAAAAGGAAGGCGTTGACGCAGAAAAAGTTTACAATCAAGATGAGTTGGCAAAGGGCAACGAACTGGTTTTTGCCGCCTCAGGCGTAACAAAAGGCGAACTTTTAGACGGCGTCCGCTTCATCCCAAACGGAGCCATAGTGAACTCCATCTGCATGAGACTACCAAGCGGAACGGTGGAAAAATCAGAAACAACATTGCGATTTAAAGCCCACCCCATATACAAACACTTCATAATAAAATAACTGTCAAAAGCATGTGCATACAAAACTACGAGATTAATTTTGTATTTTAACCAAAAAGGGAGAATAGTTATAATAATTATGGTTGACGCCTGTGATTTTTCTTTGTTAACATTGCAAGTAAAATTATAATGACTTGTATAAACGACATCATAGCGGGGGTGAATTCGGGAATAATTATATTACTGAATAAATATGCAATGTAAGTTGGGTCATGTTGAATCTCTAACCCATCCCAAACAGGATAACAGATTCTGTAAAGTAATGCTGAAGCGTTGCAGTCTAACTCAGTTTTCCGCCAATGTCACCCATGGAGGGAAACAAGGCGCTAATGTTTAAGTTATTCTCACCAGAAGAGCCAGCGCGCAATAGGATTAAAATTTATCTTAAAAAGGTATAAGCTAAACTTCCAGCATCCTATACTTATACAAAAATTTAAGTGGGCCGGACCGGATTTGAACCGGTGACCTTCCGCACGTCAAGCGGATGTCCTAACCGAGCTAGACTACCGGCCCGCTGGCTTTTGCATTCTTATTTGATAATTTTTCTTTTAAAATAGGTTTTCGGTTTTATAGCGAATAAGTAAACATTTTAAGATGGAGCGGATTAGATGAGCATGCCTATTAAGCCGGGATGGCGGAGTGGATAACGCGCAGGCCTTGAGAGCCTGTGGCCCTTTGGGGCCGCGTGGGTTCGAGTCCCACTCCCGGCGCCAAAATATTTGAATTATGTTTGAAATATTGAAGTTGGGCTTTGTTTTCTGTGCTTTTGCTTTGCGAAAACTATGGTTATTATAGAGAGAACTGGAAACAGTGTTAAGATAATGGCTTTTGGAAACTCGGAGACTATGGTTACTTGGTGGTTTGAATGAGTATAGTTTATGTATATATATGCGTGTGCCGTGTCTGTCCAGTTTCTGAAGGGCCATGGTTCACCGTTTAAGAGGACTGTGTAGTTGCTTTGCCAAAATTCTTGGATGATGATGTTTGGAATGATTATTCTGCAGAAGCCATTTGTGGGTTGCAAGCCGCTGACGTTGAAGCTTATTATTTTTTGGTCAGCGTCTATCTGAAAGTTTGAGAGTGTTGAGTTGCTTATGATGTCAATGGTGTATGGTATTTGGTTCCATGTTCCAGCCTCAAAAACGTTTATTGGTCCCATTAGGGGGTATCTATCTGTATTGTTCTCGTTGATGCCATAAGGAGAGTCGCTTATCCCGTCGCTTCCAATTTCATCTTGATTGAGCCCACTTTTTTCATCAACGCCTGTGTGGTCGCTCCAGTAGTTTCCGCCAGAAGGATAGCCGTTATCCCAAGTGTTTGGAGCACCATCGCTGCTGACTTGTTGAGTATTGTTTAGGAAATTGTTATGGTATATGATGTTGTTTTCCGATTCTTCCAAGCGTATGCCTTCAGTGTTGTTTGCTATGGTGTTTTCATATATGATGTTGTCGTTTGTTTCAGAATATGCATAAATTCCATATTCATTGCTTGTTATGTTATTTTGATATACAATGTTTTTTGAGGCGTTGGAAAATTCGATTCCGTATTCGCCGTTTGCCAGGTTGTTTGCGTATATGAGGTTTTCGGATGAGTCGCTAATGACAATGCAAGTGTAGGATACTGAAATTTTATTTTGGCTGATGATTGCGCTTGAATAATATAGGTCAATTCCGCAGTCACCGCCTCTAATTTCATTTTTAAATATCGTGCAGTTTGAAGAGTAACCCAGTTCTATGCCAATATTTCCATTTTCTTCTAGTGTATTTTCGCTGATTGTGTTGTTTAGGGAACTTTTAAGGTAAATGCCACCATGATTTCTTTGAAAACTGTTTTGGGTTATCGTGTTATTTGATAATTTGAGGAGTCGTATTCCAACATCGTTGCTTGTTAAATTGTTATTTTGAATTTTCGAATTATTTGTATAAGCTATTAAGATTCCTTCTCTGCTTTTTGTTAGATTTTGCCCTTCAATTGTGATGTCTGTTGAGTTTATTAGGGCAAGATAACCAATTTTGGGATGTGTTGAAGCGTTAATGGTTAGGTTTTTTGGTTAATTAAGTAGTAGACTGGTTTGCCGTCCACAAGATTTGATGTATCAATAGAATGTAGATAATAATCCAGCTCTTCTCCTCCCACACTTAATCCATAACCATTATCATTCAGCAAATTATCAGACAAGAAAATGTTTCTGCATTCATAGAGGCTTATTCCATCCGATTCTTGGGCTGTCACATTGTTTTGGTAAATCTTCGTATTATTGCAATTAGAAAGCTCTATCCCCCTAAAACTCTCAGTTATGTTGTTTCCATAAATTTGGTTATCCGCTGATATATAAAAGGCGATGCAAGCACCAGTTTTTGAAAACGTGTTTTCGGAAATGGTAGCATTATATGAATAAACAAGATTCATACCACGATTAAGATTGCTCGTAATATTATTTCCAGAAATTGTGTCATTGAAAGAATACCTGAAACTGAGACCTACACTGCTTTCTGCTATTTGGTTTCCAGAAATTATGGTTTTAGAAGTATTATAGCCTAAAAGACCATAGTCATAGTTATCGAGAATGCTGTTTTCAAAAATTTTTATGTCGGATGTTGAGCTTAGATTAATGCCAACCCAGAAATCCTTCACGATTACGTTTGCAATTGTAACATTGCTTAAATTTTGTAAAGAAATTCCAACGGACAAATAGAGTTTTTTGCCTTGGACTGCGAAACCATTTCCGTCAATGATTATGTTGCTTCTTTCCACAACTATCGGGTAATAATTCGTGCCATTAAACGTGTAAGTGGTATTATCATATGTGGTAACGTTTGCCTCTGGGGGTTCAATTGCACCATTGGCCCTAATATAAATTGTTCCATTTGTCGCCTCGGTTGGTTGAATATCGTTTACAATCCTCAACATGCTGACAAATAGCAGCGCCAACATTATCCAAACAATTGCACTACTTTTCAACACATATTCCACCTTTTCCCTCTTATGATTTTAAGCCTTCAGAATCCGACTAACCAGCCCGTCGCACCTACATAGGAGCGCAAAGCCAATAAGCCAGAAACGAAGGCTATATGCCTCAAGAATTCTTCTTAGACGCTTTTAAAATTTATGGATAAAAATTCATGGCATCTATTTCAATAAAAAGGGTTGGTTAGGTGGTTATAGGCCTAAAAGTTTTAGGAGGTTGTAGTTTGCGATTAGCACGGCGAATAGTGAAGCTACTAGGGACATGACTGTTATCATCGTGTTTAGGGATGGTCCTGCTGTGTCTTTGAATGGGTCGCCTACTGTGTCGCCTACTACTGCTGCTTTGTGGGCTTCTGAGCCTTTTCCGCCGTGTTCTCCTGATTCTATTAGTTTTTTGGCGTTGTCCCATAGGCCGCCCGCATTAGCCATCAGCAAAGCGAAGAGTAAGCCGCTGAATATCGTTCCAGCCAGGTATCCGCCTAGGGCTTCTATGCCGCCCACAAAGCCAACAATTAGTGTTACGCTTATGGCTACGAGGCTTGCTGGCATAAGCTCTTTTATGGCGCCCACCGTAGCAATGTCAACGCATCTGGCATAGTCGGGTTTTACGCCTTCTTTGCCTTCTCTTAACCCTGGAATCTCGTTAAACTGTCGTCTAATTTCTTCAATCATTCGGAAGGCATTTCTGCCCACGCCAAGCATAACCATAGCTGAGAATACTGCTGGCATGGCTATGCCTATCAATGCACCTAACAAAACCAGCGGGTTCATGAGGTTGAATGATGGGTTTACACCAGCGCTTTGGGCTCTTTCTTGGAATGCAGCTAAAAGCGCAATGACGGTAAGTCCTGCTGCGCCTATGGCGAAGCCTTTTGTTATGGCTTTGGCTGTGTTGCCCGCAGCATCCATTTCGTCTGTTACTCGTATGACTTCTTCGCTGAGTCCGCCTTGCATGGCTATACCCCTTGAATTGTCAACTATTGGACCGTAAGCGTCATTTGATACTATAAGCCCGACTATTGAAAGCATTCCAACCGCTGCCATTCCAATGCCGTATAGGGCGTATTTGTCGCCTAGGGGTGCGCAAAGGAAATAGGCGATGGCTGAGGCTACGCCTATTCCGATTAGCGGTGGGAAGACGCTGTGTAAGCCATAAGAGAATCCAGTTATGATGTTTGTGGCGGTTCCTGTTAAGGATGCCTCAGCTGTTTTCTTGACTGGTGGTTTATCTTCTGACGTGAAATAGTCTGAGGTTGTGCCGATTATTATTCCAGCTATTAAGCCGACAACTGTTGCGCCCCAAATTCTCAAATCATAATCCAAATAGTAAGATGCCAAAAAGGTTAAAACCGCAAAGATTATGCATGTGATATATGTGCCCATGTTAAGGGCTCTTCCAGGATTGCCATGTTTGCCAACCCTAACTAATAGTGCGCCCAAAACTGCTGCTATAATGCCTAAACCAGCAAAAACCAATGGAATCTGCGTGAATTTTCCAGCCGAACCAGCAATTATGTCGATGGCTTCTCCTAGAATCATTACTGCGACTATGCTTGCCACGTAAGAGTCGAAGAGGTCTGCGCCCATTCCAGCCACATCGCCCACGTTGTCGCCTACGTTGTCGGCTATTACTGCTGGGTTTCGTGGGTCGTCTTCTGGAATGCCCAACTCCACTTTTCCGACCAAGTCTGCGCTTATGTCAGCGGTTTTTGTGTATATGCCTCCCCCAGCCTTGGCAAAAAGAGCCAATGAGCTTGCGCCGAAGCTGTAGCCCAAAACTATTTCTGGATTACCAGTGACAGCGTAAACTATGCTTATTCCAAGTAAACCTGCACCCACAACGGCCAAGCCCATTACTGCTCCGCCTCGGAAGCCTATTGGAAAAGCTTTATTCAATCCTTCCCTCGCTGCGCTAGCTGCTTTTGTGTTAGCCTTTGTTGCAATGCGCAAACCTAAAACGCCAGCAAGGGCTGAACAGAAAGAACCGAATATGTATGCTAATGTTAGTTCAACATTTTCTATTGGTTTTTGAGTTTGCCATATGGGTTCTGGCAGAAAAATGCACAATAAAACGGCTACTACGGCTACGAATATTGCTAATACGGTATATTCTCTTCTTATAAAAGCGTTGGCTCCCTCCTCTATTGCAGCGGCAATTTCTTGCATCCGTTTTGTGCCGCTGTCCTGTCTTTTCACATAGTAATAGAAGTATGCGCCAACCATAATGGATATCAAAGCTGAAATTGGAGCTATTATCCATGGCTCAAACATCCTTTCACCTCAACGGAATCTTTCTATTTATTTTAAATACCTTTAGAGTGAAGTACAAAATTGCTTATAAACTTATTTCCCAAACATGTGTCCTTTTTAGAAAAGATTATATCTAATGATTTTTAACACAATAGAAGGTCTATTGGATAAAAGAAGGATGGTGATTAAAACGTCAAAGCCATGGCATGCGATGGAAATTGAAGAAACTTTAAAGGCTTTGAACACTTCGGAGAATGGCTTAACCCAAGAGGAAGTGCAAAAGCGCCTACAAGAATATGGACCTAATGAGCTTAAGAAGGAGAAGGGAATATCGCCAATAAGGCTTTTCATAGAACAGTTTACAGACATACTTATCATAATATTGCTAATTGCCACAGGGCTCTCCATATACTTAGGCGAAATTACCGATGCCATCGTCATAATCGCCATCGTCCTAGCCTGCGCAATTCTGGGTTTTGTAGAAGAATACCGTTCGGAAAAAGCTTTAGAAGCATTAAAGAAGATGACGGCGCCGACAGCCATGGTTTTAAGGGATGGAAAAGAGGTTAAGGTTCAAGCAAGCGAAATCGTTCCAGGCGACATAATCCTATTATATACAGGCGACAAGGTTCCGGCTGACGCCAGACTTATTGAGGCAATCAACCTAAAAATGGATGAAGCACCATTAACCGGAGAGTCCACACCCGTAAACAAGAGTGTGGATCCCTTACCTGAAGAAACTGGGCTTCCTGAAAGGCGAAATTTTGTTTTTACTGGAACGGCTGTTGTTTATGGGCGTGGGAAAGCTGTTGTTACTTCAACTGGAATGAACACTGAGTTTGGAAAAATAGCTAAAATGGTTCAAGTAACAGAAGAGGAGGAGACTCCTCTTGAAAAGCGTATGGCTTCTGTTGGGAAATGGATTGGAATTTTATGCATAGCCGTTTGCCTAACGGTAGCAGGCATAGGTATAGCGGAAGGACGCAATCCTCTTGACATGATTTTGTGGGGTGTAAGCCTTGCTGTTGCTGCAGTTCCAGAAGCATTACCCGCCATAGTAACAGGCGCCCTCGCTGTTGGCATGTACCGCATGGCTAAGGTAAACACAATCGTCAGGAGACTTCCAGCTGTTGAAACATTGGGATGTACAAGCGTCATCTGCGCCGACAAAACTGGAACAATGACCAAAGGCGAAATGACTGTTCAAAGGATATACGTAAATGACCAAACAATCAAAGTTTCAGGAGTAGGCTACGAACCACAAGGCGAATTCATATTCGAAGACAAAAAATTGGATCCAGCACAAGAAGAGGAACTTGTGGCGCTTTTAAAGATTTCAGCGTTGTGCAATGATGCAAAGTTGGAAAAGGAAAAAGAAAGTGGGAGATGGATAATTAAAGGCGATCCCACAGAGGGAGCTTTGGTTGTTGCTGCAGCCAAGGCTGGATTATGGAAAGAAGAATTGGAAAAAGAAACTCCAAGGATAGGTGAGGTTCCGTTTTCTTCTGAAAGAAAACGCATGACCACCGTTCACTTTACATCTAAAAAGAAAATGGCTTTCATGAAAGGAGCACCTGAAATAGTTTTGGAAAAATGCACAAGGATTCTTTCAAAGGGAAAAGTGCGCAAAATAACAGAAGAGGACAAAGAAAAAATACTGAAAGTAAACGAAGCTATGGCAATGCAAGCATTGAGAAATTTGGGCTTCGCCTACAAGGAATTGCCAGAATCTGCAACAAGTTTTGATGAGAAAATTGAGAATGATATGACTTTTGTTGGAATAATGGGGATGATTGACCCTCCAAGGGAAGAAGTGAAGGATGCAATTTCGCTTTGCAGAAACGCCGGAATCAAGGTTGTTATGGTAACTGGTGACCACAAACTTACTGCGGTTGCTGTGGCAAAAGAACTCAACTTAATAGGCGAAAATGAATCGTCGAGTCAAGTGCTTACTGGTCAAGAGTTGGACAAAATAAGTGATGAACAGCTAACCCAAATGGTTGAAAACGTTGTGATTTATGCTCGTGTTTCGCCTGAACATAAAATGAGGATTGTTAAGGCTTGGAAAGCGAAAGGATATGTTGTTGCAATGACTGGTGACGGCGTAAACGATGCACCAGCCCTAAAATTGTCAGACATAGGTGTCGCCATGGGAATCACGGGTACAGAAGTAACGAAAGAAGCTTCAGACATGGTTTTAACAGATGACAATTTTGCATCAATTGTTAAGGCTGTCAAAGAAGGACGCGAAATCTATGATAACATAAAGAAATACTTAACCTATTTGCTCCGATGCAACGTTATGGAAATCCTCGTAATGTTCATAGTAATGGTAAGCGTTCCGTACTTGGCAGGTTCAGCCTATCAAGTAGGCGAAGATCCGAAACTTTCTCCAACAGTTGCCTTGACCGCAATACAGCTTTTATGGGTTAATTTGACAACGGATGGTTTACCAGCCTTAGCCTTGGGGATAGATCCAGGCGATCCAGATTTGATGGAAAGGAAACCTAGAGATCCAAATGAGAGCGTTTTCACACGCGACGTTAAACTATATCTGACATTAGTGCCCATTCTAATGACTGTGCTGCTTCTATACGGCTATTTTATGCATCAACCGTGGTTAGGCGAATACAACTTGCTTGAGGCTAGGACGCAGTTGCTTACGGCCATGATCTTAATGGAGTTGGCAAATGCCATATCCGCCCGTTCACTAAAATATACCGTATTCAAAGTAGGTGTCTTCAAAAACAAGTTCCTTTGGGTTGCAATTCTCTCATCTTTAGGACTTCAACTAATGGTTCTTTACACACCAGTTCTTCAAGACTTGTTTGATGTGCACGCTCCAGAACCCATAGACTGGGCAATCGCAATATTATTTACAGCAATAGTCTTCGGCTCGTTAGAAATAGGAAAGTATGTTGCAAGTAAGAAACGGAAGGCGTAACCGGAAAAGCATATATCCCTAACCCATTTTTATGTAAGGCTTTCACAACAAAAGAAGGATTAAAGCATGAGTGAAAAAACTGCAAATCCAGCTCCGCTTGGGCTTTTAGGCTTTGGAATGACAACGATCCTCCTAAACTTTGTCCACAACGCCCGCTTAGGACCAGTTGACGGCATGATTCTTGGAATGGGGATATTCTACGGCGGTTTAGCCCAAATTATTGCTGGCATATTAGAATATAAGAAGGGCAACACTTTCGGCACAACAGCCTTCACATCCTATGGACTATTCTGGCTATCCTTCGTAGCCCTAAACTGGCTTGGAACAGCTAACGTGGCAGCGATGGGCGTATGGCCATTCTCTTCTTACGGACCAGCTATACCACAATACACTACGCCTTGGCTTGTCAGTCAAGAAGCCTTTATGGCTTATTTCTTCATGTGGGGACTTTTCACTTTTATCATGTTTTTCGGCACTCTAAAAACCAATAGGGCATTACAATTCGTTTTCCTAAGCCTCGCAATCCTATTCTTCCTCCTCGCAGCCAAATCTGCGCTTCTAGCCTACACATCTCTTACATCAGCAGACTTGGAATTGTTTACACGCATAATTGGGGTTGAAGGCATAGTCTGCGGATTAAGCGCCTTCTACTTGGGTTTAGCAGAAATCCTAAACGAAGCCCATGGAAGAACAGTATTGCCAATATGCCCAGTAAGCTAAACTTTTTTGCCCCTTTTATTTTTGATATAAACCAACAATAATTCCATATTTTCCTAACCTAAACCTATAAATATGGTAAATAATTTTTGTAAAGAAAATCCTCAAAAGGTGAAATGAAAATGTCCAAGGAAGGAATAGAAGTCTACAAAGAATTTGAAGCTAACATAATTCCGCCCAGTTGGAAAGACCGTGTATGGGATAAAAGCGACTTTAAAAAATGGTATGAAAGCACGGTAAACAATAAAAAAGCCATGGAGGAATGGTGGGAAAAGTGGGCGAACGAAATTTTCTGGTTCAAGAAATGGGACAAAGTGTTGGATGACAGCAACCCCCCATTTTACAGGTGGTTTGTGGGTGGAGAAACAAACCTAGCCTATTTGGACACGGACTGGCAGATTGAACAGGGAAGAAAGAACAAGCTGGCTCTGATTTGGGAAGGTGAACCATGGGATGAAACCCTTGAACAGCCAAAAGAGGTTAGAAAATTCACATATTATGACCTATACAGAGAATCCAACGTAATCAGCCACGCCCTAAAAGAGAAACTCGGCGTCAAAAAGGGCGAAATAGTGACATTATATTTGCCCATGATTCCAGAACTACCCTTCTACATGCTTGCCCTCCAAAGACTTGGAGCAAAACACAGCGCGGTCTACAGCGGTTTTAGTGCTGATGCTTTAGCCACAAGAGCCATGGATGCAGGTTCAAGAATAATCGTCACTGCTGACGGATTTTATAGAAGAGGGAGAATAATTAGCCTTAAACCAATAGTGGATGAAGCCCTAAAAATATGCGCACAAAGCGGCGTTAAAATAGAAAAGGTTATAGTGGTTAGAAGGGCTGGCAATGAAATACCTTGGAATACCCAAATAGACGTTTGGCATCATGAACTGATAAAGGATGTGCCAAAAAATGTGAAGGTTCCAGCTGAAAGATGCGGCTCAGAAGATTTCTCCTATATCCTCTACACTTCTGGCACAACAGCCGCACCAAAAGGCGCACAAATTCCTATAGGTGGATATGCAGTCGGATTGTACGCTACTATGAAGTTGATATTTGATGTTAAAGACACTGATATTTACTGGTGCACAGCCGATATCGGATGGGTAACTGGGCACTCCTACATTGTTTATGGTCCGTTTCTAACTGGTTTGACATCAATAATGTATGAAGGCGCGCCAGATTTCCCAGGACCCGATAGGTGGTGGAGCATAATTCACCGTTATGGAGTTACACTCTTCTACACAACGCCGACAGCCATTAGAATGCTTATGAAGTTTCCAGAAGAACTCGTCAAAAAATATGATCTATCCACAGTTAGGATTTGCCACTCAGTGGGCGAACCCATAAACCCAGAAGCCTTCAAATGGTACTTCAAAAACATTGGAAGAGAGGACATAATCGCCTCAAGCACTTGGTGGATGACGGAAACAGGACAAATGTTGACGGGGCATTTTCCAGGGTTAGGAAAAATATTTCCATTAAAGCCCGGAACAAATGGTTACCCATTCCCAGGCGTCACATTAGAAGTTCTCGATGATGATGGAAATCCATGCCCGCCTGGAGTTAGAGGCTACTTAGCAATAACTTCGCCTTGGCCTGCAATGCTTATGACGCTTTATAAAAATCCCCAAAGGTATGTGGATGTTTATTGGTCAAGGTTTAAGGGCAAAACCTACTTCTACACTGGAGATTTCGCAATAAAAGACAAGGATGGATATTTGTGGATATTGGGGAGGGCGGACGACGTCCTTAAAGTTGCTGGTCATAGGATTGGAACTGCTGAAATTGAATCTGCAATGATTAAGCATCCAGCCGTTGCAGAATCAGCATGCATTGGCAAAGCCGACCCAGTTAAAGGCGAAATACCCTTCATATTCACAGTCCTCAAACATGGCTATTCGCCAAACCCGAAGCTTGCGGATGAGTTAAAAATGCATTTGAGGGCAACCATTGGTCCCCTTGTGGCTTCAGATGCTGTCATAGCCTTTGTTGATTCTGTGCCAAAAACAAGAAGCGGCAAAATCATGAGGAGGCTGTTGAAGGCAATTGTTAGTGGAGCAGCCATAGGCGACGTTACAACGTTGGAAGATGGGGTGGCTGTGGAAGAAGCAAAAAGGGCTTATGAGAGCGTGAAAGAAGCTTTAGAACGCGGCAAAACCTAACAACCTATTCTTTTCTTATGCCAATTCCATTATTGCTTTGGAAGTTTCGCTGTCCACTGGTTCAATTCTAAAACCCTTTTTCGTGCATAAGTGAATCATTTTCGCATTGTCTGAAATTACAAAACCATAAATCGCCTTCAACTTCATTTCTTTACCAATCTCAATAATATAATCAATCAATTTAGACCCAAGTCCAAGCCCTTGCCACTGGTCTCCCACGACAACGGCGAACTCACCATTCTTTCTGCCGGGCTCAAGAGAAAGCAAAGCAACCCCTATAATTTTTCTTTGGTCTTTTTGTATTTCTGCAACTATGGCGATTTCACGGTCGTAATCTAAGTTGCAATATCTCGTTAAAGTTTCGTGGGTTACTTCTCTAAAAACTTGGAAAAACCTAAACCTCATGGTTTCTTCTGAAAGGGAGCAGTACAATTCACGCAGGAGCGCTTCATCTTCTGGTTTTATTGGGCGAAGAATAACCTCTGTTCCATCTTTCAAAGTCCACCGTGTAACATACTTTGTTGGGTATGGCGCAATAACAAGGTGTTCATGAGAGCGGGGTTCATGCAAAATTTTTTCTGGGTCTATGACTATTCTGGCATCCACAGCCAAGGCAGTATTCTCATCAACTATTAGGGGATTTATTTCTATCTCCTTTATCTCAGGAAAGTCTATGACGAGTTGGGAAAACTTTACCAAAATTTCTTCCAAAAGCTTAACATTAAAGCGTCCTTCGCCCATTTCCGCAAGTTTGCAAACTTTGGTTCTTTCCATAAGTCTCCTTGCAAGCACCTGATTTAAGGGTGGAAGCCCAATGTTTACGTCTTGGAATAATTCTGTGGCGGTTCCTCCCATTCCAAACATTATTATGGAGCCAAACTCCTTATCCTTTTTTGAGCCTATTAGCAGTTCGCAAAGTTTTTTCTGAACCATGGGTTGAATAATGACGCCTTGAAATTCTGCTTCTGGACTGTACTTTTTAACCCTTTCAGCCAGTGTTTCGAAAAAGGCTTTGGCTTGTTCCGGTGACCAAACGTTTAGGATTACTCCTTCAACCTTTGACTTGTGGGTTATTTGGGGCGAAAGTGCTTTCATAACTATGGGGCATCCGATTTCAGCGGCTATGGCTTCTGCTTCCTCTGGAGTTTTTGCAACT
The DNA here is from genome assembly GCA_038883795.1 of Bathyarchaeia archaeon. Taxonomy (GTDB): domain Archaea; phylum Thermoproteota; class Bathyarchaeia; order Bathyarchaeales; family Bathycorpusculaceae; genus JASEJA01. The sequence goes on from JAVZLK010000004.1 coordinate 66,333, forward strand.
AGGGTTTTTATTGTTGGGATTTGGTAGGCTTCAAGAAATTGTAAAGACTCATGCTGGTTTAGGATGGTTCGCCCTTCGTTGTGGGCTTTCCTTAAAACTTCTTTAAGAAACGTTGGAATCGCCAATTCCATTGTAAGCTCTTCTGGAGTCTGATACAGAAGTTCCAAGTTTTGAGTATAACTATACATATACATGAAGGTTGAAACCGCCTGCTCTGGAGTCGGAAACACGGGGATCCTATTTTTTCGCAGAATTTGTCCAGCCCTTCGGCATTCCACTTCGCCCATCAATGAGGTGAGAATGGGTTTGTTGGTTTGTTTTGACGATTCCAAAATTATTTTTGCAATGGCTAAGGGTTCGGTGGCTCCTTGCGGCGTGTAAATTATTAAGAAACCGTCACTATTGAGGTCTTGGAGGCAGATTTCAATAACTTTTCTGAACCGTTCTGGAGTAGCCTCTTCTAAAATGTCTATGGGATTCATAATGCTGCAGTAAGGAGGCAAGGCCTTCTTTAAAGCATCAATAGTCTCTGCGCTTAAGGAGGTTAGTTTTCCACCTTTGGCTATTAGAAAATCTGCAGCCATAATTCCGGGACCGCCCGCGTTTGTGATTATGGTTAGGTTTGGACCTTTTGGGTTTGGCTGCATCGCCAATGTTTCTGCGCAGTTGAATAGGTCGGTTATGGCTTCGACACGGACTATTCCAGCCCTTCTAAAGGCTGCGTCATAAACTGCATCTTCTCCGCAAAGGGCTCCAGTGTGGGAGACTGCTGCTTCAACGCTTCTTGGAAATCTTCCAGCCTTCACGACAACTATGGGTTTTACCCTTGCGAATCCCCTTGCTGCACTCATGAATTTTCTTGAGTTTCTGATGGATTCTATGTAAAGCACTATGCTTCTTGTTTGGGGGTCTGTTCCAAAATAGTCGATTAAGTCTCCAAAATCAACATCAATCATCGAACCCGTGGAAACTACAGCGCTGAATCCGATGTGGGCTTCTGAAGCCCAGTCAACTACTGAAGCGCATAATGCTGCGCTTTGGGATATGAAAGCTATTTTTCCAGGCATAGCCGCTTTGTTTGCAAAGGTGGCGTTCAACCCTATTTTTGGTCTCATTATTCCAAAACAGTTCGGTCCAAGAATCCGCATGCCATATTTATCCTTAATTTCAAGAATTTGCCTTTCCAAAGCTTCTCCTTCTTTTCCGGTTTCTCTGAAACCAGCGGAAATAATTATTATTCCTTCAACTCCAGCCTTTCCACATTCTTCAACTATTTGTGGGACAACATGGGCTGGTGTTGCTATTATGGCGAGGTCTACATGCCATGGAATTTTTAGGATGCTTGGATAAGCCGTTATACCTTGAACAGTGATTCTAAAGGGATTAACTGGATAAACTGTTCCAGTAAATCCAACTCCGATTAGGTTTCTAAAAAGTCTGGCGCCAACAGATCCTTCTCTGTCTGTTGCTCCAATTACTGCTATCCTTTTTGGGTTGAAAATTTTGTCGAGGTTTTCTGTTCCCACTCCCAAGGAATCCTCCAAAATTACCCTAAGTATAGCATATACGATTGTGTTTTAAAGTATTTCTAGTGAATATGTCTATCGCTAATCTTTTAAAGTCGAAACTTTGTTTTACGGGTAGACTCTTGTGATGGTTCTTGGGAAAGGAATGGTTTCACGTATATGCTTCAGCTTACAAATCCACATGACGGTTCTTTCAATTCCTAGCCCAAATCCTGAGTGGGGAACTGAACCATATCTTCTCAAATCCAAATACCACTCATAAGCTTCTCTTGGCAAGCCAAACTCTTCTATCCTCCGCTCTAACAATTTCAAGTCGTGGATTCTTTCGCTTCCACCAATTATCTCGCCATACCCCTCCGGAGCCATCAAATCCGCGCAGAGCACAACTTCTGGGTTTTCTGGGTCTGGTTGCATGTAGAAGGCTCTGGCTTTTGCTGGATAGCGATGCACAAAAACTGGTTTTTCAAACTGCAACGATATGAATTTTTCATGGGGTGCTCCTAAATCTTCTCCCCACTCAATATTGTAACCAGCCTTCTGCAGTCTATCCACCGCTTCCGTATAGCTTATCCTCTCAAAGGGCGGCTCAACCTTTCTCAAAGGCTCCAAATCTCTTTTCAAGAATTCTAATTCTCTTTTTCTCCTTTCCAGAACCCGCTTGACAATGAAGGTTACCATTTCTTCTTGAAGTTTCAAGTTATCCTCAAAAGTGTAGAAAGCCATTTCAGGCTCAACCATCCAAAACTCCGTCAAGTGTCGTGGAGTCTTTGACCTTTCTGCCCGAAAAGTTGGACCAAAACAGTAGACTTTGCCAAAAGCGGCGATGGTGGCTTCAACATAAAGTTGTCCGCTTTGAGTTAGAAAGGCTTTATCACCAAAATAGGGTGTTTCAAAAAGTGTGGTTGTTCCCTCAACAGCTGACGGTGTGAGAATTGGCGAATCTGTTAGGGTAAAACCATTCTCGTCAAGAAAATCTCTGCAAGCCTTTATAATTTCAGCTCTCACCTTTAAAATGGCAACTTGCCTTGGGCTTCTTATCCATAGATGCCTAAGGCTTGCTAAAAAGTCGATGCCATGGGATTTCTTACTTAAGGGGTATTCTGGCATTGCCAAATGAACAATTTTCAAATCCTTAACTCTCACTTCGTAGCCGCCCGGTGCTCTCTTGTCTTCCTTAACTATGCCTTTAACAATAATTGAGGATTCTTGGGTTAGCTTATCCACGTCCTCGAAGGTTTGTGGAGCCACGTCTTCCTTGTGGACTGTGGCTTGTATCATTCCGCTTCCGTCTCTAATTATTAGGAATTGGACTCCTCCGCTGGAGCGTCTCGTAACTACCCAACCCTTTATTTCAACTTCCTTTTCTGTCAGTTTTCCATCCAAAACTTCGCTAACGCTCATGATTATCATTCTCAACCGCTTATTTCTCAAATTTTAATGTCAACACTTGTTTTTAAGTATTAAATTTTTGAAATTAAACAGACAATCCTTAAATCGCCCTTCCTCGCCCATAGTATGTATCTGCGAAGGTTATTAGATGAAAAAGGCTGCGCCGGAAAAGTTTGAGGTTCATTATTTGATGGAGAGTGTAGCCTTCGGATTAACAGACGGCATAATATGTTTTCTCGGCATAATCGTCGGCGTTGCAAGAGCCACCCTAGACCCAAACCTTGTAATAATAGCGGGCATTGTTGGCGGAGTGGCTGATGCCCTCGGAAACTCTGTAGGCTTCTTCGTTTCCCAATCAACGGAAAGGGCAGTTCAAATTTATGGGGTTGAGCAAGGAACCGAAGGCAGAGTTCATACTAAAAAGGAGGTTAGAATGAGCGGAGTATTCTCCTTCATAGCCACCATAATCGCCCTCTTCTTCTTGATTTCGCCATTCAAACTTGTAAACGACATACTCTACGCTACAGTCCTCTCTTTCATAATTGGCATCATATTAGCCTTCATTCTGGGCAGTTACGTTGGAAAACTAACAAAAGAAAACCAATTCAAGTGTGGACTAAAATACGCTTTCATAACCATTGCTGGAGCCCTAATCTCCTACTTCATAGGAGAAGCCCTCCACATAATCATATAAAAATTAGGCTGAAAGCTTCAGCGAAGCTTAATTTCTCTTATAAACCCCAAGTTTTCCAGGCTGTTCATTTGCACCTTTGCTTCGGACACCGTGTACAATACATTATCAATGTAAAGCGCCCTTGATATATAATAGTAGGCATCATTCTCTTGGTGAGTAACATTACCCCTTAAAACGAGTCCTTCATCCAAATTTATTTTGAAAACGTAGACACCATACCATGGGAGAAAATTGTATTCTAGATGTGGGTCTTGGTAATAAATTGTCACTGGAATAGCTAAAAGCTCCTTCGTTTTATTGAAGAGAAACGCCTTATGCTCTGTCAAAGCCAAAGTGTATGACCAATAACCATCAATTTTATACTCCGTTATGTTCCTTGGAGCTGTAACATTGCTAACGTCATAGACGGAAATTTTCACGTTACTTCCATCCATCCCTAAGCCTATAATGTGATTTCCATCGTAGGGATGCAGATAGCTTGTAAAACCTGGAATTTTTAAGTAGCCTAAAACTTTTGGTTCACTAGCATTCTCAACATCTATTACGAAAAATGGGTCTCTTTGAACTACAGAGGTTGAAAGGTAACAGCGATTTCCTATAAATCTAGCCGAGTTCATGCGCTCATTAAAGGCAAGGGTTATGTTTTCTAATCTTCCAACAATGCTTAAGTTCATATCTAATATGAACAAGTTGTTTTGGATGTTTCCGTTCACCCATTCACTAGTGGCTATTCTGAAGTAACCATTATGCTCATCCATTGAGAATTGGTTAAGCGGATGTCCTAAGACGGAGCCTACGGCTTCTGGAGTGATAGTGCTGTTTTCTATGCGTATTCTATATATGGTTGTGTTTTGGTAGTTTTCTGGGAATGTTATGTAAACATTGTTTAAAGAAACATACATGCAGCTTGCTCCGCCCAGCATAATTGGCTTGTATGTTGCTTCTTCCGTGGCGTTTTGCATGTTGAAGGCAACAATTGTTGTGTACAAATAGTACTCATCAGAAGCATTATAATAGTAGATTTCGGTGGCGTCTATTTCTTTGGTTCCTTCCTTTGTGTAAATTTTCGGAAGAATAACCATGCCATCGATGAGGTAGGCTGGTTCGCTGACAACAAAATAGACGTAGTCGCCTATCATTCTTGAATTGAAGTAGCTGCCACTTATCGTGAAATTTTTTAGGAAAACCGGGTTCGCTTTGTTTGAAATGTCATATAAGTCTATGAAAGTTTTCATGTTTAGGCAATAATATGCAAAATACTCATATGGGAACTTTAAAGGAATAAAATACTGGCATCCTAAAACCGCTAATCTATCGCGGCTTACAAAGATTCCCACAAGATAAGTGTCATTATAGGTTATTTTCGAAACTAACTCAGCTTCTTCTGGCGGATAAGCCTTTAAAATAGAGACATCGCTTCCTGACACCACATAGATGTATCCTCCATCGGTTTTTACGATGTCTGCTTCGTCCACCCCAGCAACCTGAACGTTTGTTGTTGAATATTCGACATTTGTGCGCACTTCAAGTCCTAATGGATATATTCCTAAAATTTCAAAATCAAAAGGTCCATAGAATATAAATGGGGAACTATTAGATAAGAAACTTTTAAGCTCGTCTAGGGATGAGAATGTCCTTAAGGCTGTGAGCGATGGGGTGGGTGAAGGCTCCGTGGGTGGGGTAGGTTCAACGGGTACTGTTGGCTGGGTGGGTTCTTCATATTGTGGATTAACCCCCAGATTATAGCATACTGAGCTTAATAATATTGCTAGGAGAACAGCGGCAAAACCGTAAACGTATGCACGCTTCTTAATTTCCTTCTGCATCCCAATCGCCATTAAACAAAGCGTTATCATTCTATTTTATTCTAATCTTTAGTACAGCCTAAAGCAGAAACTAGAATGGTTTCAAAGACCATATGCGTATAGCTTCATACCAAAATATTGCCGAAATTATGGCTCCAAAGAAGATTATGAAAAGGTTTTCTCTTGTGAAACCTTGCATTAAAAATAGGAGATAAGCCACATAGAAGGTTGTGGAGAAAACCGCGTAAAAGAAGTATCTTGGAAATAGGATTCTGCCCAACTTTACAAAGTGTCGAAGCACACCGATTTTGACTTCGCCAACCAAAGAGTAGTGTCCACCAATATCATGTTTCTGCACCAAGCCTAATTCACGTAATTGTTCAAGGTGGTGCTGTGCTACGCTTGGGCTGCTGAAATGAAGGGCTCTTTGAACTTCGCGAACACTCATTGGTCTACCGCTTTTTAATAGAAGCCAATAAACTTTCCAGTCCTTCCCCCTAAGCGCATATTCAAATTTGGCTTCATCCTCCTCACTCAATGGGCGACACACTTCTCTAAATTAAATCCATAACATGTGAGGCTTATAAGTCCAATTTTTAGAACAAAAACCGACCATGTTAACTGAAATGCGCAGTAATTTCTTTTTCTATCTCCACTACTGGTCTGTTTGCGTTTATAATGTTCCACTCATCAATTAATGCCAAATAAAGAGCTTTACGCCTAATCTTTTCCAATTCTTTCAAGCTTTCAAACATTTCCCGCCTTTTTCGTCCTTGCTGTATTCTTTTATAAGCCTCCTCTGGTGTAACGTCCAGGAAAAACATGAAATTTGATGTTGGCACAATGGCTGCGAAGAAGTGGTAGGCTATTCTGTGTAATGGTGATGGCAGATAGGCGGTTCCCATAAGGTAACGGACAAAAATTATGTAGTCAAATTTCCTCCAAGAATAAAGCAAAATTGAACGGATAACATCAACCATGTAAAAGAGGGCTGCTGCAAAATGGGCACTTCTACCCCTCAAGTAAAGAAACTGTTTTGCTTTTATTCCGAAAAAATTGTCGTTTGAAGGGTGAAAACGCAAATAAACCCTTTTTCCACCACTTTTTAGAAAGTTGTAAAGCCTAAAGGCTTGGGTGCTTTTTCCAGAAGCATCCAAACCGTCTATGGCTACGAAAACCAACCCTTTCATAAACCTCCATTCAAAAGGAAGAAGGTCAAAGCGCCGAAGGCTGGCACAGTTAAATTGTCAAAGCCTAAGGGTGTAAACCCTTCAACCAAAGTTGTGACTGCAGCCACAGCAACCGCAGAGAAGACCTTATCGACAAATGAGAATGGCAATATTAGCGAGAAATAGAAGAGGCTTAAAGCGAAGACGATAAAGCTTGCAAGGAACATGGCAGCAGAGCCTTCAAAGCTTTTTTCTGCAAAAACTCCATATTTCCTCTTGCCAAACTTTTCTCCAACAATAGAAGCTATGGCATCGCCGTAAGCCATAGGCAAGATGCCCGCCGCCAAAACCATAACATACTGTTTAGAGGCGAAAAGCAGAGCCAAAACTGTGTAGGATATGGCATAAAAAACTAGTCCCAATTGATGACCTTCTTCGGTTATGTCTGCAAGTCCCTTCATTTTTTTGCTTAAATTTTTGAATGGTGAATAGGCGGATGCGAAAAATGTTATGGGTATAAATGGGGCTGCAACAAGAAATGGGTAAATGTTGGATGTGAAGAATGGGATTATGAAGGGAAGGTTTCCAATCATTATGTGCAAGAATTTTCGGGAAGCCTTTCGCTGTATGCCTAAAATTTTCTCCATTCTGCCAGAAACAAAAATTATTAGCAGTATGTAAAAATAGCATAGAAGCATCAAAAGAACGTTTGTAAAAACCTCATCACTAATCAAGGTTTCACCCTAAAAGGCTCCAGCAATAAAAGCTAACAATCCAATGAGAAACCATAAAAGAACAATGTTTTTGACCTTTCTGGCGTTTTCCCTCGAAAAGTCTTTAAGAAGCATGACTGTGGAAGCCAAAAGTCCAAAATCAGTTATAGCCACGAGGGGAAAGAACCCAAAAGAAACGTTTCCCAAAAGCCCCGGAATCGGACTTAAAAGTACCGCAGAAAAATAAAATAATGCAGCAGTTATGGCTGCTCTTTTTTCTCCATAAAGAACAGCCAAAGTTTTCACATTCTGTGTTCTATCCCCCTGAACATCAACTATTCCCTTGGTTATTTCTCTGCCAGTGTTTGACAGGAAAACCATTAAAACGAAAATCAAAACATTCGGTACAACATTATTAACTGCGGCTACACTTCCATAAATAAATGGTAATGCTACGCATGTGCTAACGAGAAAGTTTCCGGGCAAACCGCTACGCTTTCCAACAGTTGTATATGTTACAAAGATTGTCCATGCAATTATGGCTATTAAGAAACAGAGAGGGTTTGTTAAGAATGCACTTACAAAACCTATGATCGTAAGTGCTGATGCGAAAATTAGGGCGTTTTTTGGCTGGATTAAGCCGCTTGGAATTGGACGTTTCGGCTCGTTTACAGCATCAATTTCCCTGTCATAATAGTCATTTATAGCCATGGACGCAGCGGTTAAAGCAAAACCAGTGATAAACCCGTATGTGAGGTTTTGCCAACTAACGCCTAAAACATTTGGGTTTGCTAGGGCTGCGCCCACTATGACAGCAAAGCCCATCATTAGACAGTTTATTGGACGCATTAAACGAAGATACCCGCCGACTTTTCTCATGTTTTAAACCTTGCCATAACATTTAGCTTCTCTTTAAAGTTATAAAATTCACGATTAAATTCGAAAGTTTAATACGTTTGGCATAAGTAAACCATTCTAAAGTCTATTGGTGATAGGCTTTTGAACCCTAACTATGCCCCAGAAAGGTTAAGAGTGATAATTCCTGTTGGAGGAAAAGCCACAAGACTACTACCGCTTACTGCTGAAACGAGTAAGGCTTGTCTGCGCATACTCAACAGACCCTTAATAGAATTTTCCCTCCTATCCCTAGCCAACCAAGGAATTAGAAACTTCATTTTCGGGGTGAAGGGCTACACAAACTATAGGGATCTACATGACTATTTTGAGTCAGGTTATGGATTCTCCGCCAGATACGGCATAAAGCCCAGAGTTCATATAAAATATCAACCAAACATAGAAGATTTGGGAAGCGCAGACTCCGCAAGAATAAACATGGAATACTACAACGTTAGGGATCCAGTTTTTGCTGTGCAAGGCGACAACATTTTTGACGTGAACTTGAAAGAGCTTGTGGAGTTTCACCAGAAAAAGGGCGCCATCATGACCATAGCCTTAAGGGAAGTAGAAGACGTGGAAGGTTATGGAATAGCAGACATAAACAGAGATATGCGAATCTCAAGATTTGTGGAAAAACCAGCGCCAAAAGATGCTCCATCAAATCTTGCAAACACTGGTTTGTACATGGTTTCGCCTGAAATAAGAAAAATCTTCAAAGAGGAAGGCGTTAAAAAAATAATTAAGGAAAGGCAGCGCCTAGATTTCGGCTACGATTTCATTCCTTACCTGATACAAAGCGGAAGACCAGTTTATGGTTACACTTTAAAAGGAAGCTGGTATGACGTCGGCAACCCAAAACGTTACCTACAAACAATGCAGGACATGCTTCAAGGGCGTTTCTCTTCATTGACAGGTTTTGGCGGAAGAATAAGCGAAGAGGAAAGAATTTGGGTTCAGGGAGAAAGCACAGAATCAATGAAGAGGAGAAAGGAAATCATAAAGAAAATCAAGCAAGGAAAAATAGAGGTTAAAGGCGCTGTCCTCATTGGGAGACACTGCCAAATAGAAGATGGCGCAAGAATAGTGAATTCATGCATTGACAATTACACTAAAATTGGCAAAGGCGTTGTTATAGAAAATTCCGCCATCATGGACAGAGTTATAATTGAGGAAAAGGCGGAGATAAAAGAAAGCATTATAGGACGTCACGTAACAGTTCTCTCAAGCCCCAAAAAGCAAACCAAGATAGAGGCTGTTTCCGTTGTCGCCGACGACGTAACCATAGCAGAAGGCTGCAAACTGACAGCAACAAAAATCTATCCACACCAGTTCGTAAAGGGAGAATTCATAAATCAAACGTTAATGCCTGGCTAAATTCTCAGCAAACGTCAACTATTCATCACAAAAGTTTTATTAACTTATATAAGCCATATTTCAGAGCCATGTTACATATGAAATTTCGCATAATTGGTTTGTTCTCAATATGTTTAATAATATTCGCTGTTGCTTGTCGCCAAGTTTCCGTTGTCTATGCGCTAAATGGAGCGCAATTAATGGAAAATGTAGCTATTTCCGTTAACTGCACAACCGCCCAGCTGCACATCACAAGCATGGTTGCATCCAGCGACGCTTCGCTTGTAAACTTCACGAGTGGCGTAAACATGAATGACCCAAACTTAATAAATGCAACCACAATTAGCGCCATATTTTCAGCAGATGGATCTTTTCTAGGATACCTTTTCAACAACACTGATCCAACAACTGCCACATCAATTGCGGACTCGATTACTCCGGGTGTATCCACAGCCTTTAATACTGCTTTCACGTATCTTTCAACCGGCACATACGAAACCTTTGCCAATGTAACATACACTGGACCAGCAAAAGCCAATTTGCAGTCTTATACGGAATGGTTAATAACTCAGTGTCTGGCTTCTGATTTAGGAGGATTTTCGTTGACATTTTCACCGATGTCTCAAGCGCCGCATGCTGTAGTTGTTGTTAGCGCAATGAAAGACAGCGGTGGGTTTGACTGGGAATATTCAATGATGGTTGGCTATTATACAAGCATTACACCCGGCTCTGGCAACCATACCATTGACGTTCTATATTGGCTTAATGTAGAATCCCTTGCGCCTTCATCATACGCTTCTGAACCCGAGATTGGTTACGACTCAATGGTTTCGCTTACAATTTATTCAAACCAAACAATCAGTTATGTTTCATGTGAACCAGGATTGGCAGACTTTCCTGGAAATCGAGGGTGGACATATTATCAGTATGAACCAACAAGTTTAGTGGCTTACTTCGGCTTTGGCGATGATTCCTCACCAGTCAGTCCATTAACCTTCACCTTTTCAGGATTAGTAGTTCCAGAGTTCTCGACTCCAGCCTTACTTGCCATGTTCACATTAGCCGCAACAATAGCCCTAATTGCAAGAAAGCGTCTCTTAAAGTGAAGAACAAAAATGATTATTGACTTAAAAGAAACCAGAAAAAGAACAGTACCCGTGAACCAGTACATAGATAGCTTAAAACAGACTTTCAAAGAAAAATTTCTGGCGAGAAAGCATACATACAAATTGAACCAAGAGGCAATAAATAGAATTAAGGAATTTGCAGACAAATATCTCATAGTTGCCTTCTCTGCAGAATGGTGCAAAGACTGTGCAGCAAACATTCCAGTCTTAGCCCGCATATCCGAAAAAACCGGTTTAGAAGTTAGAGTGTTCGGAGGTTTAATGAAGGATCCGTTAAGTCATGAAAGAAAATGGAGGATTCCACCTTCGCCACCTGAAGTAGAAACGTTTAACGTGGACAAGATTCCATTGATAATTTTGTTTGATAAGAATGGAAAAGAGATTGGAAGAATAGTTGAAAATCCACGCGAACCAACGCTGGAAGAAGAATTGCTGAAAATTATTTTACAACAGCATCAGTAGATAAGCTAGAAGAATTAGGCTTTAAACCACTTGAATATTAGGTATCTTATTTTCTCCTTTTCCATGTCTGGCACTGCTATTATGAACCGTTTCCGAACAGTTGTTGCAAGCCTTCCAGCCTTCACAATCTCTGTCGCCGTTATTTCTGAAGAAGCGCTTTTAACAGAAACCATGTAAGGCGCATGTTCAATGCCTGGTCCATGCTTGTAAACGGCAAAGTCGCATCCAAACTTTATTCCAGGCGTAACAATCAAGCCATTGTCACGTAAGTCTCGGTAAACAGCATACTTTTCATCAAACTCCTCATATAATTGCCTAGCTTTTTGACGCAACTTTTTGAGGCCGACTTTCTTCTTTGCTGGTCCTTCATAAATGCTTATGATTCCTTTTTCGGCAAGATATAATCCTTCCATCAAATCCAAAATTAGTGGGACCTCAAATTCTGGAATTTTAGGTTTTGGAATGCCTAAGGGTTTTCCGTAAAAGCCCTTCTTATAGAGTTTAGACCCTTCCTTGGGGTTCCAAACGATTAAGAAGTTTTCAATGAATTCGACATCAATTTTTTTAGGCATTAGAATTTTCGCCTTTTCACATTATGAAAGAAAGGATTCTAGCGGCGTCTGCTGCATCTTCAGCCTTGTCCGCTGAATCTTCCAATAGTTGTAGAACATCTCTTAGAAGGATTAGGGCTGGAAAGTCCAGTTTGCTGTTTAATAGTTTTATTTCTAATTCACGGTATAACTCATCAACTGCCCTTTCTGCAACTTCAACTTCCTTGGCTTTTTCCATGGCTTTAGATGAACCGTAAGTGAGAACCATGGCGGTTTCTCTAAGCTTAAGCACGGCCTCTAAAACGGTTTCTGAAAGCTTCAGTAAGTCCTTTTTTATGTCCATGGGAACATTCCAGTTGTGCTCCATAATTTCCACTAGGCGGAAGGCTATGCCCTCTGAGAAGTCCGCAATCTCGCTTGTGAGGTTTGTAAATCTTAAGAAGTCTTCTCTGCTGAGGAGGATGGCTCCTATTTCGGCAAGTTCTTGCGAGACAAGTCTCCTTGCGTTGTCAACATCGTCTTCGCCGCTTCTAATTTCGTTGAAAAGTTGTTTTGCCCTATCCTTGTCGTTTTTAACGAAGCAGTCCACCATTTGAGGAACTTTTCTTGTTAAATCCAGAACTTTCCTTAGGTGGTCTTGGCATATGCTTAAGGCTCTCCTTTTTACTCGTTCTTCGGTTTCTGCTGGAAGCACCAAATTTTTCCCCGCCCACAAGTAAGGCTATTTTCCTCTACATTAAATAAGGTGAAGTGTTAAAAAAGGTAACGAAACCTTAGCCTTTAAACGGCTTGCCCAAATCCTCAAAATTGATTTTCCATCTAAAATATTTGTGCAAAAGCTCAGGCAAATCTTCAATTCTGCTTCTAACCTGTTTCCAAGAATCACGGTCTCGGATGGTGACCGTGTTATCCTTAAGTGTTTCATAGTCAACTGTTATGCCTAAGGGTATACCAATTTCATCTGCTCTGGCGTAGCGTCTGCCAATGGAGCCAGCCTCATCATACTCCACTATGAAACCTTCATTAACCAAAATTTTATGCAATTCCATGGCTTTTTCTGGCAATCCATCCTTACTCACTAACGGATAAACGCCAACTTGAATGGGGGCGATGTCCCTTGGAAAACTCATCACAGTCCTATCATCCTTCACGCGATAGGCATATTCGAAAGTCACGTAAAGGAGGCGGTCTGAGCCAAAGGTTGGTTCTATAACATGAGGTATGAAGCGCCTTCCCCGCTCCACAACTTTTTCATGTCTAATTTCCAAATGTTCTGGCAAAATCTTGTATTTCCCAAGCATAAAATATCCATTCTTTTTAAGGGAATTCTCCACCTCCTTCGGGTCTGCCTTAGAAAGCATTTCAGCAACCTTTGCAGCTTCCTTCTTAAAAGCGGGTCCCAATTTGCCCATTATTGGCTTTATGATTATTTGCTCCTTTTCCAATGGTTTTTCATATTCTTTAAAGATATACATGTCTTGATTGCTAAATTCTGTATGCCTCTTCAAATCGTAATCAGTTCTGTGGGCTGTGGCTGTAACTTCAATCCAACCCCACCTTTCAACTAGAACCTCATGGTCGAACGTTTGGGCTGAATAGTGGGCTCTTTCCCATGGAAGTTTTTCAATGAAGCGTTGTTTTTCAGCTGGAACCCCCAAAGCTATTAGTAGCTTTTTTGAGATTGCCATAAAAACCGCTTGCCACTCAGCCTTAATATAGCCTTTCTCTAAAGCCTCTTTTACGGTAACCGTTATGAGATCCTCAGAACCCTTTAGCCTATTCTCAGCCAAAACCAACTGTAAGGTTTCATTTTCCACCTCCTTTAGCAGGTAACAGTTTGGTTCTTCTGGGTCAAAGAAAAACTCCAAATCCCCAATGGTGAATTCTCTCAGCCTCAAAAGCCCTTGCCTCGGCGAAATCTCATTTCTTAAGGCACGCCCAATCTGTATTACGCCAAAGGGCAGTTTTTCTCGTGCCATTTCATAGAGGCGTCTAAACTCCACAAATATGCCTTGGGCGGCTTCTGGTCTTGCATAACCTACAGCATCCGAATATGGTCCTATAGTTGTTTTGAACATTGTTAGAAACTGTTTTGGTTCGCTTAATGTGCCGCCGCATTCTGGGCAGAGAATTTTCTGCCTTTCAATTATGTTTTTTATTTCTGTTAGGCTTAGTTTTTCTGCTTCGGTTTGGGGAATTTTTGTGGTTTCTGCGATTAGGTGGTCAGCCCTAAATTTTTTCTTACAATTTTGGCATTCAACCATGGGTTCTTTAAAATGTTCCACATGCCCCGAAGCCTCGAAAACCTTTTCTGGCGCAATTATCGGTGACTCAATTTCCATCATGCCAAGCTTGTAAACATAAAATTCTCTTATCTTTCTTTCAATGTTTTGTTTTAATCTTGCGCCAAGATGTCCATAGGTAACGAAGCCGCTGGCGCCTCCATATATTTCATAGGATTGCCAAAAGAAACCTCTTCGGCGTGCTAGCTCATTAATCGCCGTGAACTTGTCTGCTATTTTTGTTTCTTTCGTCAACTTTGCAGCCTCTTTATGGTTAAGTGTTTTAAAGAGTTTAAGGCTTACTAATAATAAACTTTCATCCGAAACGGAGGTTTCAAGGTTTGAGAACCCTAAACCATCAAGACCTGCTCGACTTGGTGGATGGCGCTGCAATTTTTTCCGCTGGAGGTGGAGGCGACCCCGAAACTGGTTATAACATAGCAGACGGGTTGGCGAGTCAAGGTTATACTGTTAGGCTTGTTGTCCCTTCAGATGTTCCAGAAGAGGCGAGGGTTGTAAATTTCGCATGTGTAGGCGCCACAACCGCCATTGGATACGATTCTGATGCGGCTGTGAAAACTTTGAAGGCTTTAGAAGAATATGCTGGTTTTTCCGCTTTTGCCACCATTCCAGTAGAACTTGGCGGCTTTAACACATTAGCTGCTGTAGATGTTGCTGCCAGAAGAGGCATTCCCGTCGTTGATGCGGATGGGGCTGGGAGGGCTGTTCCAGAAGTTCACCTAAAGGTTTACACTATTGACGGCATATCCTTAACGCCGATGGCTATTGCAGACATCCACGCAAAAAACGTGGTCATTGTTAAAGAGACAATGGATGCGAGGGCTGCGGAAAGAATCGCACGGGTTTTGGCTGCAGAATGGGGTCAAAGCGCTTACACTGCTAGAAGAATATTAACAGGTGCTCAGGTGAAAACTTCGCCAATCCAGCTTAGCCTCTCAAAGTCTATAAAAATTGGAAAACTTTTAAGGACAACAATTGAACCCATAAAGGCTGTTCTAAAGGAAACCAACGGTTTTAAACTCTTCGAAGGCTTGGTGGAGAATGTTGAACAAAAAACCGAAGCTGGCTTCACATTTGTAAACATAAAACTTAAGGGAACTCATGAATATGCCGGCGATATTTTTGAGTTTAAAGCCAAAAACGAAGTGCTAATAGCCTATAAAAACGGAAAACTGGCAGCAATAGCTCCAGACATCATAACACCAGTACATCCGGAAACTGGCAAGTGCATAACAGCAGAAAAAATAGAGAAAGGCGACAAAATTGTTGTTTTGGGTTTGCCAGCACCAGCGAAATGGCGAACTAAAAAGGGATTAGCATTATGGAAAGATGTACTACAAAGATCTAACATAATTGAAGAATACGTACCAATTGAGAAACTACAATAAGTTCAAAATGTTTGTTTTTCTTCCCGTTTAATTTTTAAACTTTGAAAGATTTTCTTCCTTTCTTTTTCACTTAAATGGGCGAGGTTTTTCCACTTGCCCATACAAAATGTTTTCTCTATTTTCGCTCCGATTGGACAAAAGTTGTAGCAGTAGCCACAATATCTCACTCTTTTTCTTGTTATATCTCTAATTTGAAGTATGAACTGAATACATCGAGTTCTGTTGAATCCTTTTGGCGGTGGCATTTTTCTGTTTATGGCGTTTATTGGGCAAAGCTTCACACAAGTGTCACATTTCTGGCAAGGATTGAAGTCTTTTAAAGGTTTGTCCGTTTCTATGGAAGCGTCTGTTAGAACAACGCCAAGATTGACTCTAGGTCCATATTCTGGAGTTATCAGGATGCTTGGTCTTCCAAATACCCCTAGTCCTGCTTCATATGCGGCTAATTTAAAGGATAAGCGGGCAATCATTTCCTTTTCATTTTTGAAGCCTTGCGGAATAACAGCATTATAGCCCTTGTTTTTGAGGAAGTCGGTAAGTTGAAGAGAAACCCAGTCACGGTAAATGTTTAATACTCTTGATTCAACATCTCCTTTTTGGTAATAATTCAAAGTGGTATAATAGTCTAAACCCGCATGAAGGGCAAAAACAATAACAGAATTACAATTTTCTATAACGTCTCTTGGACGGCAACCATCTTTCGCCATTTTAAATCCATGTTTTGGGTCAGCAATTCCAATCTTGAAAACACCAAATCTCTTTAGAAAATCTTCTAACTCTTCTCTCATAAGCCTCACTTCTTCATACTTTTTGTCTTATCTATTCTCTGATTGTTGGCGGCAAAGCTATCAAAGTTTGTGTTCTACGCACACCATTAATGTGCTGAATTTTCTCAATTATTTTTCCAAGCTCGTCAATCTTTTGGAATTCCACGAAAACCACAACATCAAACTGTCCCGTTACCGCATGCGCCGTTTTCACTCCTTCTACTTTGCAGGCGGCTTCTGCAACCTTCCATAATATTCCTGGCTCTGTACTGATGAGAATGTAGGCTTCCAAAATTTCCCCTCAATAGTTTGTTTCGGTAAGGGGATATAAAACTTGCATTGCAGATGCTAATGTGCGTTTATTATTCTATTTTTAAATGTTCGAGGATTTTGGCTTCTTGCATTTTTCCATCATCATCTATTTGGAATTCAAGCATTACACGGTCTTTTGCGTTTTTCTTGCTGTTAAACTCTTTTCCACAATTTCCACACTGGATATCCGATTCCATTTCCATGACATACCAAGAAGCATCCACATAATAGCGTCCACAATTTGGACAGCGCAAAACAGCCACATCTAACCATGTTTTCATTTTGATAATCTCCATTTTAGGCATAAACACCATAGCACTTTATAAACCAGTCGTAAAATATGGAAATGCCAGTTAGGGGTTTGAAATTGCCGAAGATAAAAGTTGCTTTAGCAGGAGTTGGAAACTGTGCTTCTGCCCTAATCCAAGGCTTAAAATATTATAGCCAATGCGAAAACGAAGAAGAAAGCATTGGGCTTCGACACCTATTTTTAGGAGGCTTTCATCCGAGGGATATCCAAATAGTTGCAGCCTTCGACATTGACGCTCGAAAGGTTGGAAAAGACCTTTCAGAAGCCATTTTTGCACAACCAAATAACGCGCCAAAAATAGTTGATGTTCAACCATCTAATGTTATTGTGCAAAAGGGACCAGTTTTGGATGGGGTTGGCGAATATACAAAAAATGTTGTCAAAATTAGCAAAGAACTGGAAGTTGATGTTGCAGAAACATTGAAAGATAAAGACGCAGAGATGCTTCTAAACTTGCTTCCAAGCGGAGCCGCAAAAGCTTCGCAATGGTATGCAGAACAAGCTCTAAAGGCAAATTGCGCCTTTGTCAATGCCACTCCAACGTTCATTGCCAGCGACGCCCATTGGAGTAAGCGTTTTGAAGATGTTGAGTTGCCGCTTGTTGGTGATGACTTAATGGATCAAGTGGGCGCAACTACATTACACAAAGCCTTGCTTAAGCTTCTTTCAATGCATGGTGTTCGTATAACTGAAACTTATCAGTTAGATGTTGGCGGAGGCACTGAATCCTTAGACACGTTGGAGAGGACGAGAGATTTGAAGAGAACCGTTAAAACGCGGTCTGTTGAAGGCGCATTACCCTATAAGGCTGAGGTTGTGGCTGGGTCAATGGATTATGTGGATTTTCTCCAAAACAGGCGAGACAGCTACTTCTGGATTAGGGGCTTATACTTCTGCAAAACACCCATGCAAATAGACCTAAAACTCTCAACGGTAGATGCACCAAACGCTGGTTCCGTTCTCCTTGATGTTATAAGGGCTGTGAAAATAGCCTTAGAAAATAAAATGTGGGGCGCAATCTTGCCAATCTGCGCTTATGCCTTCAAACATCCACCACAAATGGTTTCTTTGGAAACCGCTGAGAAAATGTTCAAAGACTTCCTCACGAAAAAGTGATGGGCTTAATTTATTTCTCTGCTAGTTTTTGCAGCTCTCTTAATATTTTCTCCTTCACTCCGCTCTGCTTCATTTTCTCCTTTAACATGGCAATGGTTTTCACCGGCGTTGGGTCTACTCTTCGCAGTAAAGCCAAATAAACGCTTGTGAAGTCTCCGATGGAAATGGTTGACAACATTTTTGCCAATCTACTTTCGCCAACACTCCAAACCTCAAAAACCTTCACCTTTTCTTTGCACATTAACTCTTTTGTAACTTCAATTCTATCTCGAATCTCTTTTGGCTCTTCACCGTCTCGAAGGAAAATTGCCGAAAAATTCTCTGCCATTTTTCCTGCCTCTTCCCAACCAACAATTTCATTATGGTTAAGCTCCGGCAAAAATTCCCATTTGGATGGGATTTTACTGTTTTCATTAAACTGTTGTTTAAAACGTTGAGCAACACTTCGATAAAACCCAAAACCATAAACAACTGGAACAGTTCCATTAATGTTTAATGCCAAAGTCTTCGAAAAATTAACGCTTGACGGTTTTTCTGGCGAATTCTCACTACTAACCTTTTCCAAAATTTTAACAGCCTCGGAAATTTCTGTACCAACTTTTGAAACCAAACCGATTTTTTCTAAAGCTATGAGTAATGGCATGAAAAGGTATGGAAGGGCTGCGCGAGGGGGCATCCCAGAAGGAATAGGAATAAATGACAAGCCAAATTTTTCAGCAAACTCTAAAAGTTTCCCTCCAGAGCTTACACAAACAATCATGCAGTCTCGCCTAATTGCGTCAAGAAAAACGCTTAATGTTTCCTCGGTATCTCCTGAATAGCTCACAACAAAAGCTAGCGTATTCTTGTCCGCATAGGCTGGTAAAGAATAATCCCTTTCGACCTCTATGGGAATAAGCGCCTTATCTCTTGCCCAATCTTTTAGAAGTTCTCCGCCTATGGCTGAGCCACCCATACCAGCAACGATAATTTTCTGGGGTTTTAGATAATTAATTGAGAATTTTCTGGCAATTTTTGCCGCTTCTTCATAATGTTTTGAGGAGTTGACACAAAAAGATAGCATGTCGCTTTTGTCAATTTTCTTAATTCTTTCAATATTGTCTAAAATGTTTGTTTTTGGCAATTTTAACACACTGTTCTATACTATGCTTTTGATTTGGCATTTTAAGCTTTTATTTGTGAAAAGCGACTTTGAAAAGCGAAGGCGAAGGTTAGTTTGTCAAAGAAAAAGGTTTCCATAGCCATACCCGCCTCTGTTGTTTCAGACACGCCTCATTTACGTGAGAAAACAGCAAAGATAGGTTTGATTGGGAGGACAGCGGCAATTTTCAGAATCGACGAAATTATAATTTATCCGGATGATGCGGAGGTTAATCAGAAAAACGAGATTAATTTGATTGCTACACTGCTTTCCTACATGGAAACACCGCAGTATCTTCGAAAAAAACTTTTCAAACTTAAACCAGAACTGCGTTATGCTGGAATTCTTCCACCCCTTCGGACGCCACATCATCCAATAAACCGTAAAATCAAAAATCTAAAAGTGGGTGAATATAGGGATGGTGTGACATTATCAAAGACAAATGAGGGCACATTAATAGACATCGGGGTGGAAAAACCAGCATTATTAGTAAATAAGCAGTTGCCCATGCAAAAACGGGTTACAGTAAAAATCACAAAAACTGAAAAGCGTGTTGAGGTGGAGCTTGCAAATCGCATTGAAATACCAGAATATTGGGGTTATACGGTAACCGTAGAACCCAAATCTTTTGGTTCTCTCTTAAAACGTGGAAGCTTCGACCTAACCATTGCCACATCAAAATATGGCGCTCCATTGACGGAAGTTGCCGAAAAACTGTCTGAAAGATGGAAAAAAGCTGACAAGATTCTTTTAGCCTTTGGGGCTCCAACGCAAGGATTATACGAAATAGCCAAAAAGGAAGGATTAAACTTGGATGAGATTGTGGATTTTGTCGTTAATACTATTCCAATGCAGGGAACAGAAACCGTCCGAACCGAAGAGGCGCTTATTGCTTCTTTAGCCATTTTTAACGTGCAATTCGACTTTTAATGTTTAAATGTGTGTTCGCCTAATGAGGTTGTATGTATTTCGACTTTGCCATGCCCTTAACTCTTTTCTTAGTCACGTTGGTAGCAATGTTGTTAAATGATAAGGTTGAGAGAAAACTAAAAGGCGTTTTTGAAGAGAAGAAGTTTGGCTTTTTGGATGCCCTACTACTCATAGGCGCAATTAGCATCACTGTATGGCTTATAGTTTTCATTCCGCAAATGGCAGTTATGATAGTATTCCTCTTCGCCTATTCTACGCTTCTCTTCACTTTTACCTATATCTTCTCGAGCTTTGGAAAATTTGGAGCCAAACTTTTCTGCATGGCATTTCTCATAGTCGCCTTTTTGATAAGCACCATTACTCTTTTCACTTTCATTGAAAACAATACAGTCGTTTATGGAGTTCCAACCTTTTTTGGCTTATTCAGCTTCGCTTTTTTAGCCTTGCTTTACGAAGAAAGTAGGGTTAGCACAAAGGAAAGGTGGTATTTGGCTGTTTTGCCCCCAGCCTTGTTCGTAAGCCTATACATTTTTTTCAGTCGAACCCCCATCTGGTTTCCATATTTGCTGAATCTGTATGGAATAGTCTTCGCAGTTCTGATAATCCTCTATTTAGGAAGCCTTTTCACATGGAAAACCACATTATTTTTCGCCGGAGCCCTCACATTTATGGACATAATTCTCGTTTTGTTTAGTGGCGCCATGGTTTCCGCAGCAACCCACGTTTCGGGTCTAAGACTTCCAGTTTTGATTACTTTGCCGACAGTTCCGGAAATTGCAACAGAATTTGGCAAAGTTTACATGTCCTTGGGTTTAGGCGACTTCTTCTTCGCTGGGCTTCTAGCTTTGCAAACTTTTAAGAAGTTTGGGAAAGAGCTTGCAGTTTTATCCGCCATAGGAATGGGCATATCCTTTTTTATATTTGAGGCTTTTCTGCTAAATTATCGTCCCGGAGCTTTTCCAGGAACTTTAATGATTATCTGTGGATGGATACCATTTGTTTTATGGAAAAGCCTAAAAGGTAAGCGTTAAACAACCTTTTAAGAAATAAAAGAAATTTAACTTTTTAACCGAATAGTGCTCCTAAGCCTTCTAGCGCTGCCTCTTCCTTTGCCTTTTCTTCCTCTTCCTTCTTTTTCTTCTCTTCTTCCTTTGGCTTGGGTTCAGCTGCTGGCGCTGTTGATGCGAGCGCAGCGACAGCTGGTGCAGCCATCATGGTTGGTGCGGTTTTGATAGCTTCGTCAATGTTGACTTCTGCTAGGGAAGCAACTAACGCTTTTACTCGGACTGCGTCGACGTTTATACCTGCTGCTGTCAAAACCTGCGTGAGGTTTTCTTCGTTTATTTCTTTTCCAGCTTTGTGAAGGAGCATGGCGGCGTAAATGTATTCCATACCTTTTCACCTCTTCATTCAAATATTTTAACCTTTTTCAATCTGTTGGGTTTTTCCCTCTAAATTAGGCAGTCTACTACTTAAACTTAACATTTCCATATGCGCCTTCCTAATCAAGTCCACTATCGTGTTCTTTGTGGGGATGGCGGCATTAATTGAAAGCGCATATGCCTCTTGATGAGCCAATTGCAAAAGGGTTACAGTGTTTTCTGGTGTTGGATAGGCGCAGCTTATTGAAAGGGCGAACGCATCTGCTTGGGCTTTTTGGATGGTTTGTTGGATTTCTTTTATGTCTATTTTGAGCTGTTCTTGGGTTATTATGAAACCATCATCATATATGACCCTAATGGATAATCCAGCTTCAACGGGTTTTATTCCAAGTTTTGATAGTACGCTTGCAAGTCTTTCATCGATTACGTCGCCCTTTCTCGCCACCAAAGTGTCTTTACTAACCCAAACGCTTCCAGCCTCAATCCTTGTTGGCAAACCCACAGCGTTCAATTGACTAATTATTGGTCCCGGAGGTTGTCCAGTGTTTCCAGCTGGAACTATGATGTCAAAGGCTGCTATGTCGCCAGCTTTCGCTGTGGTTCTAACTTTTCCTTTTTCAAGAATTAACGCCAACTTGAAGGGGTTTAAATTAGTGAATAAGAAAATGTTTGAGCCCGCTAAATGTTCCGTGAGCTTCTCAATGTTCGGTTTTTCTTTGCATTTTTCAATGACTTTTCTCATCAGCGTATTCTTTATTACCCTCATGTAAACTTTGTCTGAAAGATTTTTTTTGAACTCTTGCAGTTGGCTTGCTCTAACCTTTTGGAGACTTGCAACTCCTATAGCCTTGTATCGCTTTATTAGTTGGGCTATCTCTTCCACTTCGCCGATTTTTTCCTGCAAAACCTGTTGGGACGGCATTGGTTTTCCTCTCTTTTACGGTTTAATTTTTACTGGTTCGCCCATAGATGTTTTGATGTAGGTAGACTTGATGTTTTTCACTCCTCTTTTAAGTTTTGCCTCCACAGCCCTTAATATTGTCTGAATATTTTCAGCTATTTCCTCTTCCTTCATATTTTCTGTTCCGACACGACACTGCAAAATTGGCTGGTTTCTCATTCTTAAAATGACCGTCTTTCGATGCTTCTCTATCAGACTTGCTATGTCAACTGTTGGCGGAACTGGAATGGGCATTTTGCCCCTAGGACCCAAAACTGGACCTAAAACTTTGCCTACAGTAGGCATTAATGGGGCTTCAGCAATAAAGAAATCATAATTATTAGCAATTTTCCGCAGTTCCCTTTTGTTTCCAGCCAATCCCTCAAGCTCAGCTCTTTCAATGACGAGGTCTGCGTTGGCTTTTCTAGCTTTTAGGGCTAATTCTCCTGTGGCTATAACACATATTTTGTTTGTTTTTTCTGGCGAGTAGGGCAGTTCTATGATTTCTTGGATTTTGCCTTCTGGCGATTTCATGTCAATGTCCTTTAGGCTTAGGATTAGCTCTATGGATTGGTTAAAGTTTCTTTTTTTGGATTTCTCTTTCGCTTCTTTAACCGCATTGAGTATTGTTTTTTGGTCTAGTGGCATTTTTGGGGCCTCGTGCCAATGAGGGAATAGTATGGGATTATAAAAATATTCTCATCCTTTATTCTTTACTGAATAATTCGTCATGCTTTCCTTCATCAATTTCCCTTTGTACTTCTCGGGGGTCTTTGCCTTCCACTGTTACGCCCATGCTGACGCAACTTCCCAAGACTTCTTTTGCTGCTGCTTTTAGAGTTTTTGCCAAAAGCTCTGGCCGTTTAATCTTTGCTATACGTATAACTTGTTCCAAGGTCAAGTTTCCAACTTTTTGTGTGCTTGGCGTTCCGGAACCCTTCTCTATTTTTAATTCGCTAACAATTAAGGCGGACATGGTTGGCGTTCCAACGCTTACTTCAAACTCCTTTGTTTCTGGGTCAACAGAAACCTTCACTGGAACTTTCATTCCAGCATAATCCTTCGTAAGCTCATTAATCTTGTTAACGATCATCATGACATTAACGCCTAAAGGACCCAAAGCCGGACCTAATGGTGGACCTGCTGTTGCTTGTCCTCCGCTTACAAGTAATTCCACAATTTTTTTCTCAGCCATTACTTTTCACCGCTTTCAGTTTTTGTTTTCTCCACAAGCTTAACATAATCAGAATGCACAGTTATTGGTAAGGTAAATGTTGCCTCCAAAAGCTCAAGGGTTACTTCCGCTTTGCTCTTGTCTATGCGTGTTATTTTTGCCCGCATTCCCTTGAATGGTCCGCCTGTCACTTCTACTATGTCATTTTCGCTTAACTCTTCAATCACTGGTTTTCTAACAATGTATCTTTCAATTTCTGAAAAGCTTACGACTCCCGGAACCCTTGAGCGCACATGCCTTATGCCAGCTATGGCTTGTTCTACAAAGTGGGGGCCCTCTGCTTCCACGAAAACGTATCCTCTTAAGGTTTCTGGGACGAGAATAGCCTTTATCGGTATGTTGTTCATTTCAATTCTTGCTGTGATCAATTTTGCTACATTCCGCTCTTGTCCGGTTGTGGTTTTTACAGCAAAAATTTTGGTGGGAAACTCTTCACTTTTCGCCATAATTTCTCCTTCTTAAGTGGCTGTGGTTCCGCCTGGTTGCAGAATTGATGATAACAGTTTTATGACGAATCCTATTATTCCAATGGCGCCTATGCCCAAGAAGCATATTTTCAATGATAGCCAAACCTCGCTTTTTCCTGGTTTTACGGCAAGCTTTAATGTTCTTGCAGCTTGGGATAGGAATGACCTTAAGCCCATCTTAATCGCACTCTCAACATTTCAACTTTAACATAATAAACGTTGCTATAACTTTGATAAAGTGTTTAAACCCTTTCTATTAACTTTTCTCTTCCACATTGAGACGAGCCATGTAATTTTTGAGTTAAACTTTTTGGATTGGAAGCCTTATTTCTTGGAGAATCTCAACAAGCTTTGGTTTGTGTTCGCCTTTTATTCCCTTCCAATCCAAAATTGCATGTTCAACTTTTTCTAGTGTTTTTTGCACGCATTGCCTTAAAATCTCTGTATCCACATATGGAATGGCATATTTTGGAATCATGTGACCAAAAGCTGTTTCATTCTCTAATGCCATTCTTGTGAATTTCGAGTTATAGTGGGGTCCACCTATACCAAGAACGGCTTTAGCCTCAGCCTTGCCGAAAGTGGATATGGCTTTTATTGCTGCGTGGGCGACGGCTTCAGCTGCCTTCAAATCGTTCCACTGTTTTGGTGAACTTCCTAACTCCACGAACATGGCTGGAACGTTTAATGATGGTCCATGGTGGGTGCATTCATAACAAACCTCATAGTCTAAACGTAATGCATCCCTAAACTGTTTTAACGCCTTTAAGGCGTTTCTCATGGCGTTTGCCGGAGAAACAGAAACCTTTCTTGGAAGTCCGCCCAGTTCTGCTTCGCCCAAATTGCCAGGCGTGTGTACAGAAAGGGTTGGGGTACCGCTTTCGCTGCTATGCCTAGAAATGAAAACCACAAGTTCTAAATCCTTAAAGAAATCAGTTATGTTTTGTGCGCTTACTAATTCTTCATTTAACGTTACGAGTTTGGCTTCTCTGCCACCTATTTCGGCTATATAAATTGGATTTTCCTGAAAATTTTCAGTAACTCCATCAAAATTGTAGTGGTTCAGAATTTGCTTTTTAATGTTTAAGCTTGCCACATCTTTGTTTGAGGCGACTATTAGAATTGTCATTGGGCTTCCATGATTAGGATAGTGAATGTTAAGAAAAAGGTTTCCATAAAGCTTATAACAGTTAAAATCAGTTGAAGCCTTAAAAGTTTAAAGAGGCAGCTAAAATGCACCTAATCAATTTTAAAGAATTGTCTGGTCAACAATTAACAGCAATAATCGATAAGGCTATAGAAGTTAAGCATAACCCTGAAAAATACAAAAATGCTTTAGCTGGCAAATCTTTGGCTATGATTTTTCAGAAGACCTCCACGCGGACAAGGGTTTCTTTTGAGGTGGCGATGACCCAGCTTGGTGGACATGCCCTATACATTGATTGGAGAACATCAAACTTCACTTTGGCTGATGTTTACGATGAGACGCAGTATTTGTCTCGTAATGTGGATTGCATAATGGCAAGATTGCTAAGAAATGCTGATTTGCAAGTTATGGCTAAGGCTTCCCATGTTCCAGTAATCAACGGATGTGATGAGAAATATCATCCAAGCCAAGCCATAGCCGACTTAATGACCATAAAAGAGAAGAAAGGCAAGTTAAAAGGTGTTAAACTCGTTTACATAGGAGCCCACAACAACGTTTGCAACTCGCTTATTGAGGGGTGCACAAAAACTGGAGTAAAAATAACCACTGTAACGCCCATATTTAACGAGCCATCAAGGGATGAAGAGCTTTTAGAAAATGCGAAGAAAAGTGGGCTTTGGGAAACAACTTTAGACGTTAAAAAGGCTGTGAAGGATGCGGATTTTGTTTACACAGACACTTGGGTTGATATGGAATTTTTCCTCGACCCAAAATATGCTGCGGAAAAGGAGAAGCGCATCAAAATTATGATGCCATACCAAATAAACATGGAGCTATTAAAAGAAAGCAAAGCCTACATAATGCACGACATGCCAATCCACAGAGGATACGAAATAAGCCCAGACGTAATAGAAAGTCCAAAATCCATAATTTACGAACAAAGCGAAAACAGGCTTTATTCAGCAAAGGCGATACTGTTAAAACTATTGGAAAAATAACTAAAAGGCGTTGTAAGCTATTTCATTATCATTTGGACAAATTTTTCTGGGTTAAACTCTTCTAAATCGTCATATTTTTGTCCAGTTCCAATGAAGAGGATAGGTTTTTTGGTTACGTAGGTTACGCTTAGGGCTGAGCCTCCTTTGATGTCTGCGTCAACTTTTGTCAGTATTGTTGCGTCTATCCCAACACTTTTGTGAAACTCTTCTGCCTGCATGACTGCATCATTGCCCGTTAAGGAATCCACTGTTAGTATTGTTAGGTCTGGGTTTGCGATACGTTTGATTTTTGCCAGTTCGTCCATTAGGTTTCTGTTTGTTTGCATTCTTCCAGCCGTATCTATCAAAACCACGTTTATTCCGTGGGCTTTTGCGTGGTTTATGGTATCATATGCCACAGCGGCGGGGTCTGAGCCATATTTGTGCCTAATCATTCGCATTTCTAAACGTTTTGCATGTTCCTCTAACTGCTCTATTGAACCAGCCCTGTAAGTGTCGCTGCATGCTAACACAACCGAATAGCCTTTCTTGTTTAGGAATTTGGCGACTTTGGCTATGGTTGTGGTTTTTCCTGTACCGTTTATGCCGACGAAAACTATGACGAAGGGTTCGCCTTTCTTGCGTTTTTCCTCAACAGCCCTTAACAAATCAATTTTATTATTTGTTAGCATGGTCTCCAAAAGGACTTCTTTGAGGTTTTTCTCCACTATTTTTCTGCGGTCTTCCAATCGTTTTACTTGGACACCGTCTAAGCGTTTTTCCATTTCATTGCATATTCTTTCAGCCACTGGATAAGCAACATCATTTTCCACGAGGCTTATTTTGAATTCTGAAAGAAGCGGGCGGAGGTTTTCAGCTTTGAGCTCTGTTGTTGTAACTTTATTTACGAGTCCTTTTAGTCCAGATTTGAGTTTTTCAAACATTTTCTGAAGCTTTCCTCTCCCTTAACTCTGCTATTAAGGCTTCAAATTTTTCTCTATCCTCTTCCATTCTTTCAGCTACTTGGGCGAGCTGCTGCTGAAGAGAATTTCTTGTTTTCTCCAAATTTTCTAAACGTTTTTTTATGATTTCTTTTGCCTCTTGAAGTGTTTTTTCTAGGGAAATTCCAGCGCCCATTCCAACAATTACTTTGTCTGGGTTTTCAAGTCTTGCTTTTATGTAGGAGTTGCCGCCTATTGGGACGAGGAGTTCCGTGTTTTCCTTTTCTTTCTCTAACCCTTCCAAGGTCATGCTTGCGTATGTTAGGTCTGTTATGACGGCGTTTACTGCGTTTATTCTGGACTGTATGGTTTCTGCTGTCTGTTCTAGGAAGCGGATTTCAACGCTTAGTTTGCGGAGTTCTTCTTCACTTTTGCTTGCCAACTTCCTCTTCTCCCAAAACAAGTTTTCTTAAAAGCGGACTTTCTATTTCATCAACTGGAACTTCTTCAACGTTTAGGATTTTTATTTGGAAACGTTTAGCCCTATGTTTGCTGCCCAATTCTGCATAAACCCTTTCCACAGCATGCTCTGGCTTCACGGCTACAACTTCCTTCTTGAAAGGCGATTGCAAATTTGGCTTTCGAATTTCGCCCGTAACTCTGAAAACTTTCACTTTAATCATCCTCTTTCACAACATCCAAGGCATTCCCAATTATAAACATCTCGGGTCCAGTTGTTAAGGAACCAGCAACAGCCGCATATTTGTTGCCAATCAAACCAGTGCCCACATATGGAATGCCACAATTAACAGTGCCTACATCCACTGGAACCTTTAAAACGTCTTCCAAAAGTTTTCGTTCAGAATCCTTCAACATGGGATGGGCTAGAACTCCTTTGTTTGTGGCGAAAGCCAAAGACCCAACATAAGGTAAACCAGCGATTTCGCCAGGCACGGCTTCAACACCGAGGGTTTCAGAAATTTTCTTAATTTCCGCACTCTTTAGTCTTGGGTCTACTATGGCGCCGTAATCGTTTGCTAAAACCATGTTTCCATAGGCTGTTTTCTTTGTCTCCATCACCGTTATGTTTCCTTCAAAAACAGCCTTTATTATGGCAAGCTCTTCTTCCCTAACGAAATGGGGAAGCAAAATCCCATTAGAGTTTGCACATGCAAGCGCTCCAACAAGAACTGAACCGCCAATTGTCGTGTGGATAAGTTTTACTTTAAGCCAATTTTCAATCCTTTCAGCCTTTTTAATTGGAATCAACTTTGGAATTATCACCACCTTATCTGTGGCAAGGGAGTATACGCCTATGCTTGGGCTTCCAAAAAGGCTGGAAAGGTAAACCGCCAAGGACTATTCTCCTTCCGCTAAATCGTATTTGATTAATGTTCGCCAACTGCCGTTTTCTGGCATTTTTATCCTCTTCATGTCGATTGCTTTTATTTTATCTCACAACTATTTAACAATGAAACTTATATGTTTAGCTTTTAATTCATTTTGTCTTCATCATCTCATAATTATGTATGCTAGTTTTGGAGAGCTTCAAGCATTGCTATTCCACTTTCCCTCAAAATTCGCGTATCCTTTTCCGCTAAACCCCAGCCACCCTCATTGTTGTCAAATAATAGTACGTATGTGAAGAATTCAAAATTTTTTCTACAATATTCTACAAATTCCCTAACCTGTTTGGCTTTAATGGTCTCGTTTGATACCATTCCAAAGTCCCATTGACAGGGATCACCGGATCGCCATGTTCTGAAGCCATACTCACTCATATAAACCTGTTTTCCGGTTTGTTTGAAATATGCTGCCCACAATTCGATGTATGTTGTATTCATATAGTTCCATTGCGGACTGAAGGGCATTATTCCATAAAGGTCCGCGTTTGGAATATATGGAACTGGAAAATCGTTGGGGTTGCCTTCAGTATCCATAGACACTTTTAACCCAAAACTCTTGATATAATCCACAATTTCTATTAAAGCTTCTTTGTAATCCGTAGAGTTTAACTTTTCATTGATATCTTCCCATTTTTGGTTAAATGGTATTGGATAGAGGACTGCCATAAATGGAACATGGTCGTACTGGTGTGCGGTGATATTTCCACAAATTGCGCCCAATTCTCTCTTGTAATTGTTGATTATTGTCTCGTTTGGAAAATCGATGGTGGAATATTTATGTCCCCAGTATGTGGCATGAGTTGCAAATATCACCTTTAACCCAATCATTTTCGTATAGTTAAGAAGAGGCTCAACAATCCCGCTGTCTACAATATCTTCATAAAATATCTTAACACCATCAAACCCCATTCCTTTAATCAACATTAAATCCGAAATAATCTCAGTTATGTTGCATTGTCTCGTTCCCAAAGGCTGATAGGCACAAAACGCCCAACTCTTCCGCTTTTGACTAATTAATAAAAAATATCCGACTGCTGCAACGAAAATGATGAAAATTAGAATAAGGGTTATCCCAAATTTTTTGTCTACAAAGCTAGTTTTCATAGTTGTAATTTCAACGGAAATTGGTTTAAAGGATTTTACAATTTTGCACACACAAAACGCCGATGACTAGTCTCCTTCAGCCAAATAAACCGTTACGTTGCCTTCTTTATCTTTTGCAGCCCTAACCCTAACCTTCCTCGGAGGCTTCTCTATGCCTCTGCTCCAAATCTTTTCATTAACTTCATTACTAATGATAAGCCTTTTAGGCGCTTCTTCCTCCTCCCCTTCCTCTCTCTTCTCAAGTTTCATATGCTTAATCAAAAAACTCTTAATAATGCGCATGGCTCGAGGCGCCCTCTTCCTCTGCGGACCAATCCACGCTCTACCCAATGGAATTGTGTAAATCCTTTCTTCAACAATTTCTTCTTCAGGCCTTTCTTCCCGCGGTGGTTGTTTAGCCTCTTCCTCTTTTGATGGTGGCGGCATCTCTTCTTCTGCTATTGTTGTTTCAGCGGTTTCCTCAACTTTTTCCCCTCTTTCTTCCTCTGTTGTTTCTTCGGTTTTTGCTTCTTCTTCTGTTTCCGCTAACTCTTCTTTTTCCTCTTCGATTGGTTCTTCCTCAATTTTTTCTTCTTCCATGAGCTATTCCTTCTAAGCCTTTATTTTTCTGATTCTCCACATTCTCCTCTTTGGATGCGTCCTAAATTTTCCAGCAGTTTTCGCTATAACCCATGTTGGAACAGCCTTCTTTTGTTTTCCTGCCTTTGCTAGTCGCCGTTTTTTTGCTGTAGGTTTGTTTCTTGCCATGTTTATATCCTTCTTATACGTGGTTCACGTCTTTGACTTTGAAGTTGGATGAGTATTTCCTTTAATTGAGCATCCGTTAAGGGTATGGGAAGTCTTCCTTGCTGCGCTAGTTGGATTAGCTGAAGTTCCAATTGTTCTGTGAATTCTGGTCTAACCATTTTAAGGTTTGTAAGCCTTTGTCTGGCATCTGGCGTTAGTATTTTTCTAAGCAAAGCCTGTTTTTGCTGTTCTATCTGCGCTTGTCGTTGCTCTTCAGCCAATTTCTGCTGTAAGGCTAAAAGTTTTCTTCTTCTAAGCTCTTCCAACTCATTTTCGTCCGCAGACATTTCACTCACCCTTTTTGGTATTTCTCTAATTCTGGAATCGCCTTCACCAGCTCCTTGCCAACATCTTCGGCTATTTCTTGCAGAAGTTTTCTCCCTTCCTTCGTCATTCTTCTTCCCTGAGGCTTTGCGGTTTCAATCAAACCCGCCGATTCCAACTGTTGTAAAGCCTTCCTTATTATTGCGCCGCCAGCTTTAACTGCATGTTCCGGTTTGACGCCAAAATCTTTTCTTCCACCATATTCAGCCCTCAGCTTTTCCAAGCCAATGGGTCCGTGAATGTAAATTTTCCGCAGCAGTGAGGCACAGCGAACATACCACCAGTCGGAGTTTTGAGGCTGCCTCTGAACATGCGAGCCGGTCTTTACAATATTAGCCCAGTTTGGCGGACTTACCTCGTCCACATTTTCCTTTAGATACTTAGCTAGTTTTTCGATGAATTTTGATGCTGGAACATCGTGGGGCGTTTTCAAATTGCTTATCCTCTCGGCTTTTCCTTCAGTAAATCATGAAGCCTCATATAAAGGCTTTCACTTTCTGCGGCGCTTATAAAGCATGAACGTGTGTCCTCTAACCTCAACCAAGGATGCTTCTGTTTGTTCAGCAATTCTTGAAGCTATTTCTTTTGCCTTATTTCCTTCGAGGGCGCTTTTTAAAACTTTAACCTTAACCATCTCATTCTTTTCCAATTGCTTCTCAATTTCTTTTAAAAGCTCTTTCGAAGCTCCGCTTTTACCAACCCATATGGTGGGTTTTTCTCCGCTTAATCTGCGCTTAATTCGGCGCTTCATTCGAAAAGTTAGTTTACTCAAAATTATCTTGCTCCTTCTTAGTTTTTAACGGTATGCGCATGTGTTCGCCACAGTTTAAACAGGTAATCACCACGTGAGGCTCTCTTCGTTTTTTTATTCGCACACGGGAATTAACTCCTGGAAGAATAAAGCTTTTGCAGTGCCTACAAACTTGGCGTCTATACTCCCTTGGTAGGCGAACTTTGGCTGCCATGGCTATTTTTCTGGCTAAGTCTACGTAACGTTGTGCTAAGGCTGGGTCTTCGTGGATGGTTTCTTTTGCTAAGCGGAAAAGGGTTTGTATGCGTTGTTTTGCTATTCTTTTTGTGTTAGAATCCATAATTTTCGGCATTACTCCATTCATAACAATGCTAAAAGAGCCTTATTACCGTTTGTCTATACATAAACTATGCTTTTCCTTTAGCCTTTTCTCTTTCCATGTCCCAGCGTTTGAACACTTCTTCCACAATTTGGGGTCTCAAAACAAAAATGTCTTCGGGATGCTCAACATACAAATAAACCATGTAAACCCTTTCAAAAGCACCCGACCTAACGAGCATATACTTTGGCTTTTTAGGAAGCATATGCAAGTATCTTTCAAAAACTTCGTTAAAGATTTCCGCCATTTTAGTACTAGAAACGCTATGGTCGAAACCTACTTCGAAGGTGTAACAGTAAAGGCTTAAGTGTTCTTCGCTTTCGTAGGAGTAGTTGGTTATATCTCTATCCATGATTTGAAGGTTGCTTATTGAGACAACATTGTTTCCTATCGTGAGGATTTTTGTGTAGTTGATTGTGATTTCTTGAACTATTCCTTCCACAGTTCCTATACGAACATAATCGCCAACCTTGAAAGGTCTTGTAGCGAACAAGTAAAGTCCAGCTATAAAATTTCCAATAGTCCGAGTTGACGCGAAACCAACAGCTGTGCCTCCTAGGGCGGATAAGGCTACAATCCATTCGGATGG
Organism: Bathyarchaeia archaeon; assembly: GCA_038883795.1. Taxonomy (GTDB): domain Archaea; phylum Thermoproteota; class Bathyarchaeia; order Bathyarchaeales; family Bathycorpusculaceae; genus JASEJA01. The sequence goes on from JAVZLK010000004.1 coordinate 98,713, forward strand.
TAACCCGCCAACTCTGAATAAGGCTAATGTGGCTCCAATCAATATTAATATTCTAAAAGTCAAAACCATGCTATTTGCAACATAAGGCGCCAAATGCGCTCGCTTAGCAAACTTTCGCAAATATCTCGTTATAACCCTTTCCAAAATGAGCGCCACAACGCCAATGGCTATTATCCAAATAATAGTGGATAGGCTAACTCCAAACAGCGTTTGAGACTCTAAATATTCAAAGAAATCTTGAACACTCATGGCTTATTCCGTTTTGTTCTGCATGTTAAACATCTCTTCTATAAAGGCTTTTCATTCCCTTATAGCCTTCAACAAAAGAACAGTCGCAAAAATTTGAGTTATGACCGCATAAAAAGCCACGAAAAGGAACGAGATTTTCAAGTATAAGAATAACCCGAATATTCCACCGCTGATAAGTTCACCGACACCATAAGCAACATTGAATAGTCCGTAGGCGGTGCCCCGTGAAGAAACCGGCGTAAGCTGTGAAACTGCTGCACGGTAAACGGACTCTTGCATTCCCAAAACTAGACCAAAAAACAATGCGGCGGTGATCAGGGCTGTTAAGTCCGCATTTATCATTGCAAATAATGTTGGAAAAATTGAAAGGATGAAAGGCAAGGCTAAAACCTTGATTTTATACTTGTCATAGGAATATCCCGCAAAAAGGGCTGTCGGCGCGTCGATTCCTTGTATTAGCATGTATATGAGGGGAACAATCCACTGCTGGTTTGCTGGTTGAAGAATTGCTGAAGCTTTAAGAAGTATAAGCTCATATGGAATAAGCCCCAGCGTGTTCAACAAGACGGCAGAGGTGTAAATGTAAAAGGCTTTTCCAAGTCTATTGCCCTTTTCTTGTCTTTTTCCCACTTCAGTTGGCTCACCCAAGCCGACTTTCCCATAAGTGAAGACTAGAAAAGCCATTAGCATAAGAAATGGCACAAGCAAGAAACCAAAGGTTTGGCTGTAATTGTTTCCGCTGTAAAACATTAAAGCTGCGACAACGAGGGGACCCAAAATTGCGCCTATCTGGTCTAAAAGTTCATGAATTCCAAAGGCTTTTCCAGCTCCAACACCCTTGCTAACGATGGATAGCACAGCGTCTCTGGCCGGCGATCTAATTGCTTTTCCAATGCGTTCAAGTAAAACGAGGATTATTGCTATCCACCAGAGACTTGTAAAGCCCAAGAGCGGAACAGCCACTATCAGGCCATATCCCAGAAATATGAAAGCCCAATAAGCCTTAGTGATGTCGGCGAGCGCTCCGCTTACAAGCCTTAAGGCATAGCCTAAAAACTCCCCAAACCGCCCAACAAAGACTATGATGAAGGCTGAAGCGCCCAAAAAAGCCAGATAAGCGGGCACAAGCCCTCGTGAACCTTCATAAATAACATCTCCCAGAAGACTAACTATTCCAAGGAAAAGAATGGACGTGTAAATGCTTCTTGCACTGGTAGGCTTTGTTTTCATTCATGTCTCCTTCAAGGTAACTTTTACCGTTTACTTGGAGGTTGTTAAGATTTTCGCTATTCTTTCAAGCCACTCTTTATCTTTCTCGTCGAAACTTCCATACTTTTCACTGTCTACGTCAAGCACAGCTACAACAGCGCCTTTTTCATTAAAGACTGGAACGGCGATTTCAGACTTAGACCTAGGGTCGCAAACAATATGTCCTGGAAACTCGTGGACGTTCGGCACAATTATAGTCTTGCCGCTTCGAGCACATTTCCCGCAAACACCAGTATATGCTATTTGGGCGCATGCTGGCGGTCCCTCCGAGGGTCCCAGTTCTAAATAATTCTCTCTTGGAAAGTAAAATCCAACCCAGAAATAGTAGGGAATTTCAGCCTTCAAAATTTTGCATGCAATGCGCATTTTCTCTTTTAACGGTTTTCCCTTAACATTTTCCTCTATTCTTTTCAGACATTCTCTGTAGAGCGCATCTTTTTCAAATGGCTTTGCGTTCGCCACAATTCCACACCTTGATTGAATAGCTGAAATCTTTTGATATGACTGTTCAATGGAATTTAATGAGATAAAGCTTTTATTGAGGCTTTGGGCTTAGTTTGGCAAATATCCAATAAGACGGTGCCAAAATGGCTTTGCAAAAAGGCGACTTCATACTAATCGATTATGTTGCCAAGGTTAAGGAGACAGGCGAAGTTTTCGACACAACAATAGAGGAGACAGCCAAAAAAGAGCGCTTATACAAGGAAGGCGAAATTTACGAGCCAAAACTTGTAGTAATCGGCGAAGGATGGGTTCTCAAAGCTTTGGATGAAAGCCTAACAACAATGGAGATTGGAAAAACAAGTTCCGTGGAGATTCCACCGGAAAAAGCCTTTGGACCCCGAGATTCAGAAAAGGTTAGGCGTGTTCCCTTGAGGCATTTGACAGCTAAAGGCATAACTCCAACCCTTGGAATGCGACTGGAATATGAGGGAAAAATGGCAATTGTAAGGGCTGTTGGCGCTGGAAGAGTCCTTTTAGATTTTAATCCGCCATTGGCTGGAAAAACACTGGTTTATGAGGTTACGGTTCAGAAAAAGCTTGAAACATTAAACGAGAAAATTGCTGCCCTTATTCACCGTAGAATACCCGCCGTGGAAGCTGACAAGTTCAAGTTTTTGGTTAGGCAAAAAATTGTTAGCATAGAAATGCCAGAAGAAGCCTTCTACTTGGAGGGAATACAAGTAGCCAAAAGGGGCATAGCCATGGACATACAAAGGTTTTTCCCAAAAATAACAATGGTAAAATTCACAGAAACCTTTAAGGCGCAACCAAAAACCGAAGCCAAACAATAAAAGCTCATATAACCTCCGTAATTTTTGCAAGTTTTTCAAAATTTTCCCGTTTCCATTTAAGCTTGCTCAAAATCGTATATCTTTCTGGTCTTATGGATGCAGCTATCTCCAAAGCTTTCACAATATCTTCCTTTTCCACTCCAAGCTCTTCAGCGTTTGTTGGTGCGCCCAGCTTTTTCAGTGTCTTCTTAACGCCTTTCCAGTTTATCTTGTGAAGGTAAGCCATCATTATTGTGCCCACTCCGCATTGTTCTCCGTGCATGGCATGCTTGGTGGCTGTAATATCGAGGGCGTGGCTGAAGAGGTGTTCTGAACCGCTGCAGGGGCGGCTGCTTCCGGCGATGCTCATTGAAACTCCACAGCTTATTAGGGCTTCTATTAAAACCCGTAAACCTTCCTCGTTTTTTGATTTTATTAGGTCTGCGTTTTGCATCACGAGTTTTGCACTCATTAAGGCGAGGCTTGCAGCATAACTTCCATAATACTCATCATTTTCTTTGTACGCCAGTCTCCAATCTCTTACGGCTGTTAATTTTGCAATTACGTCTCCGCAGCCGCTTATGGCGAAGCGCCAAGGCGCCTGCATTATTATGTCTGTGTCGGCTATGATGGCTATTGGTGCTTGAGCTAAGACGGAATAGGGCTTTTCTAAGCCTTTCACTGAGGATAGGGGGCTTGCAATTCCGTCGTGGGATGCTGTTGTTGGAACGCTAATGAATGGTATTTCTTGTCTTGCGGAGCTTAATTTTGCGACATCTATTTTTGTGCCTCCGCCGACCCCAAAAACAACTTGAGGCTTTAAAGCCTTTATTTTTTCTTCAACAACTTCTAAATCCTTGACTGTGGCAGATTCTACAAGGAATGTGTCAACTTTTATTCCATCCTTTTCAAGGAGTCCTTTTACGGTTTTTCCTGCAATGTCGTATGTTTTAGCGCCAGCAATTATTAGTGCTGATTTTGTGAATCCTAACTTTTTTGAAATGTCGGCTGCACATTCTATTGTGCCGTTTCCTACAACTACTTCCCTTGGAAGTTGCATGCGATGGTGTTTTAAAGTCAAACCAACCACATTTATGGCTTTAACCTTCATTATGTTTCTCGGTTTTCATGTTTAAGTCTTGCCTTTTCTAAACCGCAATGTTAATAAATGTCATGGTTATGATTAAATGATGCTACTTCCTAGCGAAGTAAAACCGCGATATATTTAGGTTTTAGGGGAAATTAGAATGGCACATAAAGATATAGCCAATCAATTGATGCTAAAGGGGACAACAACCATAGGCGTCGTATGCAAAGACGGCGTTATACTAGCCTCAGACACCCGCGTAACCATGGGTTTTTATGTGGCTCATAAGCATGGGAAAAAAGTATATAAAATAGACGATCATTTAGCCATGACCATTTCTGGGTCTGTGGCTGATGCGCAGAGGACTGTTGATATTTTAACGGCGAATGCGCAGCTATACAAAATTAGCATGGGTAGACCCTTACCAGTAAGTTCTGCTGCAAGGTTGGTGGCAAACCTTCTGTTTTCATCACGCTATGCGCCTCTGCTTACGCAAGTTCTTGTGGGCGGCGTGGATGACACCGGACCTCACGTTTATTCCTTAGATCCCTTTGGAAGTTTAACAGAAGAGAAATGTGTTGCCACTGGTTCTGGTTCGCCAATAGCTTATGGTGTCTTAGAAGACAAGTATAAGGAGGACATGTCTGTGGCTGAACTTTTGCCAATAATTGTTAAGGCTGTTAGTTCGGCTATGAAGCGGGATGCGGCAAGCGGCGACAGTTTTAATGTTGCAGTAATAGATGAGAAAGGTTATCGCGAATTAGGTGATAAGGAGAAAGAAAAACTTCTAACAGATTAAGGGAAGTTAAAATCGTGACGCCTAACACTGAAAAGGATAAGGTGGAAATAAGCCATTATATTCTAGAGCATGTGCCAAAAGAGGCTGAAGTGACAAGAATAGAATATGAAGGACCAGCCCTCGCAGTTTACACTAAAAGACCAGAAATACTTGTCGAACAAAGCAGCACCATAGCCGACATAGTCAGCATCATAAGAAAAAGAATTGTTGTGCGCTCAGACCCATCCGTAAGGCTTCAAGAAAATGAGGCTGAAAGAATTGCAAGGGAAATAATACCCGCCGAAGCTGAAGTTACAGACATAAATTTTGACCCAAGCCTCGGAGAAATAATAATTGAAGCAAAAAAGCCTGGACTGGTCATTGGAAAGAACGGGGCAGTTTTGCAGGAAATTATTAGGCGCACTAAGTGGCGCCCCCACGTTCTGCGAAGCCCTCCACTGCGGTCAAAGATTGTGGCTCACATGCGCCATTATCTGCATTCTGAAAGCAAGGAAAGAGAGCAAATCCTTCGAACTGTAGGCGAGAGAATCTTTAGACCAAAAATTTACGAGGTTGGAGACATTAGAATTACAGCTTTAGGCGGAGTCCAAGAGGTTGGACGCTCAGCCTTTCTTGTCCAGACAAGGGAAAGCAGTGTACTTTTGGATTGTGGAATAAACCCTGGCTCCTCCAGACCTTTTGAGGCTTTTCCAAGGTTTGACGATCCAGTTTTTGAGCTTGATTCTTTGGATGCTGTTGTTATAACCCATGCGCATCTTGACCATTGTGGCCTTGTGCCTTTCCTTTATAAGTATGGTTATGATGGTCCGGTTTACTGTTCTTCTCCAACTTCAAACTTGATGACTTTGCTTCAGTTGGATTATTTGGATGTAGCCAGCAAACAGGGCATTATAGCACCTTACGACCAGAAGGATGTCCGCGAATGCGTTTTGCATACGATTCCACTTCGCTATGGCGTTGTAACCGACATTGCTCCAGACATTCGCCTAACCCTTCACAATGCTGGGCACATTCTCGGCTCTTCTATGGCTCACTTGCACATAGGCGAAGGTTTACATAACATTGTCTATACTGGCGATTACAAATATGGAAGAACCATGCTTTTGGAGGCTGCTGCAACAGAATTTCCAAGGGTTGAAACAGTAATAACCGAAAGCACCTACGGCGGCGCAGATGATGTCATGCCCTCGCGGGTTGAGGCTGAAGAGCGTTTAACTGCTATTATAAACGAAACTTTGGAGCGTAGAGGCAAGGTTTTGATTCCTGTTCCAGCTGTTGGAAGGGCTCAGGAAATAATGCTTATTATTGATGGTTACATGCGTCGAGGTTTGATGAAGGAGGCGCCAGTTTTTATTGAAGGCATGATTTCTGAGGCCACAGCCATCCACACAGCTTATCCAGAATATTTGGGAAGGGAAGTGCGCCACAGCATATTGCATGATGGAGTTAACCCCTTCCAATCAGACTATTTCACGGTTGTTGAACATCCAAACGTTAGACAAGACATTATTGATGGTGAACCATGCATTATTATGGCTACTTCTGGCATGCTTGAGGGCGGGCCAGTAATAGAATATTTCAAAAGCTTGGCTGAAAACGAAAACAACACAATAATATTTGTTAGCTATCAAATTGAGGGCACCCTTGGAAGGCGTGTGCAGAAAGGCTTAACCGAAGTTGCAATGATGAACAGCGAAGGCAAAATGGACATTGTAAAGGTCAAATTGCGTGTGGAATCCATTGAAGGCTTTTCCGGACATTCAGACAGACGACAAATAATCAACTACATAACCAACCTAAAGCCCAAACCAGAAAGAGTTATTGTTTGCCACGGCGAAAGAGCCAAATGCCTAAGCATGGCAAATTTCATCCAAAAGAGATGCGGAATCCAAGCGCTTGCGCCGGCAATAATGGAAACATTTAGGTTACTATAGGCGCAAAGATAATACGTGATGGAATAATGAAAAGAGCGATAATTATTTATGACACGAAGTTTGGCAATACTGAAAAAGTTGCCAAAGCTTTAGCTCTTGGCATGGAAAAGGGAGGGATTAAGGTTGATTGTGTTAAAGTTAATGAAATTGATGTTAATAGACTGGTGGACTATGATTTTCTGGCTTTTGGCGCACCCACCCATGCCTTTGGCATATCCAAACCCATGGAAGTCTTTCTTGAAAAATTAAAAAGCGTTAACCTTAAAGGCAAGAAAGCATTTGCCTTCGACACCAAATTTAAGTCTCTGTTGGCGGGAAGCGCAGCAAAGGGAATTGAGAAAAAGTTGAAAGGATTTGGAATGAATATTGTTGAGCCCCATACGTCAGCCATAGTCAAGGGTTCAAAGGGACCACTTACAGAAGGCATGGAGGAGACATTTGAAAAAATTGGCTTTGAGATTGCACCGTTAATTTAGGCTGCTGTTGGTATCGGTTCATTTGTTACTGGCGTTTTCTCTCGCCAAATCCTCACGCCAGATGGGCATATCACCACTCTTTCTTCGCCTAATCTTGCAATATCTCCGCCCACAGTTTCAGCAAACTCGCATAATTCGTTAACAGCCCTTTTGACGTCGTCTATGCTTTTGTTCGCTAAAGGCGTTATTCTAAGAATGAGGATATTTCCAGATTTCACCTCGTTTTTAATAGAATCTAAATCTGACAAATCGCGGAGAGGCATAGCCTTTAAGTATGTTTTGCCGGGAATACCTTTGGCTTCTATTTCTTTTTCAGTTTTTTTGGACTTGCGGAATATGTCGCTTAAACCCGGCAAACTTCTCCTCTCAACTCTATTATTTTGCTTTTTAACAGTTTAAGTGTTTCCTAATTTCACGTCTGGATTCTTAATAAGAATTTGGTATTAAAACATTTTATGAATTCAAAATACAGATTCACAGTTTCTTTATGAAATTCCAAATTTTGTCGCCAGTGAAGTGAACATTTTTAACAACGACTCCTTGCTTAGTTTTTTCGGCTTCGTCTCCGCCAAATAATGCTTCGCCCACAGCCAAAGGTTTGCCATACTTCTCATCAACAACGAGAACGAAATCCCCCCTTCCAAATTTCCCTTCAAAACGCACTATTCCAGGCGCCATCACATCTGCGCCTTTGCAAATGTGGGGAACTGCTCCCATGTCAACAACAACTTTTGCGGCGGAATTTAAAAATTCGTTAAAAACGAGGGTTGGAAAGATTTTCTCTTCAACTTTAGCTAATATTGGTTTGTTGTTGAATAGGTATATTTCAGTAAATTCTGTTTCTACGATCTCTACTTTAATTTTAGAACTTAAAATTTGCCTTAAATCAACCCTAAGCCTTTCTGAAATTTTGTTTAAGAGGAGTTTTGCCTCTTTATCCTTCAAGAAATATCTTCTATATTTTTCTGGCATCTGCTGCATCCTTTTAGATAGGTTTAAATGGTATAAGTTTAAGTATAAAAAGCATAAAGTCTAATTGGGGTTCCAAAATGAGCGAAATGACAACAGAAATTCTTGAACAAAACCTTGGAAAAATAGTTCTCGTGCGCCTTAAGGGTGGAAAAAGCCTTAGGGGGAGACTGAAAGGCTTTGACCAACATCTAAACCTTGTTTTGGAAGAGACAGAAGACACTACAAACGCTGAGAACGTGAAAAAACTTGGTTTAATAATAGTTCGAGGAGATAACGTGGTTCTGATTTCGCCACCGCCTAGGTGAAAACTTTGGGAAAGGGAACACCATCCTTTGGAAAACGGGCTGGAAAAACCCTCCACATCCGTTGTAGACGGTGTGGAAGAAGAGCTTACAACGTAGCAAAGAAACAATGCGCGGCTTGCGGTTATGGAAAAACAACAACCATTAAAACCTATTCTTGGCGAACAAGAAATCTTCACAGAGAAAGACTACGTTAAAAGACTTTTTCCTTTATACGGATTCGGTTCTATAATAGCCCTTGTCAATTTTGACGTAAATTAATGGACCCTTGCTTCTGGCAAGCTCTCTTGCTTTTCTTAAAGAAGTGTTGACTATGCGCACTGCTTGCTCTTCTTCGCTTGTGTAGTTTCCCTTTTTCTCGCCAAGCTCCATTTTTAGAAGGTTCTCCGCCAAGATTGATGTGCCGCAGATTTCTCCATTCTTTATAAGCGTGTAGATTACCACTTCTTGCATTTCTTGGCGATTTGGAAGTCTCCTCCATAGGGGTTCTGCATTAGCAAGAATTTTTGTAACCCTGTCCCACCTGTTAGAGTTTTCGTTGCCTATAAGCAGTTTTACCCTTTCCTTCCATTTTTTGAACCATATCTTTGTCCAGATGTCCAAGAATTCCTGCAACTCGTTTGGGTTTTCGTTGAAAAATTTTTCCAGATTCTCCACTATTTCGCATTCGTTTGCCTCTCTTCCAACAAGGTTCCAGTGGAATTTGAGATAATTCGTTAAGTCTTGGCATGCTATTTGAAGCACTTTTCTGTCTGAACCGAAAACTTCCAGTGTAGGGTTTATTTCTTTAAGCTTGTCAGCCAATAATGTTTCTATGAAATTCATTAGTGTTCCCTGCTGAAGCCTTCTCCACATTATGTTAAGGCTGAGCCTTTAATTAAGCTTTATTTATGGTTGCTTCTATAACTTTTTTCGATAATTTTCAGCTATATTTCAATTTCAGAAATATTTAAAAGCCAATTTAAACGGCTATTCGAGAAAATCTGGAAGCATATTGACGCTTTCAAGAATTAAATCTGGTTTTTCCCTTTCCAATTCTTCACGGGAGAAAATTCCAGACAAAACCGCAACTGTCTTGGCTCCAGCACTCTTTCCAGCTTTTATATCCGCCACAGAATCTCCAACAACCAAGCATTCACATGGTTGAACACCCAACTTTTTTGCACATTTTATCAGTGCTTCAGGTGAAGGTTTAGGCGTATGCGTATCAAGGGCTGTAATTACATGTTTAAAGTATTTTGCCAAGCCAAAACTTTCCAACTCTTTTATGACATTTTCTTTTGGAACATAACGCATTGTAATTAACGCTAACGCAACCCTTCTCGAAAGTTTTGTAAGCGTATCCTCAATTTTTGGCATAGGCTTGGTTTTTGCTGCTGTGGCTCTATAGTAAGCGTTAAGGTATAAGTCCAAAAACTTTCTTGTGTCTATTCCCGTCATTAAATCGTTTATTGGAAGGTTCTGCTCAAGCCTCTTTGGAATCTCCATAGCAACTTTATCTGTGGCAACTTTCTGTCCCAAAGCTGAAAGAGCGATTTCCACAGCTTCCCTATACGCATCTTTTGAATCCACTATTGTGCCATCCAAGTCTAAGAGTATGCCCTTAACCTTAAGCTTCTTTTTCGCCATTTCAGCTCTCTTCTGTTATCATTACTTTTGCCTTCTCAATAAGCTTTGTTAATCAAATTCTGATGGGATATAATCTAAAAATCTAGAGAGGGGGCTATCAATTTTGGTTGTGTGGCAAGCCTAAAATTGACCAGACAAATAAATCAGGAAGCATTCGTCGATAAGTTTTTATTTGTGGTTATTTGTCTAAGGTAAACACCAACAAAACAGTTAACGGTAAAATCCTTCAGGAATGATAAGTGATGGCTAGAAAAGCAAGGATACGCCTAACAAGCACAGATTACAAAAAATTAGAAGAGGTATGTGAGGAACTGAAGGCCATCGCCCAAAAAACAGGCGTCAAAATGAATGGGCCCGTTCCATTGCCAACAAAAAGGTTGCGGGTTCCAGTTTTGAAATCACCATGCGGCGAAGGAACCCAAACTTGGGATAGGTGGGAGATGCGTATTCACAAGCGTCTTATAGATATTGATGCTGAGGAGCGAGTTATGCGGCGTATTATGCGGATTAGGGTTCCGGAAGAAGTGCATGTAACCATAGAACTGGTTTAGGTTATACTATTTTTTCCATTTGAAAAGTGGGCATTCCATGCATTTTTCCAGAATTTCTAAACCTTTCGTGGTTGTTTTATAACGGTTTTGCTTATCCAATTCCAGCAGTCCTCTCTGTGTAAGTGCGCTCAAATATTGTTTAGCCTGCAAATATGAGAGACCAACATCCCGCATTAGCTCTGTCTTTCTTTTTCCAGAGGTTGCCTTCCTCAATATTTCCATGGTAATGTCATGCCTATCTCTATTAACCATCCAAACCCATCAAAAATTGTTTTAATTAAAATATAAGCTTGTAGGAAATCAAAGTTAAAACCAAACTTGCCGTAAAAGCTGAAGCCCAAACCCTCTTATTCCACAAGAAAATCTTGAATCCATCAAGAATTCCAAAGGGGATTAAGTTAAAAATGGCTATGGAAGCGTTTATGAAAGCCAAAGGCATCAAAATTGGATGTTGAACCAGAAAAGCTAAGCATAACAGCAAACTTGCTAAAGCAATATTTGTTGCTGGTCCTGCAATGGATATTTCCCCTATACTCTTTTTGTCGCCGAATCCAGATATCATAACGGCGCCTGGTGTTATTATCTTGAAAATTGAGAATATGGAAAGCAGCGTTAAAATTGCTCCGAAAATTGTCAGTCTAAATTCCGCCCACAAATTTTCTCTCTGGGCGACTATTTTGTGGGCTATTTCGTGGGCTAAAAAGGATATGGTGAAAGCTAATGCAAATATGACAAGTATAAGGGGTTCTCCCATTCCCAAATAGGGTACAAATATTCCCGCGGACAGTCCTATGCCAAAAACCAGTAACGCGGCAATTGTCAAATGTTTAACTTCTTTGGCGCTGAAGTACACTTTTCTTTGTGTTGTTTGAACTGGCAAATAGGTGACTGCGTACTCATAGGATTTTTGTTTTTGAATTATTGGCATACGTGTTTCTTCTTTTGGAGCCCGTGCCAATTCCATGTTTGGGCATTGATGCGCTTCTGGAAGGCGGTGTTCTGGACAGAAATAGCCTCCACAATATGGACACCTAAAAGGTAAGAAAACTTCTTGTTGACATTTTTGACATTTCATTTTGCGCACGTCTTTTGGGTTATGATGGTTTTGGTTGGTTTTATGTTTTTTGTTAATAAAGCTAATAGGGTGTTAGGGGCATTAACAATTTGGTGGGATGAAAAGGTTGAAGGCTTTCAGTTTTGTCCACGCCGCAGATTTGCATTTGGGCTATTCCCAGTATGGTTTAGAAGTTAGACGTGAAGACTTTGAAAAGGCTTTTCAAGAATTGGTTGACAAAACCATAGAGTTAAAACCAGACTTCATGATTATAGCTGGCGATTTATTCCACAACGCTCGCCCATCAAATGTCACATTGGAGAATGCCATCAGAAACTTTGGTCGCTTAAGAGAGGTCGGCATTCCAGTTTTAACCGTTGATGGTTCCCATGATTCTGCTCCAAACATTGTGACTGGAACAATATTGAATCCCTTGGATAGTGCTGGACTAATTTATCATCTGCCAAGACATGAGGGAGCATGCTGGAAAAAGCCAGATTGCTGTTATGTTTATGGCGTTCCAAACTTTAGAACCAGACGCAAAACCGAGGAGTTGCTTCCAGCCTTTATGGAGCAAAACAAGCCAGCGCCAGACCCGATGCTTTTTAACATTTTTGTTTTCCACATGGCTTTAGACCTTCAAAATGTTAAACCGCCATACATGGAAGCTGAGGCTTCGCCAGAACTTATACCAGAAGGCTTCAACTATTATGCTGCTGGACACGTGCACACGCCATACGTGGAAAATTTTAAGAGTGGACTTTTAGTTTACAGCGGCTGCACAGAAACAGTCAACTATGACGAAGCCAAAATCAAGAAAGGCTTCTATTACGTGAGGGTTGACGAAAACGGGAAAGTTTCACCCCAATTTATAGAGCTTCAGTCGCCCCGCAAATTCGTTGTTTTAGAACAAGACTTCACTGGTGTTACTCCATCAAAAATTACGGAATTAGCCATCCAAATGGTTAAGGAAGCAGACGAAGAAGGCGCAATCCTCATCCCAATATTGAAGGGAGGGCTCCCGGCAGAGGCAAGCCGAACAGAGGTGGACATAGCCCAAATTAGAAGCGCAGCTGAAAAAGCCTTGTTTGTGCATCCACTTGTTTTGTTGCGGGAAAGTGAGGTTTCAGAGGAAATCGTTCGTTCAATATTCGAAAGTGAACTGAAAGATTTGAAAACGAAAGCCTTCGAATATTTCATGCAAATTTTTTCTGAACGCTACAGCCGTGAAGAAGCCGAAAAAATAGCCCGTACAGCCATCCAGCTTATTGAACCATTAACCAAGAAGGAAGAGGAAAAAGTAAAACAAACCATAGAGGAGCTGCTGCAATGAAAATTGAAATTGTTCAGCTTGAAAACATCCGCTCCCACGTAAAATCCACAGTGCCCTTCGCAAGGGGCTTCAACTGCCTCGTAGGCGGTTTGGGCAGTGGAAAATCAACAATATTATATTCAATAGATTTTGCGCTTTTCGGCGAACCCCTAGGCAGAAGCTACGACTACCTTCTCCGAGAAGGCGCAGAAAATGGAAAAGTCACAGTCCAATTTGTTCAAAACGGAAAAACCTACAAAATATCAAGGGGCTTGAAAAGGCATGGGAAAGGCATAAGCCAAGACTTTGAAGAACTAAAACTCTTCGAAGGAGAAAACCTAATCGCCAGCATAAAAAGCGACGCAGTAGCAGAACAAATAAAAGCAATAACAGCCTTAGACAAGGACCTTTTCCGTGAAATAGTTTGGGTTAGACAAGAACATCTAAAAGAACTCTTAGACGCCACACCAAGAGAGAGACAAAAACGCTTGGACGAACTATTTGGGTTATCAGACTACGAAGTTGCATGGAGCAATTTGTTAGGCTATCAAAAAGGATATGATGTAGAAAGAAAAATTTACGAAAAAGACCCAGACGTTGTTGGAATGGAAAAACTCGACAAGGAATATAACCAAACCGTGGAGCAGCTTGGAATAGTCGAAATCGAACTGCAAGATTTAACAAAAAGGCTTGACTTAGCCAAAAAAGCCCTCGAGGAGGCTGATTTGAGACTTAAAAAATTGGAGGACGTAAAAGCCCAAGTTGAAGAATTAAAAAGGAAGGAAGCCCAAATCCAAGCGAACTTAACAAACGTTGAAGATGCATCTGCATCCCTTGCCGAAAAAATTGATAAGAAAAAATCAACCATCGAAAATCTGAAGCAACGCTTAAACAGCATAGTAACGCAAACAGAAACCTACAAGGCTAAGCTTAAAGAAATTGGGGTATCACCGGACCAGCCCATGGAAACCATAAAACAATATTTAATGAGTTTTGACGACCAAATCTCCAGCCTAAAAGGCGAACAAGAAGCAGCCCGAAGAAAAATGAGAGAAGACCAGAACAGAATTTCATCCCTCTCCACAGAAAATCTCTGTCCGTTATGTTTACAGCCATTAACAGGCGAATACAAAAATGGTTTAATGCAGAGAATTCAGATGGAAAACGAGGAAAGACAAAAAACAATAAGTCAGCTCCAACATGACATTGAAGAGCTTCAGCAGATAAAGAATAAAGCAAATGAGGCTTTCTCAAACCTGCAAACGCTAACTTTAAGATTGGAGGAGTTGAAAGTTCAAATTAACCAAGAATCCCAAGCTTTGGCGGAACTCACTAAAGAGTTTGAGGAAAAACAAAAGTTAGAAAGAGAACTGCGAACGCAGCTGGAAAATTTAAGAGCGGAAATCAGCAGATTTGACATCTCCGAACTGGAAAATGCCAGAATAAGGAGCAGACAAGCCTTTGAGCAATATTCTTCGCTGGAATCCGATTTAAAGGCTAAAGAAGCGCAGAGAAAATACCTAGTTCAGCGTTTAGAAGAGATAAAAGAGAGGATTGACCAAGCCCAACACAAAATTGAACGCATAGAGAAAATTGCAAAGGCTGTTGAAATTATAGGCAGCATCCGCGACGCCTACAGAAGCATCCAGCCCAAACTGCGAAGCGAATTCGTAAAGGTCCTAAGAAACTTTGTTCAGCAAGTTCTCGACAGCCTCGCAGGCGGAGAAGGAACCCCAATAAACGTTTCCATAGACGAAACCTACACGCCATACGTAGTAAGCGAAAGCGGCATGGAAAGGGAAGTCTCGAACCTTTCAGGCGGAGAAAGAACACTGCTGGCTTTCGCCTACCGTCTCGGATTAGGACAACTGATTATGCAGTCCAGAACTGGTCACGGATTAAGCATGCTCTTGCTCGACGAACCAACAGAAAGCCTCGGAAGAGAAGATGGCTCCATAGACCGCCTAGCCGAAGCCATATCCCGCTTCAAAGCCATAGAACAAATAATAGCGGTTACACACAGCGAAGCCTTTGCAGAAAAAGCCGAACATGTGATAAGACTTGAGAAGGAGGCTGGCGTTAGTAGAATTTACATTGAGAAAGGCTGAAAGAAAAAGTTAAATCTGTAAGAGATTCTTCTTATTCAAAAAGTAAAGTAAAATTCATGAAGGGTTATGTATGATTAGAAAATTTGTCTTTGTTTTAACTTTGTTTGTGTTGCTATTTTGCTTTTTTCGTTCGAGCCTGAAGATGGTTGAGATTAAGGCGGAAAGTGGTAATTTAGTTCGCAATGTTAATACTGGTAAAGATTACACAACTATTCAAGCTGCAATTGATGATCCACAAACCTTAAATGGGCATACGCTTTATGTTAAGAATGGTATTTATTACGAGAATGTTATCATTAATAAGTCATTATCACTTATTGGAGAGAATAAGAGCAATACTATCATTCAAGGAAATGGAGGAGGTACGGTTGTTTTTATTGTCGTCAATAATGTTACTCTAAGAGGATTTACTGTGATGAATGGGAGCAACGGCGCTTTTGTTGAAAATGCAGACAATTGTCTAATTATGGATAATAATTTCACCCAAAATGTAGATGCTATTCTGGTTCGCTATTCTGCCAATTGTACGATTCGCCAGAACATCATCGGAAACAATACTAATAGAGGTCTTTTAATAACGAATTCGCGGGACTTTACCGTTAGCAACAACCACGTTTATGGCAATAAAGAATATGGAATTAATGCTAATGCTTCATTAAACGGAGTAATTTCCCAGAACAATGTATATGAAAATTATCATGATGGAATAGGGATTGTATTCTATTCTAGCAACTGTGTAATTGCTGAGAACAATGTAAGTCGTAATGAATGGTGGGGTATATACATAAGTGAATTTTCCACCAACAACATACTTTATCATAATAACATTATTAATAATACTGTTCAAGCTTCAGATGTTTCGTCGTCTAATCAATGGGATGATGATTTAGAAGGAAACTACTGGAGCAACTATGTAGGGGTTGACGAAAATTACGATGGAATAGGGGACACGCCCCATTATATAATGGAAGGAGAAAGCTACAGGGACGAGCATCCGCTGATGGGCATGTTTCACTGTTTCAGTACTTCCTATAACCATCAAGTTAATGTGATTAGCAACTCTTCAATTTCTGATTTTGACTTTAGTTTAGTTAATGAAACACATGCAGCGTTAAATCTCAACGTTAGTGGAGAAATTAATAATCAAGGCTTCTGCCGAATTCGCATTCCGAAAATTCTTATCAACGGTTCCTATGTAGTAAAGTTCAATGAAGAAATCATAACAAACACAACATACCCACAAGTTAGAGAACTGACATGCTCAAATGAAACCTATGAATATTTATACGTCAACTACACTCACAGCGGGCACAGAATAGAAATTATTGGAACAACGGCGATATCAGAGTTTCCATTAATGGTTATTCTACCTATGTTCATGTTAACAACGCTAATAGTAGTAGTCAAAGTTTACAGGAAGAAGCCTCATTAAAAACATTGTATATCATTATCCTCGTTTTAAATATATCCCGCCTCAACCTTCTTTATTGCCTTTTTTAGGGCTTTCTAAGCTTTTGTCCCTTTCCTCCATAACCGTCGCATACAGAATCGTGCAACTTTATTATAAGTAGAATCTCCCATTTTTAGTGAATTTTGAACATAGAACTTTTAAGGCAAGACAAAACAATAATATTGTGAGTGCAGATGAAAGAACTTGTTAAAAAAGTAAAACTTTTGGAACCACTGGATATTGAAAAAATCACTATAAACAGAGACCATTATTTTCCAAACGCTTACATAATTGATCTTCCCCTCGACTCTACACCAGATCATGTCTGGCAAGACATCTTCGAGCGGGAGTGGAAGGCAAGTAGACATTTGTGGGATAGAAAACTCTTTGTAATGGGAGATAAACTCAGGCTTCTAACCACATTAAACAACATCGAAGAAAAAATTAACTGGATTAAAGAGGTTATAGATCGAACCAACAAGAGCATTGATGAGTATCATAAAGATATGGAGGCACGAGCATCCCAAATAGAAGAACAATTGAGGAAGCAAATGGTGGACGAAACAGCAAAAATTGAGAAAATTAGGGATACTCTGAGAAGAAGATTTACGGCTATCTAAGACGCAGATAAATTAAGCACGTCTGATTCGTTAACATTTTTTTAGTTTATTTCCTGTTTTCGATTATTATGTTTTCTAGAGTTAGCATGAAGCGGCAACTGTCGCACATTTGGTCTTCTTTTGTTGCATCTCTTGTGTGGCATTTAACACATTTGGTTCGTTCGTTTGGTTTCTTTTTTTGCAGAAGATTGTCCAACATGGTTTGTCCAGAATAGATTTTGTTTGCGCAGTTGCAGTTATGGTTTATGAATTTAGAATATAGATGCTGAGTAAAGAAGTTGTTTGTTTAAAACTTTTCTTCCACAACCATATTTTCTAATAGCCCAATCTTTTCAATCTCTATCCTCACCATGTCGCCGACTTGCAAAAATTTTGGTTGAGGCTTTATGGCGAATCCCACGCCTGCTGGAGTTCCAGTTGCTATTATATCGCATGGTTCTAAAGTCATCACTTTGCTTAGGTGGTGTATGATTTCTTCGACCGTGAAGACCATGTTTTTTGTTGTTGAGTTTTGGCGAAGCTCTCCATTGACCCATGTGCGGATGGACAGATTAGTTGCGTCTTCGACTTGGTTTATGGTGGTTATGCATGGCCCCATAGGGGCGAAGGTGTCGAAACTTTTTCCTCTCGTCCATTGTTTATCCTTAAATTGGATGTCGCGGGCTGAAACGTCATTCATTATCGTATATCCGAAAATGTATGATTTGGCTTCTGAAACTCCAACATTTTTTGCCTTTTTACCCATAACGATGGCTAGTTCAGCTTCATAGTCAAGTTGGTTAACAAAGCTTGGTTTGACAATCTTTTCGTACGGTCCAATTATTGCTGTATGCGGTTTCAAGAATATTATTGGTTCGTCTGGGATGGGTACATTTTGTTCTGCGGCATGGTCTCTGTAGTTTAAGCCTAAGCAGATGATTTTTGGTGGAAAAGCTACGGGTGCTAACAAGGTAACCTCATCTATAAGAAAAGAAGCATGTTTAATGTTGCTTTCAT
>JAVZLK010000005.1:0-103143 GCA_038883795.1 Bathyarchaeia archaeon
GCAATTCTTAACACGATTCCGAAAAATTCTCCATTAATCTTTGGAGGCTACCCCATTAGGGGCTTCGCAAGGCAATATACGCGACAAAGGAGGAAGGCTGCTGAAAAGCTTGGAAACCCGAGGCTTTTGCAGATAACTTTTCACACCTTTCGCCATTGGAAAGCTACCATGGAATATTATAAGACAAGGGATATCCTCTATGTGATGAGGCTTCTCGGCCACAAAAACATTAAGAATACGCTGGTTTACACGCAGCTGGTGGATTTCAAAAACGACGATGATTTCGTCTGTAAGGTTGCATCAACCAACGAAGAAATAGCCCAACTAATAGAGGCCGGGTTTGAATATGTATGCGAGCATAACGGAGCTAAATTCTTCAGAAAACGCAAATAAGTTATCCATTGCAGGCCGGGGGTTCATTCCATCTAAGCCCGGGGTTCATCCAACCAAGCCGGGGGTGGGAGTTGAACCCACATATAGCTGCTCTGCAGGCAGCCGCCTGAACCGTTCGGCCACCCCGGCAATTATGATTATTTTTGAAGTTTAATAAAAATGTTTAAGTTATTCCAAGTTTTTTGGCTGTTTCTTTGTAGATTTTTTGGGCTTCTTTTTCGTTTTTTATGTTTTTTATGAGCATGCGCCCGTTGTTGAAGAGGGTTATTTCGAATTGTTTATAGTTGAAGATTATGGCGAGTTGGGATTTTATTTGGGTTTTGAAGTTTTGTTTGATTTTTTCGTATATTTGGTTGAGGTTTAGTTTTAGGGGTTTTTCTGGGTTTACATTGACTGTGTTTTGTCCACATAGCCAAACGAGTTTTTCTCTTTTTTCTGTGGGGGTTATTGTGCCTTGGCATGCTGGGCAGTTTTCCCTTTTATATATGTCTATGGTTGTGAAGTACATGTCGCTGAAGTCGCAGATCATTAGTTTTCCTTTCAAAGTGGAGCCCATGCCCGTTAGGGTTTTTATTGTTTCCATGGCTTGCATGGTTCCAATAATGCCTGGAGTGACTCCCAACACGCCACGCACATCGCATGTTAATAGGGTGCTATCGTCGATGTTTGGAAGAATACATTCTAAGCATGGAGTTTCTGGCGGGGCGAAAACGGAGAGGTTGCCTTCAATTCCTATGGCGGCTCCAAAAACGTATGGAATTTGAAGTTTTGCGCATGCTCTGTTAACCAAGTAGCGGGTTCGCATGTTATCTAAGCCATCCACAACGCAGTCCATTCCAGAAATCAGTTTTTCAACATTGTTTGCGTTTAAGTTTTCGGGGATGGGTTCAACTTTTACCAGGGGGTTGATTTTTGTTAGCCTTTTTGCTGAAACCTCAGCTTTTGGATAGTGCAAATCTTGTGGTGTGTATAAGACTTGTCTATGAAGGTTATGTATTTCTACGGTGTCTTGGTCTATTAGGCGTATGTGTCCAACTCCAGCGAGAGCCAAATAAAGGGATGAGGCGGTGCCTAATCCGCCAAGCCCAACTATGGCGACTTTTGATTTTGAAAGTTTTTTCTGTCCTTCTTTGCCTAGTTCTTTTAGGATTGTTTGGCGACTGTAAAATTCTTCGTACAAGACTTTTTTCTTTGACATTTTGTCTTCCCTATCATTTAGTATTTTAACTGGTTTTATATCTACCCTTTTTTAGAAATTGTTTTTCATAGATTTCTCTAACACGCTGTATCGTGTCTGCTTCTTCTGGGTTTTTGTCTTCTCTTATGCGGTTTATTCTTGCAAAACGCAAAGCCATGCCGCACTTGTATTTTGGGCTTTTCTGAATTTCGTTATATGTTACTTCAACAACTATTTTTGGAACTACAACAACTCTTCTTGGCTCTTCCTTTATGGTTAACTCTTTAAGGCGTTTTGTCATTTCAATGATTTCTGCATCTGTTAATCCCTTGAATGTCTTGCCAACAGTTAGATATTCTCCAGTTTCCGCATCACGCGCAGCCAAATAGTAGTCTGAAAGCCATTCATGTCTTCGCCCATAACCGTATTCAGCTGCAACAATAACCAAATCTAAGGGTTCGAGAACGGGTTTTATTTTGAGCCAATGTTTTCCACGGATTCCTGGCGTGTATGGGCTGTCAATTCTTTTTGCCATTAACCCCTCATGCCCAGCGTCTACAGCCTCTTTTAAAAATTGTTCTGCTTCCTCGCGTTTGTCTGTAATTATTTGTTTTGTTAATGGTATTTCTCCAGCATTTTCAGTCAGTATTTTTCTTCTCTGCAAATATGGAAGCGTGATTAAACTTTCGCCGTTTAGGTATAAAATGTCGAAGAGGTAAAGCTGCACGGGAATTTTTTCAGCCAATTCCTCTATTGCGTGGACTCTTTTGAATCTGCGCATTAGGTGCTGAAATGGTATGGGATAACCGCGTTTGTCTATTGCTATTACTTCTCCTTCGAAAATGGCTTCCTTCGCCCTTACATTTTCTCTGGCTTTTTCAACGATTTCTGGCAGGCTTGCAGTTACATCTGTAAGTCTTCGGCTGAAAACTTTAATTTCGTCGTCGAGTTTATGGATTTGGATTCTAGCCCCGTCCAACTTGTATTCGAGAGCTGTTTTTCCTCCATGCTCCTTTAGGGCTTCTGTGACGTCGTTTGCCATTTGAGCCAGCATAAGCCTAACTGGTCTAAAAACTTTAAAACCAACTTTTAGTAGACTTTCCTTACCTTCCTTTTTAGCTAGGGCGGCAACTTCTCCAATATCACCTAAAGTCATGCTTGCCCTCTGCACTTCTTTGATGGGAATTTGGAAGGCTTTTGAAACAGCTTGCTCCATTAACCCTTCATGGAAGCCTGTTCGCATTTCCCCTATGAAAATTTTAACCAAATATTTGGCTTCGAGTGGAGAAGCAGCACTTATTAGGGCTTCTATTAGGCGTTCCTTTTTTTCCCTTGAGCCGTATCCTGTGGCTTCGGCTATAGCCTCCAGTTGGTGTCTAACTTCGGTTATTGTTAATGGTCTTTGGAAAAGGGTTGCTTGCCGTTTGATTTTGCTTTTTTCAAAGATTTCTTTTGTGGCTGAGCCTATGTCGCCAGTTTTGCTGAAAGCTTCAATAAAGACTGCCCATTCAACGCTTGCTATGCGTTTTATTATTTCGCTTAGGGTTGCCCAACTAACATCAAGCGTTTGTTGGCTCCATTTTGGGAAGGGTCTCCCGAGAATCATGGAGGCGGCTGGCTCAACCTCTTCTGCATCCAAACTTTTTAGGAATTCTGCCACAAGGTCTATCATTTGAAGTCGTTTGGTTGTGGCTTCAAGTTTTTCGCAAAGCTCTGCTAATGTTATGAAAGGAGTCTGCATAAAGTCTAACCTATCCTATCCTAGAATTTTCAAATGTTAAATTACAGAGATAAGTGTTCTTTTGTTAATGACAAAAAAGGGAAGAGTGCGTTTTAGAATGAGGCTTCCAGTTTTTCCTTAACTTCCTTTATTTTCTTTTCTAGCTCCTTAACCTTTTCCTTATCCTTTAATGCGATGTAGCAGTCTCTTGCATATTCTAAGGCGCTTACCCCAAACCTGTCAAAACCTTTGTTGAAGGATAGTTCTGCGGATTTGAGGAAATTTTCCGCAGCCTTTTCATGGTCTTTAAGCATGTAAGCGCATTCTCCAGCCTTAAAAAGCATGGATGTGGCGTCAAAGAAGTTGTTAGCTTTACGGTATAGTTCTGAGGCTTGCAGAAATTTTTCCATAGCTTCTTTGTATTTTCCAGTTTCATAAAGCGTATTCGCATCCTTGTGCAGTTTTACCGGGTCTTCCTTAACCTTTTCGCTCATAATGTCTCAACTCGCATTTTGCTATTTATGAGCATAACACTTCCATTTAGGGTTTTCCCATTTTACACGCCTAAACAATTCTAATATAACTGTAGATGTTTAAAGAAATTTGGCTGAAGGGAAAAGCATGAAAATTTGCGACGCCCACGTGCATTTGGGAAAGTCGGGACCTTGGCAACCATACATAAATCCGACAATCTACACGGATGAGCTTATTCGGCTCTTTGACAAGTATAATGTTGAACGGGCAATAGTTTTTCCAAACCCAAATGTTGGCGATGAATATCCAAAAATGAACGAATACATAGCAAAATCCGTTAAGAGGTATCCAAAAAGGCTAATAGGGTTTGGACGAGTAGATCCAAGAAGGAAAGACGCCATAAAAGAGTTGACTGGCATAAAAAATGGCTTGGGCTTGACGGGGGTCAAGTTGCATCCGATGGTGGAATGTTTCAGACCAGACCATCCCTTCTTCAACAAATTTTTCAAGAAAACCAACGCCCTAAATCTCCCAATACTTTTCCATTCTGGAGACGGATTTTCCTCTCCAGGGCTTATCCTAAAAATTGCTAAGAAATATCCAAAACTTCTCATAATTCTTGCACATCTGCGAGAAGCATCGGTTAACGCCTTAAAAGAATGCGAAAATGTTTATGTTGAAACCTCTGGCACATTGCCAGACTTCATTGAACTTTCAGTTGACATAGACGAAAATCGAATATTGTTTGGCTCCGACATTCCCTATTACCGGTATCCAACCCAAATAGCAACAGTTGAGGCTGCAGAAATTTCGCAAAAAACTAAAAGAAAAATTTTCTATGAAAACTTCCAAAAATTGTTCAGCCAAAATAATGAAGGCTAAACCACTTATGACTCTTAAATGTGTTAAATGCAAATCAAAATTTCCATATTCGCCATTTCTAGGCAGATGCAACAATTGCGACGGAACCATCGAATATGATTTAGGTTTGCCAAAAAAGGGCAAAATCAAATTTTTTGGGCGCTTCAGTTTTTGGCGATATAAAATTCTACTTCCGCCAACTCGCCATCAAATCAGCTTAGGCGAGGGCGGAACACCTCTCCACAAAGCCTTAAGGCTTGCCAAAAGTTTGGGTTTGCAAGAATTATATTTGAAGGATGAAACCCGAAACCCCACAAACTCTTATAGAGACAGAGCTGCCGCGCTTTATGTATCAAATGCTGTCGACCTCAAGCACGACACTTTAGTTTGTGCATCTAATGGAAATTTAGGCGCCTCTTTGGCTGCATATTGTGCTAAGGCTGGACTAAACTGCCACTTAATTGTACCAAAACTCGTGGACGTTGGAAAATTGGCGCAGATGCTAGTTTATGATGCCACAATAGAAGAGTTTGGGGAAATTTTGGACGACTCCATAGGTAAGGCTGAAACCTTGGCAAAGGAGATGAATTGGTATCAAGCTACAGCCGAATTAAATCCATTGGCAATTGAGGCTCAGAAAACAATTTCTTATGAGGTTTATGAGCAATTTGGCGTTCCAGACTACTTCATAGTGCCCATGGGAAGCGGTGGAACAATCTATTCCATCTGGAAAGGCTTCAAAGAACTCAAACAGCTCAAAATAGCAGATTCGCTGCCAAAAATGGTTGGTGTTCAACCAGAAGGAAGCTCGTCCATAGTCAAAACATTTTTAGAAGGACAAACAAAAATACTGAAAATCTCTAAACCATCCACCCATGCCTTAGCCGTTTTAGTATCCCAACCGCTCCAGGGTGAGCTTGCCATAAAAGCCATAAAAGAATCAGAGGGCTTAGCCTTAACAGTTTCTGACCAAGAAATCTTCTCAGCAGAACTTCAAATAGCCAAACTTGAAGGAATGTTCGCAGAACCAGCAAGCTCAGCAACAGTCGCAGCCCTAAGAAAGCTTATTGAAACCGAAAAAATTGATAAAGGTAATAGTGTTGTCTGCTTAATCAGTGGAAGCGGACTCAAAGCTACAGATGTGCTCCACGCCTTAACCAAAAAGCAAAAAACAGCAAAAGTAGGCTTAGAACTAAGCACAAAAGAGAAGATATTACGGATTCTTAGCGAAAAAGATACTTATGGTTACGATTTATGGAAAAAACTCGCAAAAACAATGACACGCGCCGCGATATACCAACACCTAAACGAACTTTCAGAGAAAGGTCTGATAATAAGCTATACAAAAAATGGGAAAAGATTCTTCAAAATAACGGAGCGCGGCAAAAAAGCTTTACAAGCGATGGATGATTTGAAACTTCTCTTTTAGGTCGAAAAGCTAATATAGTATAGTTATAACTATACTATTTCTTCTCAACTTGCACGGTGTTTGTTGATGGAAAAGCAATTAACGGTAAAAGTATTTTCGGGCATAGGCGGATTTTTAGCAGCGGCAATTTCAATTCTAGAAGTTTTCACCATCTTATCTGATATGGGGTTTGTGATATTTGAGAAAATAAGTTTAACAGATTCCCAAAAAATATTCATCAGCCTTCTAATTTTCTTTGGCTTATTTAGCGCTATTCTCGAGTTGGCCAGTATTTATTTTATGCGCAAAGGACATACAAAGGCTAGCTCTATCTCAAGTTTTGCAGGAGCGATATCAGCATTACTTGGGCTTTTAACCCCAAGCATTTTTGGATTCGCTCAATCTAGCGTTTTTCTGGTCGGTATGATAGTTAGCATGATTTTTATGGGAACCAGTGCAGTAATCGCTTCAACTGTGCCGTCAAAAGCGATTAGGGGTCCACTTTTAACAAGTGTAGAAGTTGCTGTTGTAGCTTCATTTTCGGCTTTGTACGCTGTATCGATAGTTATTACATTTCAAATATATCCGATTCCATCACCAACTGGAGGTTTCCTACATTTCGGAGATTTTGTTGTGTTTCTAGTCGCTTTACTTTTTGGGGTAAAAGTAGGAGGACTCGTTGGAGTTGTAGGCGCTGTCGTAGCAGATTTTTACCTTGCCTATCCTCGTTGGTATGTCTCAATCATTGCGCATGGACTGGAAGGTGTCATACCAGGATTTACAAAGAAGAAAAATTTTGTGTTACAATTGATTGCATGCATAATAGGCGGCTTTCTTATGGCTGCAACCTACTTCTTCGTAAACATATTCATTAAGGGCTATCCTGTTGCTGTCATCTCTTTTGTTCAAGACCTTTTCCTTCAAGCTGGAGCCTCAATAGCCGTAGGATTACCCATAGTCAAGATTGTAGAAAGAATATTGCCGTGGTTCCGTTAAATTCTATGATTTTTTAAGTAATTGGTATATTCCTCCAGAGATGAAGGCTAATGCTCTCGCAATGTCTATTGGCGGATAAAGGATTATTCTTTTGTATTTTTTGTCTCCTTTTTTAATGGTTTGATATCCATAAAAAATCATAAGTCCAAAAAATGGAAGTAACAGCATTGTTAACAGAATTATTTGAGATATAAATGAACTGGTCAAATAGACGTGTATTGCTAATGCCAGCATTGCTGAACTCCATGTGAGAAAGCCGATTATGCAAAGGAGAATCCATTTTGGAAATGCGCTTTTTATCCCCATTTTTCTTAACATTAAACCTAAACCTCGCCCATAACTGAAATTTTGTTTTAAAAGTTCCTTTAAAGCTGGTCTATGCTTATGCTTCACTAAAACCTCTGGGTCCAAAATCATCGTGTATCCTTCTCTGCATATTCTCTCAACAAGCTCGTCCTCATCAAAACCATACTTAATGCCTTCATTAAACAACCCAACTTTGTTTAACGCATCCCGCTTCACAGCCATGTTGCAGCCAGCTGGATATTTTTGAGGGGGCATAACAGAGTTTAACGCTTCCTTTTTTCTGAAAATTCTCATAACTGGAATGAAGCTTTCATCAGAATAATGGGACAAAAAACTATCATAATATCCAACTACATTTCCCCCAACACAACCAACATTATCAAAATCTCGAAAATTATCAACTATTCTGATTAACCAGTCTTTTGGTACGATGCAATCAGCATCAGTGAAAGCAACAATTTCCCCATTACTATTTTTTAAACCCGTGTTTCTCGCCGCGTTTAATCCCGGTCTTTCTTCTAACAAAAGTTTGACAGGATACTGCGAAACTATTTCTCTTGTGTTGTCTGTGGAATTTCCATCAACCACAATAATTTCCAGTTTATCCTTATCATAGTCGATTTGCATGAGAGAATCCAAGAGCTCTTTTATGTATGCAGCTCCATTTTTAACGGGAACTATTACTGAAATTTTTGGGCGATATTCGCCTTTCTCTTGCAAGGGCTTTGCCTTCATGAAATTGGTTTTCTTTCACGCAAAATTGCTTTTACGGTTCTTTCAACTGCCTGACGACTGTTCAATTTGGGTTTCCATCCGAGACTTTTAATTTTTTCAATACTTAAAAGCATGAATTTCACGTCTCCCTTCCAACCCCTTCCACCATCAACACCACGGGTGTAAACATACTCAACATTTCTTAAACCCATCTCTTGGCAGACTATATCGGCTATTTCTTTAACGTTCACTTGATCTTCCGAACCAACATTGTAAATTTCCACTCTGTTATGCTGTTGGTTAATGCCAGTAAGCATGGCATCTATACAATCGTCAATGTATAAGTAAGATTTTCTTTGAGTTCCATCGCCGAGGATTTCCAATTTTTTCGGATTCATAGAAAGTTTGTTTACGAAATCATATATGACGCCGTGCTGCGACCTAGGTCCTATAATATTTGCCAGTCTATAAATTATGGCGTTGAATCCATAAGTGTAGGCATATGCTGTTATTAAAGCCTCAGAAGCAAGCTTAGAAGCGCCATAAATGGAAATTGGTTTAAGAGGCGCGTAATCTTCTGGTGTTGGAATTTTTTTTGCGTCTCCATAAACGGTTGATGAAGAAGTGAAAACAAGATTCTTAGTACAATCAACTTTGCGAACCGCTTCCAGAAGGTTGAAGGTTGCAGCTATATTCTGTTCATAATGCACTTTAGGGTCAGCAGCGCCCACCCTAACCTCTGGATTTGCAGCCAAATGAAAAACGGTTTCACATCCCGATAAGGGTTTTAAAATGCTTGCTGGCTTTAAAAGATCCGCGTGTACAAAGAAGTTTTCCTTTTTCAGCCATTGTTTTAGGTTTTCAAGTTTTCCAGAACTAAGATTGTCAAAAACAACTACCTCTTTCCCCTCTTTACATAAACGGTCAACAAGGTGGCTCCCTATGAAGCCTGCTCCTCCACTTATGAAGGTTTTTTGAGAGTCTAATTTTTTATGCATTTTTTCTCCTCTTACACGCTTAATTGGTATACTTATGGAATTTTAATTTTAGGTATTAAATATTGTAATAGGCGGGTTTGGTTTTCCATAGTTTTGTATAGGATTTTCTTGGACGCTTAAGTCTCCTTATTTTCTTTCGGATTTGACGCCAAACGAGATATTTTGGAAGAAGTTGTTCAAGCTTTTCTTTGTGCGAGTGGTATACGCTGAATTTTGGTTCCACAATTATCTTGTAGCCTCTTGCTTGCATTTCAACTGCCCAATCATAATCTTCGCCTCCAAACTTTCCAGCAGAAGGAATTTCTTTTGGTAATTGTTCGTCGAAGGGATATTCCTCCCACAGCGATTTTCTTAAAATGCAATCTATTGTTGAAAAAAAGTTATCTTTGACATAAGCTCTGCTAATTTCGTTAAGTTTCTTCCACGAATGGTATACAAGCTTTTCCCATAAAGTTCCATCCTTATGTGGTGTAAAATAGCCTCCAACACCCGCAACTTTCGGATCTGAAAAATGCTGTATTCCATTTTCCAGCCACACGGTCGAAGAGGGCAAAGAATGCCCATTTGTTATGCATATAAGCTCTGAATCTGCAACGAATACCCCAACATTTGTAGAATATGGATGGGAAAAATCTTCATCCCTTATGGGAACAAGCTTGAAACCAATATTACCAAAAAAGTTGTTCTTGGCTAAAGACAAGAGCCTTCTCATCTCTTCAAATTTTTCTATGGATGAAAAATTATCTACAACAACCACTTCTTGGGGTTGCAAGGTTTGGCTTGAGAGATTCAGCAATAGCTGTTTTAAAAAACTTTCAACATCCCTTGTTCGGATAAGAATTGAAACACTGCGTTTTTTGAATGACATCTTAAAACTTGAGTGAGTGAAAGTTGTTTAAAAATATGATGGCTTTAATGAAACAATAATACTTGCCATCACAGTTAACTCTTGCTTCATGTAACGAATAAATCCAACCAATGATGATTTAATTCCTTAATGGAGGGTTAAAGGCTGAAACTTCCCCAAGGAAAAATTCCCGTTGACGTCTTAAAAGAAGTTGTTTTCAAACATTTAGGAGCCAAACGTGAAGAAGTGGTTTTGGGGCCTTCCGCTGGATTTGATGGCGCAGTAATTGAAGTAGGAAATAAGTCTTTAATTGTTTCCATGGACCCAATAACTGGCGCCGTGGAAAGAATAGGCTGGCTTGCCGTAAACATAAATGCCAATGACATTGCAACCTTTGGCGTCCAACCAACCCTATTCGCTTCCTGCATATTACTTCCAGAAAATGGAGACAGAAAAACTCTCGAAAACATATGCACCCAAATGGATGAAGCAGCAAAAGATTTAGAAATAGCCATAATTGGTGGACATTGTGAGGTAACTCCGGGTTTAACAAATCCGATAGTTATTGGGTGTGTGATGGGCATAACAGAGAAAGGAAAATATGTTACAGCTGGAGACGCCAAACCCGGAGACAAACTCATATTGACCAAAAGCGCAGGAATAGAGGGAACAGCAATCCTTGCAACCGAGAAAGAAAAGCAGCTAAAAAGAGTTTTAGAACCAGCCCTAATGCAAAGTGCTAAAAAATTATATAATAAGATAAGCGTTGTTAAAGATGCCTTAATAGCTGCAAAAACCGGCGGAATTCACGCCATGCACGACCCAACCGAAGGCGGTGTAAGCGGCGGAATTCATGAAATGGCAGAAGCCTCAAATGTTGGCTTTCAAGTCTATGAGGAAAAAATTCCCGTTCAACCCGAAACCCGAAAAATATGTGAATACTTTAAAATTGACCCACTACAACTCATTAGCTCTGGTGCTTTACTAATTTCGGCAGAGCCAGAGTTTGCAGAAAAAATAGTTGAAGAATTAAAACGGAACAAGATTAACGCTTCGCTTATTGGCGAATTTTTAGAAAGCAAGCATGAGCATAGGATTATAAGAAAAAACGGAACAATTCAAACCTTGCCAAAACCCATTTCAGACCATCTTTGGATTGCCCTAAAAAGTTAGCTTTTCTTTGCGCTACCTTAAAATATCCACAATAAAATTTTAAAGTGTGAAGGGAAACTCTTTGGGGTTAACACTACAAAAGGCTGCACGAATCGCCAGATATTCTGTGATCCCAAATAAGCCCTATCATGTGCAGTGGATGATTACGAGGAAATGTAACTATCGCTGCAGAGGATGCAACGTTTGGCGGGAACAAGACGAGAAAGAATTGTCCACGGAAGATGTCAAAAAAGGATTGGATATTCTTAAGGAACTTGGTGTTGTTGAGATAGTTTTTTCGGGAGGAAACCCGCTTTTAAGGGAGGATATAGGCGAAATTTTGGATTATGCTTCACGCTTTTTTATAACAACTGTTTATGATAATGGCAGTGTTGCAGCGGAGAAAATTGATGCTTTACGCAGTGTGGATTTTGTTGCCATTTCCCTTGACAGTTTGGATTCGAGAAAAAATGATTATGTAAAAGGCGTTAAGGGTTCATGGAAAAAAGCCATGCAAACAATCGAAAAACTTCATGAGAACGGAATTCGGGTTGGCGTGTCGCCAACAATTTCTCAGTTTAACCTTTACGAAATGGTGGATTTCACCAACTACTTCTTGGAAAAGGGAATTCCAGTTTGGTATTGCCTATACTCTTATGACTCATCTAACGATTTAGGTCAGCTTTTCAAAATTGGCAGAAAAAATGATGAGTTTTTAATAACTGATAATAAGGCTATGGTTGAACTTTGTGATGCGCTTATGGATATGGAAAGGAAAAACAGCAATGTCCTCATAACAACTAAAACTTTAAAGGCTGTCAAAAACCTTTATTGGAATGGAAACAGAACATGGAAGTGCCGCGCCCTCCAAAACTTCTTCATCATAGATCATATAGGTCGAGTTGCTGGGTGCCACCTTAACAAACCGGTAGCTTCTATTTTCGATTTGCCAAAAGTCTGGAACAGCGAAGAGTTTAATGTCCTGCGCAATATTTACAGTGAGTGTTCCAGGTGCATATACCTCTGCTATATTGTTTATTCTATCCATGGCAGCGTTGTGGGCAATTTGGAAATAGCCAGAGAGAAGTGGAGGAGCGCCAAACTTTTCTTAAGGAAAAAGTCTCTTAAGTCTCTAAGTTTGGTAAAATGGAAATAACTTCGAATATTTTCTTAACAAGTATTTTATCCACCGCGCTCTCTTCTTCTATATCCGTTATTGGTATGGCTTCTTTCCACAATGTTTGCGTTTCAGAGACATTATCAATTATGATCCGTGGTCCAGCATCCTTGGGCTTTTTCAGTTCAAGGATTGATGGCAAAAGCATGATGAGAATGAAGGTTGAAACTCCCAAAGTTAGTAGGATAAGTGTTGTTGGAGTCGGATTCGGAACCATGCCTTATCTTTTTGGAATTTATCCATCAACTGGCAATATAACTGTTTCCATTCCCTGAGTGGAAGGTCTTTGTCCAATGGTTACAATTTTTTCTGAAAATTTTTGATATAAGCAAATCCATGAGGGCTTTGGTGCAGATGGGTATGTTGTACAGAAAAGTGAATATTAAAAGTGGAATTAACCATTGGGCTCTTGTTCTTCCATCCAAATATGCGCCTATTCCAACCTCAAAGAAAGGAGCGAAATTTCCTACAAAACTGTAAAGAGAAAAGGAGATTGGGATAGATTTCCAAATCATGCCAAACCAAGATGAAGGATTTAGGAAAAACAGTGAAACTCCAATGATCCATGAAAACAAAACCAGAACCGGCATGAAATAGAGGTTTAATAAAAGTAGGCCGTCGATTTTCTGTTTTAAACTTAAATTTTTGCTTTTTAAAACTTTGAAGGAATGTTTTAGGGCACACTGCATATGTCCCTTAGCCCATCTATACCGTTGCTTCCAATAAGCTCGCCAATTCTCCACAGCTTCTTCATAACATTCTGCGTCATTCACATAGCTAATTTTATAGCCAGCAAGGTATACGCGGAAAGTTAAGTCCGTGTCTTCTGCCAGAATTGACTCATCCCAACCACCCAAACTTTCTAAAACATTACGCTTAAAACCTCCAACGGTGCCGCCAAACTGTGTGATCAATCCTAAGGTGTCTCTTGCTTGTTGGTCAACGCAATACCCGCCTATTCTCTCTAAAGCAACAAGCCTCGTTACCAAGTTTTGGGGCTCATTTAAGACGACAACTCTACCTTGCACTGCCCCAACCTTGGGATTAGCAAATTTTTTCACAAGTTTTTCTACAATATCTCTTTGCGGATAATAGTCTGCATCAAAACAGAGGATTATTTCTCCATTGGCATGTTTAAATCCAGCGTTTAGGGCTGAAGCCTTCCCCCTTTTCCCTTCTTTTTGGTTTCGATGTATAACTTTAATGTAAGAATATTCTTTTGAGTATTCTTCGCTTATTTTTCCCGTTTTATCTGTTGAGGCGTCATCAATAACTATTATTTGCAACTTTTCTTTGGGATAAGTTAGTTTAGTCATTCCTTGAAGAATTCTTTCAATAACTTGTTCTTCATTATGTGCTGGAATTAGAATGGAAACCATTGGTTGATAAGTTGCGTTTTCCATTTCATTAGTAACTTTATTCTTTTTGTTGTTCTTGAGAATTGTTAAGGTGAATATGTAATGCCGAACCATGTATGCAGCTATTAAAACTGCTAAAAATAGCGATAGCATTTCTAAAAGTTCAGCTATCAAATTTCACCCTCAACTTTTCTTTGGAAGGGACCAACAATGTTAAGCTAATAGTCCAAAAGGAGACAACCCACACAAGATTTATGAAAGGACTTAAAACTATGTAGAGAATACTAAAAAGATTTCCGAAAAAGTTAGCCGCTGCATAAGCAAACAAATAAAAAAGGTAATTCCAACATACTCCAACAAAATTGCCAATAACAAGGATGAATACTTTCTTTGTAAGGGTTCCGTTTAATGGAAAAATTAAGGAAGCGAAAAGAAAATTAAAAAGCACATGCGTGACTGAGACTTCAAAGGGAATCTGCAAAAAATACAGGGGCAAGAAAGAAAACACTGTTCCAATAAGCAATCCAAAAATTAAATGACCCTTTTTCCATTCACCTAGTTCCATTCTCCCAAACCCATGATGACTTATGGAAACTAAATATAGAAAATTAATCTAGAATTAGTTTCTAGAATAGTTTTAAAATTTGCGCAAAAATCCGTTAAAACTTTCAATAATTCTTAGAGTGAAGGAGTAAATTGTCAATTATCATGCATAAAACTTGGAAAACTTCTTCAGCCTCCAAATTTTCGGTGTCCAAAATTAAATGAAATGGCGAAAAATCTTCTCCTAAACTGAAGCCATAAAGCTTTTTGTATATGGCTTTTGTCTGCTCCTCCTTGTTTTTCAAAGC
The DNA here is from genome assembly GCA_038883795.1 of Bathyarchaeia archaeon. Classification (GTDB taxonomy): domain Archaea; phylum Thermoproteota; class Bathyarchaeia; order Bathyarchaeales; family Bathycorpusculaceae; genus JASEJA01. The sequence goes on from JAVZLK010000005.1 coordinate 14,433, forward strand.
GTTAAAAGCTTCTTTGACGCCTATTCCATCTCTAATGGCTATTCGTTTAGCCCGCTTTTCCGGAGAAGCTTCTAACCACACTTTGAAGCCTTCTTTTAGAAGCCATGGCATCGTCCAACTGTCCAAAATCACGTTTCCCTTTTTTGCAAGTTCCAAAAGTTTTCTGTCGACAGCCTTGTCAAATTTTGGGTCTCTTCCCCTCTTTTCTAGAAACCGTTTTCCTTCTTCGCTTTCCCACCATCCGCTTCGAGATGGCTTATAGCCTTCTTGAATGGCTAAGGCTTTTAATGCATCTCCGCCAGAATAATATCTAAGCCTATATTTTTCTGCAAGTTTTTTTGCTAGTGTACTTTTTCCGCTTCCAGCCATTCCACATATGCAGATGACTATAGGCTTTTTTCTTTTGCTCATCTGTTTTCCTCAATTTAGAGCTTAGATTATTCTTGCAGCCTGTTTTAAAGCTACTTTTAGGCAGTTGTGGCATACTTGTCCGCCAAAGGGACGCCAAATTCTTCTTTTGGTTCGATTAAGTTTACGTATTTCCGTAGACCCGCCTCGTGGAGTTCCAGCTAAGGGTTGACCACAAATGAAGCATGAGGGCGCTGTTGTCTTCTCCTTTTTGTAGTGAGTTTGGCTTTTTCCGCCTGGCAATTTGGTTTTTAAGCGTTTTCGACTCCGTGTACGCAAGTGAGGTTGCGGCATCTCTTCACTTCCTTTACTCTATTGGCATAATACCTAATACGCGGGATGCAGTCCATCCGAAAAGAAAAGAGCATATGAGATACCATATGAATATGTATTGCGGTCCAATTCCAGGAATGTACGCCACAATGTGCGCACCATAAAAAGGTCCTAACACAAAAAACCATATTAAAATGTAGCTGGAGGTAATTCCCATAAGAATCCATTGGGGTTTAGCCATTTTTTTCTGCATATTAAAAATTTGTGTTTCCTTCTTTTTCAATTTCTCAAGAAGCTTCCTATCCTGTGTACGCTGCGCCTGAAACAATTGGGCACGATATTCGGCAATTTCTTTCTGCATTTCTTTATATTGGGACCACCCAACAAAGCGGTGAATTAAAAGACGATTAAGTGCGGAGTTTAGGAATGAAATAGCGAAACAGATTAGCATTATTGTTATGGTAGCTCCAGGCGGTTCTGGCTTCATCAACAATTCGATTAAGTCCATAATCTCTCCTCAAACATTTTAATTGTTTCTTTGTTTATTTTCGCATTAATAACTATTTTCACAAACTATTACTAAATATTTATAGAGTCTGTTTTTAGCCTCCTAATAGGCGCCTAAAGGCTGGATACATTTCAGCTGCTCTCTCTTGCATTAGCAACTCATAATATTGATAAATTATGCCTACAGAAAGTAGAATACCCATTCCGGAGCCGAAAACTCCGAAGAGATCTGAAACGGCGGCAATCAATCCCACAATTATTCCGCCTAGTATGGTTACTGTTGGAATGTAGCGTTTAAGAATGGATTCCACAGCTTTTCCAGAACGTCTATATCCAGGAATCTGCATGCCAGCATCAACAAGCTGCTTAGCCACGGTGGAAGGCCCTAAACCGCCAACCTCAAGCCAAGTAAGCGAAAAGATAACGCTGAAAGCTATGAGAATTGCCGTATAACCCAAAGCCCTATCTGGACTTTCTAAGGCATTTGTAAGACTGTGCGGTGCTGTCACATAATACACAAGACCGCCTATAGGTTCAAGTTGCTGATTTGGATATTCTCCAACCCATCTGAATCGTCCGAGAAGGTCAATCCAAAAGTTTCCACTGGAATATTCGCGTCTTCCGCTCATGCTCCAGAAAAGTTGCGAGAAGAGGTAAATGTTGGCGAAAAGGGCTGAAGCGAATATTACCGGAAGGTTTGATACGTAAAGCAGTTTTATTGGGTATCTGCTGCGGTAACCCTTATAACCAGCATAAGAGAGTGGAAGTTCGACTCTTACGCCTTCCATGTAAATTATGATTAGAAAAGCAGCAATCGTTGCTATGAATCCGATTAAGGATGGATATGCACCGCTTCCAACAATCCATGAGATTATGTTCCCTTGACTCAAAGCCATAGTGAGAGCTCCGACGAAAAGGCCTGTTGGCGGATTGAAGCATTGCCATACGATTTGTTGTGCGACACCAGCCATGATAAATAGGCTTATTCCACTTCCTAAGCCCCAACCTTTCTGAATGAGCTCGTCCATGAGCAAAAGGATTATTCCAGAGGCTAGAAGCTGAAGGAAGACTATTATTGCGATGGCGGCGGAAGGGACGCTGTACATTCCGCTGATCATGTAGGCAAAGGCTTGGACTCCTGTTAGGATTATAGAGAAGACTTTGCTTGCTGTTGTAAATAGGGCTCTGTCTTCTGGACGTGACATGTCGCATTCTATCATACCTGAGCCAACCAATAGCTGGAGTATTAAGCCCGCCGTGACTATGGGACCTATTCCAAGCTCCATGAGGGTGCCGCGGTGGGAAGCCCAAATGATTCTTAAAGCGCTGAAGCTTTCTTGTTGTGTTTGTGGGATTCCATATAGTGGCACTTCTGACATTATTAGATAAATTACTAATACGATGGCTGTCCAGAAGATTTTCTCGTTGAATCGGACTCTGCGTTCTGGAGCCTTTACTTCCGGTATGACTCTTGCGATGGGTTTGAAAAGGTTTAGGAATCTGCCAGCCATGGCCTATCCGTTACTCTCCTTGTTCTTGAGTTTCCATCAGTATTTGTCCGCCCGCTTCCTTTATCTTTTCAGCCGCAGATTTGGAGCATGATGCTACTTTTACAATTAATGGTTTTGTAACTCTTCCAGTGCCCAAAAGTTTCGAATAGCCCAAACTTTCTAAGTCTATGAAAATTTTACCATCCTTTTCTTCTGATGTTGCTTTGGCTAATTCTTCAAGTTTTCCGACGTTTATGACTTTTTGCTTTTGTTTGAGGCTTTTTGGTGAGGTGAATCCTTTCTTGCCGAAATATTCAGGTTCATACCTCAAAACGTAAGACCATAAGTGTTTGTGTCTCCCAGCTTTTCGCCCCCCTTTTGACCCAGACTTTCTATGTTGACCAACCCTTCCGTAACCTACTGTTCTGGAACCGCGTTTCTTCCGAATTTTTCTTAGTTTGTGGGGCATTTTAATCAGCTACTCTTTTAGCAACTTGTTCAGCAGCCTTTTTTAACCTTATTTCAAGTACTCCATTCTTATATTTTGTATGTATTGTGTCTGGAATCACTCTTGCGGGAAGATTTAAACTTTTACGGTATCTCCACTCTAAAGCCTCAGCAGCCAAAGTTAATTTTTGATTTTCTATTTGGATTTTCAAGTTTTCCTTGTTAACTCCTTTAGCTTCTGCAACTATGACTATTTCATCCTTTTCTTCTAAAACATCAATTAAGGGCTCAAGCTCCCTCCATTTTCTTCCCTTGTAAATCTTTAGAAGCTCGATTTTTGGAAGCGCCTTCCATTTTTTAATTCGCGACCTTCTCATTGCAAATGTTCTAGGAGCTTTTTTTCTTTTGGCTTTGTTTATTGTATCAATAATTTTGAACTTTTTTGAAACTCTTTTGTTTCCCCGCCATTTAACGCTCAAATTCTCCTTCTCCTCGGATACAATGGCATTTCAAAAGCTGTTATAAAACATATCGCAAAAAGTTTAAAAGCCTATATCATCCGCCCTATTAATTCGTTAATTTTTTCTCCTCTATATCCTAATTCGCCGCCAACCCCATAACTCTTCTTAATTTTTCCTTTAAACCCCTTTGTTGGCGGATGCAACCTAAAGTTTGGCTGCACGTTTGGCAGTTTCCAATACTCAATTTTGCAATTAAAAACCGCTTCCGCAAGCTCCTCAAGTGATTTAAAGCCAACTTTTTGTGCGTATTCGTCTGTTAACTTCTTATTTCCAGCAAGTCTTCCCCTTTCTTTTATGAGCTTGTTAATGGTTTCTTTTGCGGCTTCGCCCCAAGTAACAAAGTTTTGCGCTGTCTTAAGCATTCCGAGGAAGGATGGGCGATCATCAATTAGCACCGCATAATTATTTCTTTTTAGGTTGAGCATTTGCAACGTTTCTCTCACGTGGCGAGGGGCGCTTATTGTTCCACGAACCCTCACAACCGCTAAGCACTTGCGTTGTTGCTTTTCTTCGTTCACTTATCTCACCCAATCCATTGGTGTTATGAGGCTGTAGGTTTTCTTCAAAGCATCAAAAATGGCGTACGAGAAGGATGGAATTGTCCTTGTTGAACCATAACTTCTCGTCCAACAATCCTTTATTCCGGCAAGACCCAAAATCACCTTGGCGGTTTCGCTTGCCACGAGTCCTAAGCCTCTGGGTCCGGGAACAATTACTATCCTTACGCCTCCAGTTTTTCCCTCAACTTGGAAGGGCACTGAATGAGGTTTTCCGCAACCGCATTCCCAGCTTCCGCATCCCCGCCTCACAGGAACGAGGTTTAGGCGGGCGTTTGCGGCTGCCTTCTCTATGGCTGTTCGCACTTGGCTTGCTTTTCCAGAGCCTAATCCTAAGTAGCCGTCTCTGTTTCCAACAGCCACTATAGCCTTAAACCTTGACTTTTCTCCTGCGTCTGTTTGTTTTTGAACTAGGTTTATGTTTATAACCTCTTCTTGAATATCCGGAAGTAAAGCATCCACAATTTGGGGCTCACGAATTTGTAATCCACCCATAAAAATTTCTTCAATGGATGTTACTCTGCCTTCTTGAATCATTTTTCCAAGGCGGGTCCTCGGAACCCAATGTTCCAAACTTTCTGATGAGGATGTTTCTCTTGTTGTCATTTCTTTTTACCTCCTTTCTTGAATGCGGAAACAATTTCGGCTTTGACTTTCGCAAAGTGTTCGCTGATATTTTCTGGAGGGAATTTTTGTTTCAAATATTGCGAAAATCTAATTTGATACTGTTCAGGGTTTGAGGCTAAACTTTCCGCGTATTGTGCAATATGTTCACCCTTTATTCTTTTCTCATCTGGCAGTTTTTCCTCGCCATAAGGCACATTTATTCCAGCATCCAAAACTCCCTTTAAAACGGCGAAAACCCTTGCTCCTTTGGAAGGCGCGTGTAATCCGATGTCTAAAATCGCTTCTTTTATTCCCTTTGCTTTGGCTCTTAATCCGCAAAGAAGTCCGGTCAAATAGGCTGCTGGGAGATTTTTCCTTGAAGCTTTCCACCCATAGGTTTTGGTTAGTTCTCTGCTGTGGGCTGAAACTAAAACTTCGTCTCCATGGGGTTTTGCCGTTATTATTTGGGCTATTACGTTTTTTAGCGTGATGCGGGTTACTAAGCGAGGCTTTCCAGAAAGCACTAAAGCCTTTCTTGATTTGTAATTTGTTTTCCCCTCCCTTCTTCTCCGAAATGGGACGCAATAGCGTGAATTTTTAGCCATTAACGTTTCCTCCAGAGCTCATGGGCTTTAAGATAACGCTCTAAATCAGCAACAGAACCGAATCTTCCGCTGCTTGCCATCTTGTATAATTTTCGGTACGTGCTTTCCGTGATGGTTTTGTTGGCTTTTAATTCGCGAAGCCTCTTTCTTAAAGCCCTAATCCTACTCATCCAAGCCTCTTTCTTAGAAATTTTTGCATGGGCTGCACCGCTTCTGCTGCCAACCCCACGCCTTCTACCCTTCCTTTTCTTTTCATGTAAAATTCTTGCTCTTGCATGGCTTATGCCCTTTATAGGAAGAGGCTTTATTACGCCTTCGTGAATTAATTTTCTGATTTCTTCTCGTGTTATTGCTGTCTCGGCATCTTCTATTCTATTTGGGTCTATCCATACACGATTTTGTCCAACCTTCAATATTCTGGCTGCTATACGCCGCTGACTTTTTAGGCTCGTCATTGCTTTTCCTCGCTCCCCTCTTCTTTAGGTTTCTTTTTTCTCCCTCGCTTTCGTTTCGGCTTCTCTTTCTCTACAATTTCTTCCTCTTTTTCAGGTTTCTCCTCTTCCTTTTCCTTTTCTTCAACAGTTTCCTTAATTTCTTTAACATTCAGAACAGTTATCTTTCTCTTTCTAGATTCGGTGAGGATTTTGATTCTTTCCCTTTTACCAACGGTGTGTGCAATCCGAACTGCTTGGGTTTTTGGGTCAATTTTCTTGATTTCTTCAGCATTATGCACTAAAACTTCTTGGTAACCCGATGGATGAAGCCCTCTGGCAACCTTTGGTCCTCTATATCCCACGTTTACTGTGGGCGGCCAACCCTTTATTTTTCTTCGCATCTTATTGTCTATGCCTTTCGGTCTGCGCCAATTTTCTTTCAAGCGTTTGTATCGCCAACTTTCCTGTCTGACAAATTTTGGCTTTCTCTTCTTCACTTGAGCTCTTATTTTTAATGCCTTTTCTGTGGCTGTCGGTGACGTTTCTGTCATGTTTCCATTCCCTCAATTTTTTCATATACGTATATGCCATCAAGAAAGACGCGTGGGTCTTTTCTTTTCACTTTGGTGGCTTGTTCAATGTTTGCTGCTGTTTGGCTTACATCTTCCAAGTTTATTCCTTGAACGATTATGTCTTCGCTTTGGACTTTAACTTGCACATCACCTATTATTTTCGCTTTTCTTGGGTTGCGTTCGCCAGTGAAGTTTTCAATTAAAACAGTCTTATCCTTAATTTTAACCGATATTGGAAAATGGGAGAAAACTATCTTAAGCTTGCATGTAAAACCCTTCCTAACCCCAGTAATCATGTTTTGGATATGCGAGTAAATTGTGCCTACAAGGGCTGCCTCCCTTTTCCTCGGCCACTCAGCCCAAATGCGAAGGGTTTTGCCATCCAACTGCATGGATACGGGAGCGGAGGAAAAGTCACGGGTTAATGTTCCCTTGACACCTTTAACTGTTACTTTCCTTCCTTGTAGAGTTACTTCTACGTCTTCTGGGATTTGAATGGTTCTGGAGATTTCTATGGCTCGCATCTTTAAGGCACCCGTTTAGTAGACGAATGCTGTTAGTCTACCTCCCAAACGTTTTTCTTTTGCCTCCCTATGGGATAACACTCCCTTTGGTGTTGAAATTATTAGAATGCCAACATCTCTTGAGGGAAGGAATTTTTTCTCCCACTCTTCAAATTCATCCACCTTAACTGCGAAGCGGGGTTTAATGGCTCCACACTTGTTTATTCTTCCCAAAAGCTGAACCTTGAATTTTCCAGAACGCCCATCATCAACAAATTCAAATTCTCCAATGTAACCGTTCAACTGCATAATTCTTAAAACCCTTCCTAAAAGTTTAGAGGCAGGACTAATTACACATTCGCGTTTGTTACGCAGCTCGTTATTCATGATCGTTATTAAACCATTTGCCAACGTGTCCATTTGCTTTCCCCATTACTCATACTTTTTGAAGCCGAGTTTTTTGGCTACTTCCCTAAAACAATGGCGACATAAATATAAATTATAGCGTCGAATCACCGGCCCATAGGAACCGCATCGGCTGCATGGTCTCGCTCCCTTTCCATATTTTCTTTCCTTTTTAGGCTTTTGTTTACCCATATCTCTCCCCCTCGCCTATACTATTTCAACTCCTAAGCTGTCTTTAACAAAAACCATGGCTTCTTCAGGCGTTAGAATATGTTTTGCGCCAATCTGTGCTTTTCTCTTTCGGCGATTTTTCACGCGATATCCTGGGCGGCTGAGCGAAACGCAGACGTCCATGCCGAAGATGCCTATTTCTGGGTCGTATTTTACGCCTGAAATTTCGATGTGCTCTTTTATTCCGAAGGAGAAGTTGCCATGTTTGTCGAAACGTTCTTTTGAGATTTTGTTGTCTATTACTGGCAAGACTTTCTTTAAGAACTCTATTGCCCTTTGTTTTCTGAGAGTTACGATGCAAGATATGGGTTCGCCCTTTCTTATTCCAAAATCTCTTATGGTTTTCTTTGCTTTTCTCTTGCATGGATTTTGTCCTGTTAACTGTTTTAATACTTTTGAGGCTTTTTCCAAGGGTTCTCCAGATTTTCCAACGCTAATGTTTACAACAACCTTTTCGATTTTAGGTTTAAGCGTTGGATTTTCTTCCCAAATTTTGCGAATTTCATCTTCAGACAATTAAGCCGCCTCCGGAAGCGATATTAGGGGTTGTTTTTCGCCTATTGCAAAAACGAAGTTTAAAATTGTTTGGTAACGATTGCCCTTCTCGTCCTCTATAACGGCAAGGGTGTTTCGCCGCTTTTTCCCCTTTGCACTCTCAATTTCGACTATTCTACCATATTTTCCAATGTTTTTTCCACCAATTATTATGGCGAAATCGTTTTCCTTCAATTTTATATGTTCAAGAATCTGCCTTTCTGGAAGACTTATCTTCAATGTGTCAAGGGTTTCGTAAACATCTTCTTGCGGGTTCTTTGGGTCTGCAACTTTCACTAAAATATTTGAGCCGTCATGAAGATTAAGTTGCACATGTCCATTTTTTATTGTCGTCTTGTTTTCTATTCTGCAAAGCTTAAAGCTTGTCTCGTCCTTGTTTATGGGATGGAGAATTAGGCCCTTCTTGGATGGTAATAAGCGAAAGTGTTTATCCACATCCAATATGGAGATAACATCCATCAAACCTGTTGGAAAATCATCCTCACGCCTAACATTCCCGTCTACATGAATTTTTCCTTGAGAAACTATGGTTTTAGCTTCTTTCCTTGTTTTGGCGAAACCCAAAATATCCCGCAAAATTATGGCTAGCGGCAAACAGCTTTCAAGAGAATGCGGTCCCGGCGATGGTTTAACTACCCAAACGAATTCTTTTCTGTGGATTGGCCAAAATCTGGGCGCTGGTTTACGCTTCAGCCCTGTTGATTCTCCTTTTTTGCCCAAAACTATTTTCCTCCCTCAGTTTTCTCTACTGCTTTTTTGCGTTTGGCTCTCCTTTTCCTTGCTTTTGGTTTCTCTTCTTCCTTGGATTTTTCAGCTTTTTTGGCTGGTTTTCTTGGCGCTTTTCGCCTTCTCCTTTTCGGTTTTTCTTCCTCCACAACTTTTTCTTCGATAACCTCTTCTTTGACTTCTTCAATTTTTTCTGGAACCTTTTTCTCTGCAGTCTCTTCTATTTTCTTTCTCGCCTCTTTTTTTCTTTCCAAAATTTTCTTTCGCCATTTATCATCTAGATTTAAGCGGGTAATCATAACTTTCGATGGATGAATTGGAACGAAGGTTGTGGTTCCATCAACCTTTTCCCTTGTTAAGCCTTCAACATAAATCCTATACTTTTCTCGGTCAACCTTGGCGATTTTACCTTCAAAGCCCTTGTGGTCTCCACGCATGATTCGCACAGTGTCGCCGCTCCTTACTGGAATGGTTTTAACTCCATGGGATTTCCTAAGCTCTGGCGAAAGTGGAGCGGCAAAGAGCTTATAGCGTATGTGGTCTGGAGCTTGAAAAACCATTTTTCGCTGTTTTGTTGGTTTTGTTACAGCCTTTACCGTTTGCATGTTTTCTCACCTATATTATTATGCTGGCGGCGCTTGCTATTCTCGGCCATCTTTCAGCAGCCTCCTTTGCTACCGGGCCACGGATTTCTGAACCCTTCATTTCTCCATCTGGAGTTATTATTACTGCCGCATTATCTTCAAATTGAACCCAAACGCCGTCGGCTCTTCTGAAAGGTTTCCTTTGCCTCACAACCACGGCTTGGAAAATTTTCTTTCTCATGTCTGGAGTTCCATGCCTAACAGAAACCACAACTCTGTCGCCAACGGCTGCGGCTGGATAACGGCGTAACCTCCCTTTATATCCCATAACTTGGACCAACCTCAATTCTCTGGCGCCCGTATTATCAGCGCACCTTAATATTGAGCCAACTGGAAGTTCCCTTGAAATTTTCGGTCCAAATCCAATCATTCCCTTGGCAACTAACGCCCTCTGTTTCGCCTTTGCCGCCATTTCATTTCTCCTCCATCTTCTCCACGACAACGAAGGATACGGTTTTGCTTATGGGGCGACATTCAGCGATTATTACGCGGTCTCCCTCCTTTGCGTCTATGCATGGTGGGTTGTGGGATGGAATGCGGCTGTGTCTCCTTTCGTATCGCATAAACTTTGGAACGTAATGGAGATAATCCCTTTTAACAATGACGGTTTTATCCATTTTTGCACTAACAACATAACCGTCTAATATGCGGCCTCTTATTGGGAGGTCCCCATGAAAGGGACAATTTCTGTCATTGCATGTTTTCTTAGGCTTTTTAAAAGTGAGGGACATCACCATAACCTCTTAACCCGTTTTTTGAGGCGGTCTTCGGGTTTTCCCAAAAGAAGTTTGCCATCAATTTCAACAACGGTTCCATCAGAAAACTTAAAATGGAAAATGGCTGAATCTTTTATAATCTTCTTCCTTTCACCTTTGTGTAAAATTGTGAAAGTGTTTCGGGTTTCATCTATAACCTTGCCCGCCAACCCCACGTAACCAGAATGTGTACTTTTAGCGACTTTGGCTTCTGTTCCAATGAATTCGCCGCGGATGATGTCTGGTGTTACTTTCATTTCTTTTTCTTCTCCTTCTTGACTTTTTCAGTGGCGATTTTCTGTTCTTTTTCTATGGTTAGTATTCTGGCAATAGTTTTACGGAGTTCCTTAATTCTGGCTGGATTTTCAACACTGCCGCCTGCCTTGATCATGGTTTTTAGCCTTAAAAGTTCTGTTTTGAGTTCTGTGAGTTTTTTCATTCGCTCTTCTGAGGACATGTCGCGGATTTCTTTGAGACGCATTATTGGCATTTACTCGCTTTCCTCCGTTTCCTCTTCTCTTTTCTCTTCAGCCAAAGCTTCTTCTGGTTCTTCTGGTGGTGGGGCTTCGGCTATTTGGATTTTGTCTGGAAAAACTGCGTCTGGAGGCATTATTCTAACTCTTACGCCGAAAATTCCTGGTTTCAGTTGAACGTGAACTTCAGCTTTGCGCATATATTTTAATGCTGGGTCTCCACATTTTGGCATGTATCCAGCCCTAAACTTTTCGAATCTAGCCCTTTCTGTTCGAAGTTTGCCACTTATGATTATTTCTGCGCCTAAGGCTCCAGCTTCCATAACTTGGTTTAAAGCCCAAAATCCAGCCCGCCTAAAATGCACGCCCCTTTCAAGGGCTGAGGCAACACGGGAGGCAACAACATAAGCGTTCAGTTCTGGAATTTCAATTTCTGAAACAGAAATTTGCGGGTTTGAAACCTTAAATTTCTCTTCCAAAATGCTTGCAAGCTCTTTTATGGTTTCTCCGCCGCGTCCTATGACCAGTCCAGGACGCATGGCGTAAATTACTATGTGGGTTCCCAAGGGAGTTTTGGATATGGATACTCCGCCGTAGCCTGCTTTTTCAAGTTTTTTCTGCAGAAATTCGTCGATTTGTGTTTTCTTTTTTGACTCTGTTATGAAGTGTTGGACGGATGCCATCATGTTTCCCCTGTTTCTGGTTGTTCTTCAAGGGCAAGTTCTATGTGGCAGAGGGTTTCAAAATCTGGTGTGGCTCTTCCATGAGCCCTTGGCATGTAACGTTTGATTTTCATTCCTGGATAGGCTGCTGCGTGGATTATGCGCATTCTGTCCGTGTCTAAGCCCTTATATTCGGCGGTGGCTTCTGCACCCTCTAAAATTTTAAGAATATGTTTTGCTGCTTTCACTGGGTATCTGCCCGCAAAAGCCTTTTCCAAGCCATGGCGGTGTCCAGCCTTCTTCTTAAACCTTCTGAAGGGAACAGCTCTTTTTTTGGCTATGACATCCCTTAAATATTGTTTTGCTTGGGTAAGGTTCATTCCCTTAATTGTTCGGCATACTTCCCGTGCCGATTTATGGGATACCCTAACCTCTCGTCCGCTTGCCTTCACGGTTTTTTCCGGGTCTAATTCTTCTGTTATGGAGTATCCCCATTTTGGCACTTCGTATTCGCTCCAACTGTGCAATTGAACAGCGTTATAGCGATTTATATGTTTTCCGTTAGCTAAAGCAGTTTTCAGGCTAGTTTAAACTTTAAAAGCACTAATAAACCCATGCCTTACAACCGTGTTTTACAGAAAAATTAGAGGGTAGGGTCCCTATTGGTTTGTTTTAACGCCAAAAAATGTTGCGATTTGTTTATGTTTAACCATTCACGCTAATATTCAGAGCCAAAGTAAAGGTGAAAATGATTGGAGGCTAATAAGGGTAATATAACTATGTTGCATGGTGCTGGCGGAACCGTCATGCACGAACTGGTTAGGAATTATATTGTTAAGTATTTTGGCGGTTTTGGCAACGCTGAAGTTCCCCTCGAAGCTTTAGATGATGCAGCAGTTGTAGGCGATGTAGTATTAAAAAGCGATTCCCACGCCGTCAAACCCATCTTCTTCCCAGGCGGAGACATTGGACGCTTAGCAGTTTCAGGCACAGTCAACGACATCGCAGTTTTAGGCGCCGAACCATACGCTTTAACTTGCGGCTTCGTTTTAGAAGAAGGCTTAGCCATATCCGATTTTGAAAAAATCTTGGCTAGCATGCAAAAAGCATGCCAAGAAGCAGGCGTAAGCATTGTAACTGGCGACACTAAAGTTGTTGAGAAAGGAAGCCTAGGCGGCTGCATAATAAACACTTCTGGAATTGGCAGAAGAACCCCCGCTTTAGAAGAAAATCTTAGGATTGTTAAACAGTTTAGAAGGGATTTTAGCGCAAGGTGGATTTTGGATTCAAACCTTAAGCCAAGCGATAAAATCATATTGTCTGGGACAATTGGCGATCATGGCTTAGCCGTCTTATCAGCCCAAGAAGGACTAAGCTTCGGAAGTAGCATAAAATCTGACGTCAAACCCCTAAACCGCTTAATTCAGCGCTTATTGGGCGAAGTTGGCGGCATAGTCGCCATGAAAGACCCAACAAGAGGCGGCTTAGCCGACGCCCTAAACGAGTTCAGCGAAAAATCCAATATTGGCATACTAATTCACGAAGAAAAAATTCCAATAAAAGAAAATGTGCAGGCAGCATGCGAAATGTTAGGTTTAGACCCGCTGGAGGTTGGAAACGAAGGAAAAATAATCATCGGCGTAGTTAAAGAAAAGGCTGAAGAAATTCTGGAACTGTTAAGAACGACAGAGGAAGGGAAAGAAGCAGAAATCATAGGCGAAACAACCAAAGATTTCAAAGGCGTCGCCATGCAAACAGTTGTCGGCGGAAAAAGAATAATAGCCAGACCCATAGGAGACCCAGTCCCAAGAATATGCTAAACTATCATGAAATCATGCCTACGGTCTTTAACCAAATTTTAAAAACTAAAAACGCATAGTTTTGTTGCTGCATCAGCGAGAGAAATAAAGGAAAATGAAGATTTATGGTGGAGGCGGTGGGGGTTGGTAAGGTGATGGGGGCATGGCAGAGGGTGGCTTGATTGAGAAGAACGCAACAGCGGCGAGTATCCAAGCTATTAGCATTATTAATGCGCCGATGAAAATTATGGTTAAAATAGCACCTATAAGCAGCAGTAACCCTGCAGTATCAAACATTTTCTCCCCAGACTTTAGAGCAAGCAGGTTGAATGATTTCTTGTAAAATATGGCTTCTATGATAACGAATATTACAAAAATTACCCAAATCACAATCACTGCCCCAATAAGACCCCAAATGTTTGTAAAGTCAGGCACTCCTCCCATCCCCATAGACAAGCCCATTCCAAGGAAAGCCATAACAGCCATGGCTATAACAGCGATAGTTCCAATAATGCCGAAGATGAAACCATAAAGTGCGTTGTCAAATATGCCTCTTTCACCGTAAACTTCTGATAATCCTTTCATTGCTATTAACACAAGTATTATGCCAATGAGACTTAATATGCCAACAAAGCCAGAAAAAGCACCTAATGAACCGATGGCTACTAGTATCGCTCCTATACCGCCTAATGTTCTGTTTGATTCTAAACTCATTTATATAGAACCTCGCTGAGTGGTTTGTGTCTTCTAAATAAAAGCTTTTCTACGAATTCCAATCTAATAGCGCGGTTTTCGCTTCATCTTCTCTGAAGATAATTGTAGAGTTCTTTTGCATAGTTTACAAGGCTTTCAACACGTTTACTTAACTCTTCAACCCTCACTTCAAGCTTAACAATTCTCTCCCGAAGCTCTACAAGCTCCTTCTTTAATGCTTCTTCAGACATAAACTTCAAACCCAATTTTCTTATTTTATCTCGTTATATTTATTGCCTTTGCCCATATTCTGCATGTTCCTTCTATGCTAACCATGCAGGCGCCAACGGGCTTTTGTGGCGTGCATATCCTCATAAATAGTGGACATTCTGTTGGTTTTATTTTTCCAATTATGACGAGGTGGCATTTGCAGCCGTGTTGTATGTCAACACCCCTTTCAACTTTCACATCATGCTTTAAATGGGCATCATAGGCCTTATACTCCTCATTCATGACAAGTTTGGATGATGGAATTGTTCCTATTCCACGCCAGTTGCCATCTGCAACGCTGAAAACTTTCTGCATGATTTGTTGAGCTTTTGTGTTGCCTTCCCAACGCACAGCCCGAGTGTACTCGTTTTGTAGGCGTGGTTTGCCTTCGCTTAACTGTTTCAAAATCATGTAAATGCCAAATAATACGTCTATGGGTTCGAAGCCAGCCACAACCGTTGGCATGCCGTAGTCTTTTGGAAAGACTTCGTAAGGCTTAAGCCCAATAATCGTGCTGACATGCCCAGGCGCTATAAAACCGTTTAGGCTTAAGTCTTTCATTTCAACAAGCATTTTCATGGCTGGAGGAATCAAACGATGCGAAACCAGAAAACTAAGGTTTTCAGGCGGCTTTTTCAAAATTTCAACCGCTGTGGATGGCGCTGTGGTTTCAAAGCCAATAGCGAAAAAAGTAAATTCTTTCTGCGGTTCTTTTTCAGCCATTTTGACAGCATCGCTAACGCTGTAAACTATTCGGACATCTGCGCCTTGAGCTTTGGCATCTAAAAGCGACATTTTGGAGCCTGGAACCCGCAGAACATCACCAAAACAGGTGACAACAATGCCTTTTAGGGCTAGTTGTATGGCTTCATCAACCTCTGATGCTGGTGTTACGCATACTGGACAGCCTGGTCCGGCGATAACTTCAACATTTTTCGGTAAGAGGCTGCGGATGCCATAATGCGTAATTGTCCATTCGTGGGTGCCGCAGACGTGACAAATCTTGACTTGAGTTTCTTTTGGTGTGAGTTCTTGGATTTTTTCTGCTATGCGCCTCGCCAATTTTGGATCTCTAAACCTTAACTTTTCAACCATTTCCATATCAACTACTGTTTAGTTTCGGCTTCTGCTTGGAGGATCTCATTCCATAGGCTTATGGTTTCCAAAGCTTCTTCTTCGCTTAAAACTTGAATTGCGTAACCAGCATGAACAAGAACATAATCGCCAACCTTAGCATCCACAAGCGTTACATTAACTTCTCTTAAAACGCCCTCGCCGAAATCCACTTGAGCTTTGTCTCCTTGGATGTTTATGACTTTTGCTGGAATAGCCAAGCACATCTTTATCACCACATTCGAAAGGTTAACAAAAATAAATTGGTTATGGTTTTAAAGGAAAAATCCGCCAAAAACAGCTTGACCAAAAGACACGCCCCCATCCCCAGGCGGAACAGCCTCATGAAACACAAAACGTAAGCCAGCCTCTTCCACAATTTTTCGCATAATCGAAGACATAATTTGATTGCAGGCAACTCCACCAGAAAAGCCAACGGTTTTGATGCGATTTTCTGAAGCTTTTTCTACGGCTAAAGTTGCCAAACCTTTGGCTAAATATGCATGAGCGGAATAAGCTAAATCTGCCTTAGACTGCTTTTCTCTGTTTACAAATGTTTCGTATAACATTTGCGTGGTATCCAACACATCACCTTTTATTATTGGTTGCAGCTTTAGCGCATCATTGCCTTTTATAGCTGCGGATTCAAGCTTCATGGCTGGTTCACCCTCATAAGTACGTTCATAACATATTCCCAAAACTGCCGCAACGGCATCCAAAACTCTTCCACAACTTGTCGTTTCACTAAGGTTACGGCTTTTTTCAAGCTGTTGGAGAATTAATTGAATTTCGCTTTCGCCGTGGGGAAAGTGCTGCCTGTTTTGCCAAAGCCAATCTTCCACATTTATCATCTTGTAAAGTATTCCAGCCGCCATTCTAAGTGGATAACGGGTTGCTAAATCTCCGCCCATTAAAGGTTGTTTTTGAAGGTGGGCTACTCTTTTGAAATCTTTGCTTTCTCTTGTGGCTATTATAATTTCGCCTCCCCATGCTCCGCCGTCAACGCCATATCCATATCCGTCACAGCATACGCTGACAATTTCGTTTAGGTTGTGCTCAGCCATCAAAGCTGCAACATGTGCGTAATGGTGTTGGACTTGGATTAGTTGCCAGCCATTTTCTTGCGCTAATTCTTTGGCTAGTTTTGTTGTTGTGAATTTTGGATGCAAATCGCATGCTACGGCTTCCACTTTGCTGTTTGTTAGGCGGATTAGGTGGTAAGTCGCATTTTCCAAAAAATCCCTTGTTTCAATGTTTTCCACATCGCCTATGTGTTGAGAAATGAACGCCTTATTATCGAGCAAAACACAAGCAGTATTATTCAACTCTCCGCCCAAACCCACGACGCAACGCTTAGCCTTTTCTTTAAGAATTATTGGCGCTGGAGCATAACCCCGCGAACGCCTAATAAAAACTAAGCTTTCACCATGCATGCGCACAACTGAGTCATCGCATCTGTGGGCTATTTGGCGATTGTGGAAAAGAAAATAGTCAACGGTATCGCCCAATCTCTGCAAGGCTTCGTCATTATCCTTTATTATTGGCTGGTTTGGCGGATTAGCGCTGGTCATAACAAATGCTGGCTCATCAACCTCATCAAAGAGCATGTAATGCAAGCCCGTGTAGGGCAACATAACGCCCACATTGTGCAAACCTGGAGCAATCAAATCTGAAAGATAATAATCCTCACTTTTGTTCAGCAAAACAATTGGGCGGGTATAAGAAGTTAAGACTCTTTCCTCAGCTTTGCTAACTTCTGCAAAAGTTTTGATGGCTTCCAAACTTTTCGCCATTATGGCAAAGGGCTTTTGCCTTCTATGCTTAACCCTCCTAAGCCTAATTAGAGGCTCATCCTTCAATGTTGAGGTTGCGACATGGAACCCTCCATAACCTTTTATGGCAACTATAAAGCCTTCAGAAAGAAGCCTACCAGCCTCCCTAATCGGATCCTTACAATTCAAAGGTTGACCATTATTGTTTGTTAGATATGCTTTTGGTCCGCATTTTGGACACGCTACGGTTTGAGCGTGGAAACGCCTATTCAAAGGATCCGCATATTCTCCATGACAGAATGGGCACATGGTGAAATCGCGCATTGTCGTGTTTTCCCGGTCATAGGGCAAGGCTTCAATAATAGTATATCTTGGACCACAATCAGTGCACGTTATAAAAAAATAGTCGTGACGCGGGTCTTTTGGGTTTTTTAGTTCTTTTAGGCAATGGTCGCATATGGCTACGTCTGGCGGAATAACCGAACCAGAAAGCTCCATCTCTTCAGAGCTTTTGTAAATTGTAAACGTATCAAAAGCGTTCTTTCCGCCCAATTTTTTTATGAGAATTTGGTGGATTTGCGCCAGAGGAGGCTTATTTTCCTTTAAATCTTTTAAAAAATTTTTTATTTGCCTTTCTTCCCCTTCTAAGAGAATTTCTACGCCAGCATCACCACGGTTTCTAACGTAGCCCTTTAAACCATTTTTTACGGCAGTGCGGTAAATGAAGGGACGGAATCCAACACCTTGAACTATGCCTGTGACGTTAACTTTGACTCGCAATTGGGGCATCTCTCATTTTAGCGTGTGTTCTCTTGTATATATGGAAATACCTATGAAAACTTAATTCGTCATAAGAATTAGCGTTTAAGGGACGAATAAAATGAAGGTTTAGGCTTTTGCCTCGGATTTTTTGCGTTCTTCTTCTTGGAGTACCCTTTTTAGTACTTTGCCAACCATTGTCATGGGCAGTTCTTTGCGAAACTCCACTTCCCTTATCGCTTTGTAGGGCGCCACCTTCTCGTTAACGAAATCCATGATTTCCTTTTCTGTGGCTGTCATTCCCTCCTTCAAAACAACAAAAGCCTTTGGAATCTCACCCGCAATAGGGTCCGGTTTGCCTATTACCGCACAGAGTTTTACGGCTGAATGCTCATATAAAACGTCTTCCAATTCTCTTGGGTAGACGCTGTAGCCCTTGTATTTTATCATGTCCTTTTTGCGGTCTGTAATGTAAAAGTAGCCATCCTCATCCATCCTTCCAATATCACCAGTATAAAGCCAACCATCCCTCAAAACTTGGGCTGTTTCTTCAGGCATTTTCCAATAACCCTTCATAACCTGCGGTCCCCTCACAACCAGTTCGCCTGTTTCGCCAGGCGCCAACTCTTTCTCGCCTGTTTCAGCATCCATTATTTTCGCATCCGTGTCAGGCCAAGGAATGCCTATGGAACCCACTTTTACGGTTTTCATTGTTTTGTCTAAGGGGTTGCAGTGGGTTACTGGTGAAGATTCTGTCAAACCATAACCTTCCACTAAAACGCCGCCAGTTACTTCCATGAATTTCTTCTGAATTTCTGGCGGAAGCGGCGCAGAACCGGATATGCAGAAACGCACCGATGTGCAGTCATATTTACCCAAATCTGGATGAGCTAGAAGCATGGCGTACATGGTTGGTGCTCCACAGAAAACGGTAACCCTATACTTTTGTATCGCTTGGAAAGTGCTTACGGCATCAAAGCGTGGGAGCAAAACAATTCTTCCGCCTATGTAGATGGGCGCATTCATACCTGTTGTCATGCCGTAAATGTGGAAGAGAGGCAGCACCGCCAGAAAGGTTTCTTCCCCTTCCATCACGTCTTTAAGCCAAGCCTTACACATGACAGCGTTTGAAACCAAGTTCATATGGGTTAACATGGCGCCTTTTGATGTTCCAGTGGTTCCACCAGTATACTGCAGCGCTACTAAATCCTCTTTTGGGTTTATCTCCACTTTCGGTGGGTTTGGCGGATACTTATCCACAAGCTCCTTAAAGAAGTAAACGTTCGGTTTGCGTTCAACTTTATGGGATGGAATCTTCTTCAACAAAGAGCCTAAAAAGGCTGTGGCTCCAGGCATATACTCTTTCAAGCTTGCCACAATTACCCTTTTCAATTTTGTTTTCTGCCAAACCTTTTCCACAATTGGATATAGAAGGTCTAAAACAACTATTGTTTCAGCTTCGGAATCGTTAAGTTGATGCTCCACTTCCCGTTCCTTGTATAAGGGGCTTATGGCTGTAGCAATGGCTCCAGTTTTTATGGCACCATAATATGCCATTATAAATTGGGGAATGTTGGGCAAGAAAATAGCCACTTTGTCGCCCTTTTTCACACCGAAATCTGTGAGGGCTGTTGCAAACTTGTCCGTAATCGTGTCCAATTCCTTGTAGCTGATTTTTCTGTCAAAATAAACTATTGCAGTTTTTTCTGGATATTTCGCCGCAGTATCTCTAAGAAACTGGAAAAGCGGAATTTCAGGATAATCTATGTGTTTGGGAACCCCTTCAGGCCAAAACTTGTACCAAGGCTTTTCGGGCACTTCCTTCTTTTCAATTTTTTCTTCTTTCACCTTTCTCCTTCTAGGACACATCATTCAACCCTAACCTTAAATATTAGAGGCGATGGGGTAATAATACTTTCTACAATGGGGTTTCCTTGAAAACTGAAACAGTTTGGATTAACTGCGAAAACTTACGCCTTTATGGCGAACTACACATTCCAGACCATGTCCCAGCACCTGCCCTACTCATATGCCACGGCATGAACGCCCACGGTTTTCACGCCATCAAAATTTACGAAAAATTGGCAAGAGCAGCATGCGAAAACGGTTTTGTCGCATTACTCTTCGATTTTAGAGGAGTTGGAAAAAGCCTTGGAAATTTTGACTATGGCTTTGGAGAACAAGAAGACGTGAAATGCGCCATCAACTATTTAGCCTCGCGAGCAGAAGTTATTTCTGACAAAATTTTTGTTTTGGGACACAGTTTAGGTGGAGCAGTTTCGCTTTATTCTGTCCAAAATGATAACCGCCTTAGAGGACTTATTTTGTGGTCCACGCCAAACAACCATGACTACAATGTTAGAAAGTTTATCACTCGCACGAGGGGAAAGAGCGGCTTATACTGGTTCATGCTCTTCTCTTGGGTCGACAAGCTTTTTGACACTTCAAAATTGTTTAAGCTGGAAGTTTTTGGAATAAAGTTACGCCCAAAATATGTTAGGGAAAAACTTATGAAACTAAACGAATGTGAAGCAGTAACAAAATTGGACGCCGTGCCTTTGTTGGTTGTGATTGGCGATGCAGACGTTCTTGTCGGTGTAGAAGAAGCCCGTCAAGTTTTCGAATTGGCAAAGGAACCAAAAACTTTCTTAATAGTTAATGGCGGTGATCACATTTTTAGTGGAAAAGAAGAAGTAGTTATAACTGAAACTTTGAATTGGATAAAAAAGTGGAAATAAACGCAATTTTAAGGCGGAACAAATTCATATGTGGCGTAGCCTTCAGGTGAAATTTTCGCCACAAGCTTAACCTTCATCCCAACACTGATTTGCGACAACTTGAAACCCGTCAACCACGCCAGAACCCGCACACCTTCTTTTAGCTTGCCAATCGCCACAGTGTAAGGCTTATACTGCTGAAATGTTGTTGGTCGAACAACTACATGCGTGAAAGTTTCGATTTCTGCTTCGCTGCTTAATTCAATCCAATCCATTTCAGACGCTAAACATTCTGGACAGTCAGCCGATGGCGGAAAATACATTTTTCCACATTTTTTGCATTTTGTTGCATAAACCTTCCCTTCCTTCAAGCCTTCCCAAAACTTTAACGTCTTGCTTATTGGTATGTCTTGAACAATTTTTATTTCCCTAGATTTTATTGTCGGCATTCCTGACATATCCATCATCTCCTTAATATGGTAACGTAACAGTAATGCCCCGTTCCGCCAACGTTGTGAGCTAATCCGATATAATTTCTTAGTGGAACTTGCCTTCCTTTTTCCACAGCCTCTTCACGAAGCTGTTTTGTAAGCTCGTATATCATGGAGCAACCAGTCGCGCCTATTGGGTGTCCTTTAGCCTTTAAGCCTCCGTCCATATTCACGGGGATTTTTCCGCCAATTTCTGTCTGCCCTTCACGAATGAGTTTGGCGCCTTCGCCTTTGCTGCAGAACCCCAAATCTTCATAAGCCATTATCTCCGCTATTGTAAAACAGTCGTGAACTTCTGCGAAATCCACTTGTTCTGGGTTGATTCCAGCCATCTTGTAAGCCATTTGGGCTGCGTATACGCTGGCTTCCAAACCCACATAATCCAGTCTTTTGCTAAGGTTTGCTGTTCCAGAGGAATAGCCAATTCCAGCAACCCAAACCGGAGTATCTACGCCTAACTCTTTGACTTTTTCTTCTGAAGCCAAAATTATGGCTGCAGAACCGTCTGTCATTGGGCAGCAGTCAAAAAGCTTTAGGGGTGAAGCTATAACCATGGAAGATAAAACATCATCAACCGTTATTTTGTTTTGAAGATGGGCTATGGGGTTCATGGAACCATACTTATGGTTTTTAACAGCCACCAAAGCCAAATCCTCCTCTGTCGTCCCAAACTTTGCCATATGTGCAGTGGCGTGCAAAGCGTAATAGGCTGGAAAAGTTGGTCCAAAATTGTGAAACTCCCATAAATAATATCCAGCCCTGCCAATCCACTCCATAGCTGAAAATGTGTCGATTTCCCTCATTTTCTCAAAGCCTAAAGCCATAGCAATTTCCGCTTGACCACTCGCAATTGTAGAGTAAGCTGCTTGGAAGGCTGCGCTACCACTTGCGCACGCTGCTTCACATCGAACTAATCCAGCCTTTGTTAGACCACAATATTCAGCTGCTACAACCGCTGGGAGCAGTTCTTCGTACCAT
Organism: Bathyarchaeia archaeon; assembly: GCA_038883795.1. Lineage (GTDB taxonomy): Archaea > Thermoproteota > Bathyarchaeia > Bathyarchaeales > Bathycorpusculaceae > JASEJA01. The sequence continues at coordinate 36,399 of JAVZLK010000005.1, forward strand.
GCTCCAGCCCCAGTGGTTCCTACAGCCACAAATTCCACGTCCTTTGCGGTTATTCCAGCATCCTCCAAGGCTGGCTTTACGGCTTCGAAGGCTAATTCCGCAACGTTCACGTCGCTTCTGTTTCCAAACTTAGAGTTGCCAACTCCGATTACAGCTACTTTTCTCATTTCAATCCCTTTTCATTCTGTTTTAAATATAAAAAAGAGGGCAATATTAGAAAAGTGTACGCTTATTTGCCCTTAAACTCTGCTTTTCTCCTTGACATAAAGGCTTCTACGCCCTCTTTTAAGTCTTCTGTGGAAAATGTTAGCCCCATCAGTCCAGCTTCCAGTCTTAATCCGACTTCTAAGGGCACTTGTGTTCCAAAGTTTAGGGCATGTTTTGCATATTTCATGGCTATGGGTGGACCTTCAGCAAGTTTTGTTGCCAATGCTCTGGCTTCTTCTCGCAATTTTTCGTAATGCACAACTTTGTGCACAAGCCCTATTTTTAGCGCTTCTTCCGCCTTCATTCTTCCGCCAAGCATAACCATCTCTTTAGCCTTCGCCAAACCCACAATGCGCACAAGCCTTTGGGTTCCACCCCATCCAGGAATCAAACCTAAGGCTATTTCTGGACTTCCAAGTTCAGCGTGTTCAGCTGCTATCCTAAAGTCGCATGCTAGGGCTAGTTCTAAGCCTCCTCCGAGGGCGAAGCCATTTATTGCAGCTATTACGGGTTTTGACATTTCCTCTATTTTGCCAAAAACTTTCTGCCCAGCCCTTGAAAATTCCTCAGCCTTCGCTGGAGTAGCCTTCGGAAACATGGTCACATCTGCACCAGCGCTGAAGGACCTGTCACCTTCTCCGGTTATTATTAAACATCTTATTGATTGGTCTTTTTCAGCCGTGTCTAAGGCGTCTGCAAGTTCTTCCATCAAAACGTCGTTGAAGGCATTTAACCTATGGGGTCTGTTTAGGATTATCCACAATAGGTTTTGTTCTCTTTCAATTTTTATTGTTTCATACGCTTTACTCAAAGTTTTTCACCACACCATCCCTTTTTGCAACCATACATATATTGTTTCAATTTGCTTTCCTAATATTTTCTCAATAAATATTTAAGAACGGTTAGCTTCTGGATTTCGCTGGTTCCCTCGTAAATTTCTGTTATCTTTGCGTCTCTATGATACCTCTCAACCCTATAGTCGCCCAAATAACCATATCCGCCAAGGGTTTGAATGGCAAAGTCCGTAACTTCCATAGCTACACGGCTGGCGTACTGTTTTGCCATGGCTGTTGCCATTGGGTCCATTTTTCCAACATCCACGAGCCAAGCAGCCCTATAAGTGAGCCACCTTGCAGCTTCAATTTTTGTCATGGCTTCTGCCAATCCGCAACCTATTAATTCGTGTTGGAGTATAGGCTGTCCGAAGGCTTCTCTTTGTTTGGCGTATTTGAAGGCTATTTCCCAAGCTCCTTGAGCCATTCCAATCGCTTGGGCTGCCACGCCCACTCTGGTTTTGTCAAAGAATTCCATGGAGTGATAGAAGCCTCTGTTTAGTTCGCCAACAATGTTCCAGTCCGTCACCTTAACATTGTTGAAGACGACTTCGCCCGTCACTGAACATCTGATTCCCATCTTGTTGTGGAGTTTTGTCGTTTCGAGTCCGGGCGTGCCTTTGTCCACGACAAAGAGGGTTTCGCCTCTGTATGTTGGTCTAACTTTTGTGTCTGTCTGTGTTAAAACGACTATGAAGTCGGCGAGGGTGGCGTTTGTTATGAAGGTTTTTGTGCCGTTTATCCACCACTCGTTCCCATATCTTGTGGCAGTGGTTTCCATATGTGTTATGTCGCTTCCACTAACATTAGGCTCGGTGAAGGCTGCTGCTGACATTGTTTCACCTTTACATATGGGTGGAAGATACTTTTCCTTCTGCTCCTTTGACCCATAAGACAAAATGAGTTCGCTTCCAAAATTTCCGCTAGAAATAGCCACGCCGAGAGAAGAGTCAGCCCTACACATTTCTTCGATGACTAAACATGTTTCCAGCAAACCGCATCCTTGCCCACCATATTCTTGTGGGAAAAACATGCTTGTGAAACCAAGCTTTGCAGCCTTCTTGTAAAGTTCAATGGGATACTCCTCCTTCTTATCCAGTTCTAAGGCTAGTTCTGGCTTGAACTCTTTTTCGCAAAACTCTTTAACAGCATTTTTTATTGCCAACTGTTCTTCCGTCAACTCAAGCTTCATTAATAGAACCCCCTTCCAGCCTTTTTGCCAGTCCATCCCTTGCTAACATACTCTTCTAATAGTGGACAGGGCTTGTAAAGTTCCAGATTATATTTCGCATACAATTCCTTAAGCCTATTAAGCATTGTATCCAAGCCCATTCTGTCAGCATACTCGCATGGTCCAGAAGGCCAATAGGTTCCCAACTTCATTCCAGTATCAATGTCTGCTGGGTTTGCAGCATCATCATAGATAAGCCAAGCGGCTTCGTTGGCAGCCACCGCCCAGGACCTTTCAACATCATATTCCTCAAGAAGGTTAAATGGTATTCTCGGTCTTCCTTTAGTCCAATCGTAAAAGCCCATGCCTGTTTTTTGTCCAAGCTTGCCTCCTTTCACCAAGGGTTCGATTACTTCTGCGCATGGTTTCATTCTTTCACCATAAGCCTCATACAAGATTTTACCCACTTCGTAGGCTATGTCTAAGCCAACAAAATCCGCCAGCTCAAACCAGCCCATTGGAAAGCCGCCGCTATATTTTACTGAGGCGTCTATCCCCTCTTTTGTGGCTTCTCCCCTGTGGAATGCCCAGAAGGCTTCGTTAAAAACTGCGCCTAATATTCTGTTCACTATAAAGCCACGAACGTCTTTTCGCACTACTATGGGCGTTTTTCCAAGTTTTTTGGCAAGTTCCACCAGCAAATTTATGGTTTCTTGGCTTGTGCCTTCGCCCTTAATAACTTCAACCAAAGCCATCAGCTGGGGTGGGTTGAAGAAGTGCATTCCAGCCACTTTTTCTGGACGTTTTGTTGCTTTTCCCATTTCTGTTATGCTTAATGTTGAAGTGTTAGATGCAAATATTGCATGCGAAGGAGCCAACTGATCAAGGGTTGCGAAAACCTTCTTCTTAACCTCAATATTTTCCACAACTGCTTCTACAGCTAGGTCTATGTCTTTCGCTGCTTGCTCATAACTTGTTGTCGTATTTATCCGCGCTAAAGTTGCTGCTGCATCTTCTGTCCTTATCCGTTTTTTCTCCACAAATTTATCTAAACTCCATTTAATTTTCTCCATCCCCTTTCGCAGAAGTTCATCGCTTATATCCACCATCGCAACCTCGTAGCCAGCCATTGCCAAAAGCTGAGCAATTCCATGACCCATTGCTCCAGAACCTATAACTGCCGCTTTTTTCAAATTTTCAATAGTCACAAATTTTCCTCCTTTCTAATGCGTAATGTTGAAGTGGCAAAGGTAATAAGATTTTTGAAAAGAAAAAGCGGAATTTCCTTAAAACTCACTGGATTTATCGAAAATAAAGAAGGAGAAACGGCTAAGTTTGTTTTTGTAGGAAATTGATTATGGTAAGTTTTTGAATTTCGCTTGTTCCTTCGTAAATTTCAGTTATCTTTGCGCAGCGGTGAAAACGTTCCACATGATAGTCTGCCAAATAGCCGTATCCTCCAAAGATTTGGATAGCCTCATCCGTGACTTCCATGGCTACTCGGCTGGCGTAAGCTTTTGCCATAGAAGTTGCCATCGGGTTTGGTTTTTCCTTATCGTAGAGCCATGCTGCCTTATATGTCATTAAGCGGGCTGCCTCTATTTTCATAGCCATTTCAGCAAGTTTGAAGGATACCCCCTGGAAGTTTATTAGTGGTTGGCCAAATTGTTTGCGAGTTTTAGCATAGTTCAGGGCTCTTTCAAAGGCTCCTTGAGCCATTCCGACTGCTTGGGCTGCAACAGTAATGCGGGTTCCATCAAAAAGCTCTAGCGCATAATAAAAGCCCTTGTTTAATTCGCCAACCAAGTTTGCTTCTGGCACTCTTAAATCGCTTAGAGAAAGCGAACCAGTAACGCATGGTTTTATTCCCATCTTTCCATGCAATTTTGTGGCTTCTAATCCTGGCATGCCCTTTTCTGCTAGGAATAGGCTTTGTCCTCTATGGGGTGGTGTTGCATTTGGGTCTGTCTGGCACAATATTATGAAGGTGTCTGCTATAGGAGCGTTTGTAATGAATTGTTTATCGCCATTAATAACCCACTCATTTCCATCTTTGATGGCTGTGGTATCCATTCGTGTTATGTCGCTTCCATGTTCTGGTTCTGTGAAGGCGGCTGCAGCAATTTTCTCTCCTTTCGCAAGGGGCGGAATGTATTTTTCTTTTTGCTCTTCGCTGCCATGTTTTAGAAGCACATCCGGCACCATAAGGTTTCCAAGAGAAACAGCCACGCCTAAACCGGGATCCACTCGGCACATTTCTTCGACAACTATGCACTCTTCTAGGACGCCGTAGCCTTGTCCGCCATATTCTGTTGGTATCCTCATGCTTGTAAATCCGAGTTGGGCTGCCTTTTTGTAAAGTGCCATTGGAAAATCTTCTTTTTTGTCGTATTCTAAAGCGAGTTCTGGTGTGAACTCTTTTTCGCAGAATTCTCGGACGGCACGCTTTATTTCTTGTTGTTCCTCGTTTAGTTTAAACTCCATTTTCAGTTTTCTCCTTTCAAGGTTTTAGAAGTTTAGGCTTTCTGTCCCTTCAACTCATAAATCTTGTTCTTCAAAGACGGCACAATTTTAAACAAGTCTTCAACAACGCCATAGTCTGCGAAACTGAATATCGGCGCATTTGGGTCTTTGTTTATGGCTATTATCAAATCAGAGTTTTTCATCCCCAAAACATGCTGAAAGGCACCACTTATTCCAACAGCAATATAAAGCTTCGGTTTTACGGTTTTTCCTGAACTTCCAACTTGGCGGTCATTGGGAAGCCAGCCCTTATCCACTATTGGACGTGAGCAGGCGAGAACTGCGCCTATGCTTTTGGCAAAATCCTCTATTAGGGGTATGTTGCTTTGGTCTTTTATTCCTCGACCTATTCCAACAAGTTTTTCTGCGGCGGTTATGTCAACTCCGCCAGGAGGCGGCAATACATACTGAATGAAGCGTTTCGTGATTACCTCTTCCGTGAGAGGCGATGGTTTTTCTATTATTTCTCCATTTAGTGGCGTGGCTGGTTTTTGGGCTGTAAATGCTGCTTGGCGAACTGTTACCATGTAGCTTTCTGCTTTGCGCATGGTTGCTTTTACGTTCACTTTTCCTCCATACATTTGCCTAGTAACACTCAGCGTGTCACCTTCCCATGTGAGGTCTATGCAGTCAGTGGCAAGTGGAATATTCAAGGCTGCAGCAAGTCTTGGAGCCAACTCAATGCCATAAGACGTATGCCCAATCATTGTTAAGATCGGCTTATATTCCTTAATGAGGTTTGTTAGCACTTTTTGATAAGCTTCAGAATTAAAGTTTTCAAGTTTTGCGTCTTCAACAACCAAAACTTTTTTGGCATATTCAGTTAATGCCTTCGCTTTTTCCTTAACTTCTTTGCCAAGAATCACCGCAGTTAATTCCATGCCTGCCTTTTCTGCAGTTTCTCTAGCTTTTGTCAACATTTCATAAGTTATATCGCGGATTTGTCCTTGCCTATGCTCTGCTAAAACAAAAATTTCCGCCATTTATATCAACCCCCTTGCCTTTAGGATTTCAGCAATTTTCGCAGCAATCTCGTCTGGGGTTCCTTTGAGAAATTCTGCTTGCTTTTCAGTTGGCGGCACATAAAGCTTCTCTATTTTAAGCCAAGAACCAGCATCGCCAACATCAGCCTCAGACAAGCCTGTATCTGCTAATGTCATAACTTTTATTTCTTTTTGCATAGCCTTTCGAATGCCCATTATAGAAACATAGCGGGGCTCATTAATGCCCGTCTGAACGGAAATTAATGCTGGCAACTTTATTTCAAGCTGCTCTTCTAAACCGCCTTCCAATTCACGGTTAACCTTGGCTGCTCCAGCCTCCAACTCAATTTTTTTAACCATTGTCGTGTGAGGGATTCCGAGCATTTCAGCCAATATTGGGCCTACCATGGCGTAGCCATCATCGCTAGCCTGCATGCCAGTCAAAATCAAATCGTAATGAAGCGTTTTGATGACGCTGTGCAAAATTTTTGCTATGGCATAAGCGTCTGAGCCAGCAAATTTTGGGTCTGTTAGGCGTATGGCTCTGTCTGCTCCACGGGCTAAACACTTGCGCAGTGTGCTGTCTGACTCTTCAGTGCCTATGGTTATGGCTGTAACTGTTCCGCCAAATTTCTCTTTGATGCGCACAGCCTCTTCCAAAGCATAATCGTCCCACTCATTAATGTCGAAGACCAACCCAGCCTTTTCTATGCCTTTGCCGCTAGCATCAATTTTTAGTTCCGCCTCTGCAGTTTCTGGAACATGCTTAACACAAACAATAATATCCAATTCGCTTTGCTCTCCCCATGTTTGAATCCTTCATTTACAACCGTTTTTCATAAAACTTTTGCTTCAAAAACGATTTTAACACCATTAAGCTCTTATTTTTGTAAAATTGCCAATAATGTTATAATTGCAAATCTTATTATTTATTGGTGCTGATTGGGATGCCAATAAACATTGACCAACTTAAACAAAGAATAAATGAAATTCTCGAATCGGAGACTGAAATTAAACGTTTAACATCAAAATCTTACACTAAAATGAGCATAGAAGAAAAATACGCTGTTAGATATCATATCATAGTGACTGCGGAAGCTTTAGGAAGCATATGCCTTCAAATAGCCATGGAAGACCTTAAACTTGCACCACAGTCATACTCAGAATGCTTCAAAATAATGGAAAAAGAAGGTATCTGTGACTGTGCTAAGGATTTAATCGCACTGATGCGTCTCAGAAACCTATTAACACATCGTTATTGGATAACAGACGACGCCAAAATCTACGATTCCATCAAAAACAACTTCAAGGCTGTAGACAGATTCTTAAAGAGCGTGAAGGAAAAATATGCAATCAACGTATGATAAAATACAATTCTACAAGCTTAATCAAAAAGGGAAAGAAGAAATAATCAAAAAAATCAGAAAATTATTAGCAAACCAGAAAAGAGTTCAGCTTGCAATACTTTTTGGAAGCATAACGACACGAGAGTACATAAGGGATATAGATTTATGCATACATTCAAACCCAAAATTAAATTTCGAAGAATTGCTTGACCTAAACGCTAGAATAGAGCTAGCCCTTGGCGTTCCAGTCGACCTTGTGGAGCTGAAAAACCTTTCTCCAAATTTTCAAACAAACATCTTAAGAAATGGCATTCTAATAAAAGGACAAAAAACACTATTGAATAAGCTTCTAAACCAAGCAACCATTCAATAGGCTTATGGCTAATTTATAATAAATTTATCTCTAGAAGTGGGAAGCGCTATTGGCTTATTTTTTATTCATTAAATATTGGTGAATTGCTCTTGCAGCCTTTTTGCCTGCGCCCATGGCGCTTATTACTGTTGCTTCGCCGGTTACAATGTCTCCGCCAGCGTAGACTCCTTCAAGGCTTGTTTTTCCATTTTCATCCACAACTATTGTTCCCCACTTCGTAACCGCTAAGCCTTCAGTGGTGCGTTGGATTATTGGGTTTGGTGTTCGCCCAATGGCAACAATAACAGTGTCCACATCCATAATGAATTCTGAACCCTTAACTGGAACTGGTCTCCGTCTTCCGCTTTCGTCTGGCGGTCCAAGTTCCATGCAGATGCATTCCATTTGTTTAACCCAGCCCTTTTCATCGCCGATAAATCTTGTTGGGTTAGCCAAAAACTTGCAGATTATCCCCTCTTCCTCGGCGTTTTCTATCTCTTCCTTGCGGGCTGGCATCTCCTCCCTTGAACGCCTATAAACAATGCAAACTTCTTCGGCGCCCAAGCGTAGGGCTGAGCGGGCGCTGTCCATGGCTACGTTTCCGCCGCCAATAACTGCCACATGCTTGCCGATTCTTATAGGCGTATCATAAACTGGAAAAGCGTAGGATTTCATGAGATTAACTCTAATCAAAAACTCGTTTGCACTGTAAATTCCGCCCAAGTTTTCACCCGGCACGCCCAAAAATTGGGGCAAACCAGCACCAGTTCCGATGAAGACGGCGTCAAAACCTTCCTCCTTAAGCAGTTCTGGAATTGTGTGGATTCTCCCAATCAAATAACCCAAACGCAGTTCCACACCCAACTTTTTAATGTAATCAACCTCCGCCTGAACAATGCTCTTTGGCAAGCGGAATTCTGGAATCCCATAAACAAGGACGCCGCCTGGCAAATGTAAAGCCTCAAAAATCACAACTTCATGTCCCAACTTGGCTAGGTCTGCGGCAGCCGTTAATCCAGCTGGTCCAGCGCCTATAATTGCCACTTTTTTGCCTGTTGGTGGAGCTTTTTCTGGAATTGTAACGCCCTTTTGTCTCTCCCAATCAGCCACAAACCTTTCTAATCTACCAATGTTCACTGGGTCTCCAGCCTTTCCTAGGACACAGTTCATTTGGCACTGTTCTTCTTGGGGACAAACCCTTCCACAAATTGCTGGAAGGCTATTTTTCTCTTTAATCTTCTTTACAGCTTCGTCAAACTTTCCTTCTTTAATGAGTTTGATGAAGGCTGGTATGTCAATTTCTACTGGGCAGCCTGGAACGCATTGGGGTTTGGGGCATTGTAAACAGCGGTTTGCCTCTTCTATAGCTTGCTCTTCAGTATAACCCAAAGCAACTTCGTTAAAGTTGTGTCTGCGAACTTCGGGCTTTTGCTTTGGCATTGGCACGGCTTTCTTCTTAACCTTTGGTGTAGGCTTACTTTCCGCCACAAACGCAACCTCCAAACTTTTCCCACAAAAGCGAACTAAGCCTCTCTTCCGGCAGAAACATCCTCTGCCTATTGATCAAACCATCAAAATCCACCAAATGCCCATCAAATTCTGGTCCGTCAACACATGCGAACTTCATTTGCCCGCCCACGGTAACTCTGCATACGCCACACATTCCCATTCCGTCAACCATTATAGGCGTTAAAGTCACAATGGTTGGAATGCCGAAAGGCTTGGTGATTTCGCAGACGGTTTTCATCATAACTACTGGTCCCATGGCAATACAACGGTCAAACTTCTCCTTTTCAATAAGCTCTTTCAGAAACCCTAAACCCTTATAGCCTTTTGATCCGTCATCCGTCGCTAAATAAAACTTGTGGCTTAAAGCTTTCATCTCGTCTTCAAAAAACAGCAACTCCTTTATTCTCGCCCCAATAACGGCTGTAATGGTGTTGCCAGCCTCTCTTAAGGCTTTAACTTGCAAAAACATTGGGGCAATCATAACTCCGCCGCCAATGCACAAAACGTTTCCGAAATTCTTAATTTCAGAGGGATTTCCCAAAGGTCCTGTAATGTTGGTTATGCCGTCTCCTTCTTTGAGAAGTCCAAGCTGTTTTGTTGTTTTTCCAACCTCGTTGAAAACGAAGGTTATTGTACCCTTTTTCCTATCATAGCCAGCTATTGTTAACGGTATACGTTCGCCTTTCTCGCCAAGAATTAATATTATAAATTGTCCAGGCTTCGCTTTTTCAGCTATATCTGGAGCCTTTACCTCAAAAAGCTTAATCTTTGGCGCTAGCTCCCTCTTCGCGACAATTTCATACACTTGCTTTCGCCTCCACAGCTTCAATTTTTAACGGCGACATAGCAGCTATCTTTTTGAAAAATTCTTCAAATTTTTGATTAAATTCTCCTACACATCTGGGCGAAACTGTAAAAAGCTCAAACCGTTCAAGTAGTCCAGTCTTTTTTAGGAAGTTTTTAAGCACATCCATATTCCTATCGGCTGTTTCCCTTCCCTCTTGAAGTTTGCAGTCTTCTGCCGAACAAACAACAGCCATGACACCGTCAAAACCGCTGTGTAAGGCTTCTACAACGTGAACCGGGTCTAGAGCCTTGAAGCATGGAATTTCCATGACTACTGCCTTCTTCTTAAAAAGTAGGCATTCTGGGTCGTCTAAACAAGAAAATTCTGACCATTGACAGCAGAAAATAAGTATGGATGGAAAGCTGGCTTCAGTTTTCATTTTTCTAGCTGCTTCTCCGTAAAGTCTCACTAATTTGCTAATGTTTTCGAATTCGAAACCTTTAACCTGAATTGCCAAATGTGGACAAACAAGTGCGCATGCTCCACAACCCATGCACGCTTCCTGAATTATTCGTGGTGTTGCAAACTCTTCAGCTTCTATGGCGCCGTATGGGCATATAAAAACGCATTTGTCGCAGCCAACACATTTTTCTGTGTCATAAACAGCCTTATGTGAATACTTAATAACTTTCAACGCTTCTTTGCTGAAGCCTAACTGCTCCAGAACAGCTTGGCTAAGCATAAGCCTTCTAGTGTTAATTTTTGTTCCCCTTTTGAAGCGGCAAAACTCGTCCTCACATTGTATGGAAACAATGTTTTTTATGCCAGAATTTAACGCTTTGAAAATGAATTCTGTGGGCACTCTTCCAGAGCATGGTAAACGTAATGGTATGTAGCTTTTTATGTTTAAACCTTGACTTTCAAGAATATCCTCAATTTCACATGTGGCGGGAGAGTTTCCCCTACACATGAGAACAAGCGTATCGCCCTTCTCCTTTTCCCTCATACAATTAACATAGTTTAGTAAACTTTCATAATTGTAATAGACAATTTCTATCGCCAAAGACGGACATGCGCTATAACATATTCCGCAAACTTGGCATTTTTGAAGGTCTATTTCTACCTTTCCCGTTTCAGCGTCACGTTTTATAGCCTCGTAAGGACATATGGAATGGCATATTGAACATCTGCTACAATAGTCTTGGTTAATGGTTACTGCGGCAGCGCAAGGTTCACTCATCTACATTCCTCCAACGCTTTGCGGTTAAACGATTTTGCTTCAAATTTGCGTTAAGGTTTAGAATTCTTGAAAAGAGTGTTCCAAAAATATAATGATTTTGGAATGGGTTTACGGTTTATAATAGTAAGGTCTTCGGATGTAACCATAAGCCTCTAGAGCTGCAGTTATACCTTGCCCCACAGCAGTTCCAACTTGCTTAACCGGATGATTTGTGACGTCGCCGGCAGCATAAACCCCTGGAATGTTTGTTCTTTGGCGAATGTCAACCATAATATAACCATCCTCATCAACAGCGACGCCCGCTTCCTTAGCTAGTTGACTGTTTGGGTCTTCTCCAACCTGAACAAAAACGCCGTCAACAAGCAACTCCTCAGTTTCCCTAGTCTTATTGTTAAAAATTATAACTTTGTTAACTAACCTTTCGCCCTTAATTTCACTAATTTCCGTGTTCCACAAAATTTCAACATTCCCCCTAGCCTTTAAGGCTTTAACAAGCGCCTCCTCTGCTCTAAATTCTTCTCTGCGATGGGCAATCTTAACTTCTGAAGCCAAATCTGCTAAGTATAAGGCTGTTATGACAGCAGAGTTTCCGCCACCAATAACAAGCACACGTTTTCCCTTAAACAAAGGTCCATCACAAATGCCACAGTAACTAACGCCTCTACCACGAAATTCTTTCTCTCCTCGAACGCCCAATTCACGGTAATGCGAGCCGGAAGCGATTATAACGGCCTTTGCTTCATATGTGGTTTTATTTGTCTTTATAATTTTTTTATCGCCTTTAAGGTTCATTTCAACAACTTTTTCAAATTCGTGGACTGTGGCGCCGGCTTTTCTGCAGTGAGTCACCATTTTTTGGGCTAATTCCATTCCGTTTATAGTTTGAAATCCTGGATAATTCTCAATTATAGGCGCATCAGCCGTTGTTCCTCCGGCCAATTTCTCGTCTAAAACAAGTGTTTTTAGTCCGCTTCTTGCGCCATAAATTCCGGCGGCTAAGCCTGCAGCGCCTCCGCCGATTATTATTAGGTCCCAGTTTTCCATGTTCAGCAACCTTGAAACAAATAGTTTGGTATTGTTTAAATGGGTTATGCCTAATATTCTTCGTCTTCGTAATCCATGTCCGCTATTTCTATTTCATAACATTCTTGGCATAAGCCATCAAAGGTTTCATACTCTTCTTTTGTGATTCTCTTGCCACACATTATACACTCATAAACTTCCTCTTTCTCATTCATTTTACATAACGTCTCCAAACATCATAAGCGATTCTTCAGTCATCTGGTCGTCCCAGCATTCCCAGCACATTTCATCATACGCTTCATACTCTTCTCGGCTAATTTCTCGACCGCAAACAGAACAATAATACTTTTCTTCCTTTTTCTTCTTTTTCTGTTTCTTCAAATGGAATCGCTAACACATTTACAAAAATTAGAAATAATAGCCTAAAAACATTATGAATTACAAAGCAAGCGTTAACAATTCTGCTATGTCCATTACTTGAATTTTGCCTTCATTTCCAGTCGTCTTAACCGCATCTTCGATAGTTAATAAGCAGAAGGGGCATGCCACAGCCAAAATTTCTGCACCAGCAGCAACAGCATCCTTAACGCGAATTTCTGCTAAACGTGGTCCTGGAATGTCAACCCACATTCTTCCGCCGCCACCTTCGCAGCACAAACTACGAGCTCTTGAACGGTCAAACTCCAACAATGTTACGCCTGGTATGCTTTCAATGACTTTTCTAGGCTCTTCATAAATGTTGTTTTGTTTTCCAAGGAAACATGGGTCATGATAGATAACTTTCTTTTTCACTTCTTTCGAGAACGTTAGTTTTTTGTCGTCAATTAGTTTTGCCAATAATTGTGTGTGATGTTGAACTTCAAAGCTTGTTTGGTTGTAACGGTTTTTGAAGGCATGAAACCCATGGGGACAATTTGTAACAGTCTGTTTTATGTTGTATTTGTTGAATATTTTCATGTTCTCTTCTACAAGAAATTCGAATAAGCCCTTCTCGCCCATACCATAAACTTCGCTTCCACAACAACTTTCTTCATCGCCTAAAACGCCGAAGTTTAAGCCCGCTTTCTGGAAGCAATTTACAAGCGCTTTGGCTACGTTTTGAACTCTTGGGTCGTAGGCTGAAGTGCAACCCACATAATATAGGGTTTCTGCGCCTTGAGAAACATGCTTGACATTTAAGCCTTGAAGCCACTCGGAACGTTTGCTGCGAATTCTAGCCCATGGATTGCCATTTTTGAATATGCTTTCAAGAGCATCACGGATTGTTGGAGAAATTTGTCCCTCTTCAACTGCCATGCTGCGAATATCAATCAAAAATTCGTATGGGTTAAGGTCTTTTGGACATCGAACGCCGCAGGTGGAGCATGTTGTGCAACTCCACAACTCATTTTGCGGATGTATTGTTAACTTGCCCAGAGCGGAGACTTCCCGCATATATCGCCTAATATTCAAATTAGCCTTCTTTGAAACTGGACAAGCGCCAGTGCACATTCCACATTGAATACATTCAAGAAGCTTATGCTTTTGGATGAGTTCTTGAACGTTCATTTTATACATCACTTTTGTTGCCTCTTAGAGGTAAGATTTTTAATAAGTCTTATCCTTTCTATCAATCCAAACAGACCATGAAAACTGGAGATTAATACCGATGGAAAAGAAAATGCCAAGAATTGGAATTTTCGTCTGCGAATGCGGCGGAAACATAGGCGATGTCGTGGATATTAAGGCTGTTGTTGACGCAGTTAAAAACTGGGAAGGCGTAGTCACAGCAAAATACCACAAATATTTATGCAGCAAACCAGCCCAAGAAATGATACTCGAAGCCATAAAAAAAGAGAACCTTGACAGAGTTGTTGTCGCCAGCTGCACCCCAAGAATGCATTTAGCAACATTCCAGAACGTTCTGGAAAGGGCTGGCTTAAACCCCTACATGCTCGAATTTGTAAACATAAGAGAGCAAGACTCATGGGTTCATGGAACCCATGGATTATCCACGGAAGCGACAAAGAAGGCTATAAGCCTAATAAGAGGCGGATATGAGCGAAGCTTAGAGCTTGAGCCTCTCCAGCCCATAAGCGAAAAAGGTTCAAGGGAAATTCTCATAATCGGCGGAGGAATAGCTGGCATAACCGCTGCCCTCGAGCTTGGCTATTTAGGCTTTAAAGTGCACTTGGTGGAGAGAAAACCAAGCATAGGCGGCAACATGGCAAAATTAACAAAAGTTTTTCCAACATTAGATTGCGCCCAATGCATACTCACACCGAGAATGGCGGAAGTGGGAAGAAACCCAAACGTGAACTTGCTGACCTTTTCCGAAGTGCAAGAAGTCAGCGGAAGACCAGGCAATTATACAGTTAAAGTTTTCATGAAACCCCGCGGCGTAGATGTCGAAAAGTGCAGAAGCTGTGGAGTATGCGCAAAAGTTTGCCCTATCTCTGTTCCAGACGAATTTAATGAGGGCTTATCCCAGCGAAAAGCAGCTTACATAGAATTTCCACAAGCCGTCCCATCTGCTTACGCCATAGACTTTAATGCATGCACCAAATGCCGAAAATGCGAACAGCTTTGTCCAGCTAAAGCCATAAACATAGATGACCCGGGCAAAATTGTTGAATTAAATGTTGGAGCAATAATTTTGGCTACTGGATATGAGCTTTATGATGCACGTAATTTGGAAATTTATGGTTATGGTAATTATAAAGACGTTATAACAATGATGGATTTGGAAAGGCTTACTTCTGCTACTGGACCAACAGGCGGCTATGTTAAGCGTGCAGATGGAAGCGATGTGCGCAAAATGGCTATTGTTCTATGTGCTGGTTCAAGGGACAAGAATTACATTCCCTATTGCAGTCGAATCTGCTGCATGTACTCATTAAAGCAAGCTTTTGTGCTTAAGAAAATGTTAGGAATAGACGTTACAGTTTACTATATTGACATAAGGGCTACGGGAAAAGGCTACGAGGATTTGTACTGGCGAGACCAAGAAGCTGGTGTAATTTTTGTGAAGGGGAAAGTGGCTGAAATTTACAAGAACAATAATGGTAAGCTTGTTGTTTTGGCTGAGGACACATTAACTGGCGAGATGCGGGAAGACGAATATGACATGGTGGCCTTAGCCACGCCCATGGTTCCGCCAAAAGGATTGAAGGAGTTGGCTGAAAAACTAAAAGTTCCATTAGGCGAGGATGGCTTTATTACAGAAAAGCATCCAAAACTTGACCCAGTGGATACGCTTGTTACTGGAATATTTGCCGGCGGCTGCGCCCTCAGCCCAAAAGATGTGCGTGACACGGTTTCTGACGGTTTAGGAGCTGCTGCTAAAGCATCATTATTCCTTAAAAGCGATTATGTAACAACAAGCCCAGAAAAAGCCTTTGTAATTGCTGATTTATGCAATGGCTGCAAAGCCTGCGTTCCAATTTGCCCAGTAAACGCCATAAGCATGCAGGAAGACAAAGCGAAAATTGACCCATTCCAATGTATTGGTTGTGGCGCATGCATCCCAGTCTGTCCACAAGAGGCTATTGATTTCAAGAATTCAACAAGTAGACAGATTATTGCTGAACTGCGAGGTGTTTTGGCTGATAAGGCAGCAGACGAAGTTAGGATTATAGCTTTTGTGGATAAGAATGTGGGTTATACGGGCATGGACTTTTTAGGGCTTGACCGAGCAGTTTACCCAGAAAACGTGCGAATTGTGGCTGTTCCATCCACCGCAATCTTGGGTTTAAAGCACCTGCTAGCTGCGTTTGCTTTCGGCGCCGATGGCATTCTAGTCATCGAAGGAAGCGAAGAAATCGATGAAAAATTCACTAAAAAAAGAATGATTGACATGACAAGAGAATTAGCCAAATATGGCGTTGAAAGCATGCGAGTACGTTACAGTTACGTGCCCCTACCAGTTTATAAAAAAGCGGCTGAACTCTTCAACATGTTCGCAGAGAGAATCAAAAAATTCGGTCCATTAACGGATGAAAAACGCAACACAATAAGACAGCAAATCAAAATCTAAATAAGCATGTTAAAATTGTAGTTTCGAGTCGCAAAGTTTAATTTTCATGTCAAACTCAACATTCACAAAAGAGGCTATCCTACCATGGTTACTTTGTATTTAGATAAAATTTTTAATCCCCGAAGCGTTGCCATAATCGGCGCCAGCGACGAGGAAGGAAGCGTAGGCTATGCTTTAATGAGAAATTTTATTGATTTAGGCTTTGATGGAAAAGTTTATGCTGTTAACATTCGCAAAAATGAAATTTTAGGTTTAAAAGCTTACCAATCTGTAGACCAAATTCCAGAACCAGTAGACCTTGCAGTGATTGCAACTCCAGCCAAAACTGTTCCAGACATTGTGGAACAATGTGGAAAGGCTGGGATAAAAGGTATAATCATAATTAGTGCGGGCTTTAAGGAAATTGGATCAGAAGGCAAAGCCTTAGAGGATAGGATTCTTGAAATAAAAAACAAGTATGGTTTGCGCATTATTGGACCAAACTGTCTGGGCATAATCCGTCCAAGCATAAAACTTAACGCCACATTTATTAATAAAACGCCAAAGCCGGGCAACATAGCCTTCATAAGCCAGTCTGGAGCCTTGGGCTCGGCAATTTTAGACTGGGCTATTCGGGAAAATATCGGCTTCAGCAACTTCGTATCTGTAGGTTCAATGCTGGATGTGGATTTCGGCGATTTAATAGACTATTTCGGCACAGACCCACAAACAAGAAGCATACTAATGTACATAGAAGGCTTAACAGACGCCAGAAAATTCCTCTCAGCCGCCCGCCACTTCGCAAGAACAAAACCAATAATCGTAGTTAAGGCTGGAAAATTCTCGGAAAGCGCAAAGGCTGCAGCTAGTCATACGGGTTCTCTTACGGGTGAAGATGTTGTTTATGATGCTGCTTTTAAGCGTGCTGGAATTGTTCGCGTTGAAGAAATCGCCGACTTATTTAATTGCGCCGAAGTTTTGGGCATGCAACCACTGCCGAAAGGTCCAAACCTTGTCATAATAACTAATGCTGGTGGACCAGGAGTTATGGCTACAGACGCTCTCATAGCGAGGGGCGGAAAACTGGCGAAGCTTAGCCCGAAAACAATGGAATACCTTAACAGCATTCTCCCCCATTATTGGAGTAGGGGAAACCCCGTTGACATTTTGGGGGATGCCAAAGCAGACCGTTATAGGGCGGTTTTGGAAGCTTGTCTGGACGACGAGAATGTTGATGGTGTATTAATTATTTATACTGCTCAAGCTGTGGCGGAACCAGTAGAAATTGCAAAAAGCACAGTTGAAGTATGCAAAAACAGGGGTTACCAAAGTAAAACAGTTTTAACCTCTTTTATGGGTAGTGGAGCAGTGGAAGAAGCTAACAGAATTTTTAATCAAAACAGCATTCCCACATACGCCACTCCGGAGCAAGCGGTTAAAACATATCTTTACATGTACCAATACAAACGCAACCTTGAGCTTCTTTATGAGACACCGGAAGAGTTGCCGGTTGATGCTGCTCCGCCGAAGCGTCCCATAATGGTGATAATGAGAAACGCTGCCCTGGAAAATCGTGAACTCTTGAACGAAGCGGAAGCCAAAAAACTATTGGAATATTATGATTTCCCAGTTATAAAAACTGCGGTGGCTAAAACACCGGATGAAGCGGCAAATGTAGCCATGCAAATTGGCTATCCAGTCGTTCTTAAAATTTTGTCGCCCCAGATAATTCATAAAACCGAGGCTGGTGGCGTAATTCTTGACATAAATTCTGAGGTTGAGCTTAGAGAGGCTTTTGAATGTATCATGGAAAGAGCGAAAAAGTATAATCCAAATGCTGAAATTTTGGGCGTCACGGTTCAGAAAATGGTAAAGAAGCGTGGATATGAAATAATAATTGGGGCAAAGACAGATCCACTTTTTGGTCCAGTTATCTTGTTCGGGATGGGCGGAATTGGCGTAGAACTCTTTAAAGATTTTTCCGTTGGGCTTCCGCCTTTGAATCAGACATTAGTTAGAAGGCTTATGGAAGAAACTAAGGTTTACCAGCTTTTAAAAGGCTATAGAAATGTGCCTCCTGCCAACCTTAAACTTCTTGAAGAATTAATAGTTCGTTTCTCTCAGCTTCTTATAGACTTTCCGCAACTGAAAGAAGTCGACATTAACCCACTATTTATAGATGAAAACGACGCTGTAATCATAGACGCCAGAATTGTCATCGATAAAGAAAAAGTATTCCAAAAACTTGAGCCTCACCAGCATCTGGTAATAAGCCCCTATCCTAAGAAGTATGAAACTTTGTGGAGGATGCGGAACGGACGCACGGTTTTGCTTAGGCCAATAAAACCCGAAGATGAGCCTTTATGGTTGGAGATGTTTAGGAATTTCTCTGAGGAATCCATACGTTTTAGGTTCTTCCAAATAATTAAAGACACGCCTCATGAGGTGCGGGTGAGATATTGCAATATTGATTATGATAGGGAAATAGCCATAGTTGCAGAACTAACAGAAAATGGGCAAAGAAAAATCCTCGGCGTGGCGAGAGTAAGCTTAGAACCAGACAGAAAAAGTGGCGAAATAGCCTTTATTGTGGCTGATCCATGGCAAGGTTTGGGCTTGGGAACAAAAATGGTGGATTATACAATTGAAATTTGCAAAGAAGTTGGAGTTGAAACCCTTTACGCCATAATGCTTCCAGACAATCATAGAGCAATAAACCTCACAAAGAAAATGGGGTTTACGCTTAAGTATCAAGAGGACGGCACAGTTAAAGGAATTTTAAACTTGAAGGAAGAATCAATACGAAGTCAAGAAGAAAAGCTTCAAGAAAAAGCGCAGGTTGTGGCAGCACCTTCTGAACAAAAAGAGCAAAGAAGAGAAGCAGAAACCGTTAGCAGTTAAAACATTATACTACAATTTAAATTAAACGTAACGCAAAAAATTTTATAGTCTTTTTTCTATTTACGAATGGCTAAATTTAAATTATAGAAATGCGATTATCTTTCTCTTTCATTGAAAAGCTTCACTTAGTTTGGTGATGAGATGGAGAAGTTAAAAGTAGCCTTTTACTGGGCTGCAAGCTGTGGAGGCTGCGAAATAGCTGTTTTAGATATAAACGAAAAAATTCTCGATGTAGTAGCAAAAGCAGACATTGTCTTCTGGCCCGTGGCAATGGACATAAAATATAAAGATGTTGAGGCTATGCCAGACAAAAGCATCTATGCCTGTTTCTTTAATGGCGCAATACGCAACAGCGAACAAGAGTATTTGGCAAAACTGTTGAGACAAAAATCAAAAATTCTCGTGGCTTTCGGCTCATGCGCTTGTGACGGATGCGTTGTGGGATTAGGAAACCTTTGGAATAAGAAAGCAATATTTGAACGTGCATACTTTGAAACTCCTTCCACTAAAAATCCGCAATCAGTAACGCCTCAAACCAGCCTCAAAGTGAAAGAGGGAGAGCTTGAACTTCCAGAATTCTACGACACTGTAAAAACTTTAGCCCAAACAGTTGAAGTGGACTATTTCATTTCAGGCTGTCCGCCGCCAGTTCCGCGGATAATTGAAGCTTTTGATGCAATACTAAGTGGTAAGCTGCCTCCAAAAGGCTTAAGTTTCCTATTAAACAAGTCAATATGCGACGAATGCTCCAGAGAAAAGAAGGATAGAAAAGTTACCCAAGTAAAGAGAATCTACGAAATAGAAGACGATTTTAAAACATGCTTCTTAGACCAAGGCGTCGTATGCATGGGTCCAGCAACCCGCGGCGGATGCGGCGCCCAATGTTTGAAGGCGAACATTCCATGCACTGGCTGTGGCGGTCCAGCCCCAAGAGTGACAGACCAAGGCGCAGCCATGATAAGCGCCTTTGCCTCCATCGCAACAGAGCCAAAAGTCATAGAACAAGTCGTAGACCCCGTTGGAACCTTTTACAAGTATTCCCTTGCAAATTCCATTCTACGAAGGAGAGTGATTAAATGAAAGAAATAGTAATAAACCCAATCACAAGACTTGAAGGCCACGGAAAAATAACAATCTTCTTAAACGAAGAGGGAAATGTGGAAGAAGCCTACTTCCAAGTCCCAGAACTCAGAGGCTTCGAAAAATTCTGTGAAGGAAGAAGGGCTGAAGACTTACCAATAATAACCACAAGAATTTGCGGCGTCTGCCCAGTAGCCCACCACATGGCTGGAGCCAAAGCCTTAGACGCAGCATTTAACGTAGAACCTCCAGAAACAGCCAAAAAACTTAGGGAGCTCATGTATTGCGGTTATTACCTTTACGACCACACATTACACTTCTACTATTTAGGAGCCCCAGACTTTGTAGTTGGACCCGACGCCCCTCCAGCCAAAAGAAACGTTCTCGGAGTGATAGAAAAAGTTGGTCTCGAAATCGGCAAGGAAGTTATAAAGCATAGGGCTTATGGACAAAAGATAACAGAAATATTGGGCGGCAAGGCAACCCACCCCGTGAGCGCTTGTGTTCCAGGCGGAATTGCAAAATCCTTGTCTGAAGAGGAGAGGCAAGAGATTGAGAAAATGGTGAGAAGCTTCATAGAATTCGCAAAATTCACCCTCAAAATCTTTGATGACGTTGTCCTAAAAAACACTAATTATGTGAACCTAATTAAAAGCGAACCCTACACCCTAAAAACCTATTATATGGGAACAGTTGACAAAAACAACAAAGTAAACTTCTACGACGGCAAAGTCCGCGTTGTAGACCCACAAGGAAAAGAGTTCGTCAAATTTTCTCCAAAAGAATACTTGGATGTTATTGAAGAGCATGTTGAACCATGGACATATGTTAAACTGCCCTACCTAAAAAAGGTTGGATGGAAAGGACTTGTAGGCGGACAAGACAGTGGACTATACAGGGTTGGTCCCCTTGGAAGACTTAACGCTGCAGAGGGTATGGCGACACCCATAGCCCAAGCAGAATACGAAAGAATGTATAAAACCTTAGGAGGAAAACCGGTTCATCATACTTTGGCTTATCATTGGGCTAGGGTGATAGAGCTAATGTATGCGGCTGAAAGAGCATTAGAATTGGTAACGGACCCGGAAATAACTGGAAAGGACATTAGAAACAAGCCTGGAAAACCAGGCGAAGGCGTCGGCATAGTGGAAGCAGCAAGAGGAACACTTATTCACCACTATCAACTTGATGAAAACGCCTTAGCCAAAAAAGTCAACCTGATAGTAGCCACAACCCACAATGCGCCGAGTATTTGTATATCCGTAAAAAATGCAGCAAAAAGCCTCATACGAAACGGCAAAGTCAACGATGGAATATTAAACATGGTTGAAATGGCGTTTAGAGCCTATGACCCATGCTTTGCTTGTGCAACCCACATGGCTATTGGGGAGATGCCATTAAAAATTGAAATTTACAATCATGAAAGGCAACTGTTAAAAACTATAAGGAGAGGGGGATGAAAATGGATAAGGTTAAGGTTGGTGTGTTCCTTTCCGACTGTGGAAATCAACTGTCCCAAATCCTCGACTTCGACGCCCTAATCGGTTTCGTAAAGGGAGTTTCTGGAGTTGCGCTTGTTGCCAGAGCCAGCGAATTTTGGCGTGGCGAAGGACTAAAAACCATCGTTGACGCTGTTAAAGGCAAAAAGGTAAACCGTGTTGTTGTTGCAGAAACAATTCCAAAACTAAGCGAAATAAACATTCTTGAGGCTGTGGAAAAAGCTGGGCTTAACCCATATTTAACAGAGATAATAGACTTAAAAGACCATTGCGCTTGGCCTCATAAAGACTCGCCTAAAGAAGCTACGGAAAAGGCTAAAGCAATGCTTTTGGCTGCCATTGAGCGGGTCAAACTTCTTGAGCCCATAGAGAAGCTTGAGTTTCCGGCAACCAAATCCGTTTTGGTCATAGGCGGTGGCATAGCTGGAATGCAAGCAGCAGAAGACTTGGCAGAAATGGGATTTGAAGTGTACTTAATCGAGAAAGAGCCATTTCTTGGAGGCTTGGCTGCTCGAGCTGGGCGCTTCTTCCCAACAGACGATTGCGCCATATGCATTCAATCTCCAGCTTCAGACGTGAAAAATGTGACACATACTTCTCGAAAATGCGTTTACCGCTCAGGTTTTACGGAAATTCCAAACCTCAACGTGCTAACAAATTCGAAGGTTTTAAAAGTTGAAGGCGTGCCGGGAAACTATAAGGTTACAATAGAGAAGAAGCCAAGATATGTGAATGAAGAAAAATGTGTTGCCTGCGATTTATGCACAACCGTTTGCCCTGTAGAAGTTCCAGACACATATAATGCTAATCTCAAAAAACGCAAAGCCATATACATAAACACGCCAATAGTTTATCCACCAGTCTACGTTATCGATGCCAGCGCCTGCAAATTTGACGAATGCGCCAAATGCGTGGAAGTTTGCCCAACAAAAGCCATAGAATTAAACCAAAAAAGCAAGAAAATGACGTTAAACGTTGGCAGCATAATAGTTGCCACGGGCTTTAAAGAATATGACCCAAGCGTGATAAAGGAATACCATTACGGTGAATACCCAGACGTTATAACACAGCTTGAACTGGCAAGGATGATTGATGGTTTTGGTCCCACAAAGGGCATGATAATTAGACCTTCTGATGGGAAACCAGCCAAAAGAATAGTCTTCGTGCAATGTGTTGGTTCTAGAGATAGGCGTTGGAACCCATGGTGTTCAAGCATCTGCTGCATGATATCGCTAAAACATGCTACGCTAATTAAATCGGCCTATCCAGACACTGATGTGACAATATGCTATATTGACATAAGAACCACTGGAAGAGAACACGAATACTATTATGAACGAGCAAGAGAGATGGGAGTAAAATTCGTGAAGGGCAGACCGACAGAAATTTTGCATGATCCAGAAGCGAATGTTTTAGTTGTTGATGTTGAAGATGAGCTTCTGCGCAGATTCTTAGAATTGGAAGCTGACTTGGTAGTTTTGGCGCCTTCCATGGTTCCAGCGGATGGCACAAAGGAGCTTGCTGAAATTTTAGGTTTAGAATTTGAAGAGGATGGTTTCTTTAAGGAATATAACGCCAAGCTTAGGCCAACAGAAACCAAAAAGAGGGGGATTTTCCTCTGCGGCGGAGCCACATTTCCAAAAGATGCTCCAACAACATCCCTTCAAGCCCATTCAGCGGCTATGAAAGCCGCCAAGTTTCTTAACATGGGCAAAATAGTTAAAGACCAAAGGACCGCCATTGTAAACGAAGAATATTGTGGCGACTGCGAATTTTGTCCAGTCACTTGTCCTTATGGCGCCATAACTTTGACGCCTAAAGGTGATGGACATTTTGTTGCAAAAATATCAGACCTCCTATGTGAAGGATGTGGCGTCTGTGTTGGCACATGTCCAGTTAACGCCATTGAACTCAGACATTTCAAACAAAACCAAATTTTAGCCCAAATGAGAGCTTTGCTTTCAATAAATGGAACATCAAAACCCCTAGTTCTGGCAATAACCTGCTCAGAATGCGGGAACGCAGCTGTGGATTCTTCTGGCATGGCTATGATGCAGTATCCAGCCAATGTGAGAATAATGAGGGTTCCATGCACTGGAATTTTACAAGTTCAGCAAATCCTTGAAGCCTTTAGGGCGGGCGCCCAAGGCGTTATGGTTGTGGGATGCAAAACTGATGGCTGCCACTATGAGGTTGGGAGTCAAATAGCCCAGAGAAAAGTGGAATTGGCGAAAATGTTGCTTAAAGAGTATGGCATAGAACCCGAACGACTGGAAATGTTCAACATGGTTTACATAGAAGGAGACAAATTTGCCGAAGCTGCAAAAATGATGACTGAAAGAGTAGAGAAACTCGGTTTCATCCAATTACCATTCTCATGATGGAGATAATTGGAAATGGCACAAGAAAAAACCTCTCCAAAAGATTTTTCCAAAGAGATAACAAGCCGACTTGGCGGCGAAACAATAACCTTTTGCTATCAATGCGGAACATGCGCCAGCAGCTGCCCAGTTGCCAAAATTACGGAAAAGTTCAATCCAAGAGAAGTTATTAGACTGGCGCTTTTGGGAATGAGGGACGAGGTTTTATCCGGCGATGCCATTTGGCTCTGTTCCTCATGCTACAACTGTCAAGAACGTTGTCCCCAAAAGGTTGAAATAGCCGACGTCATCTACGCATTGAGAAATCTAGCCATTCGAGAAGGACACATTCCAAACATCTATTCAGAGTTTGCAGCTGGACTAATGAGTGAAGGGCGCATAGTTCCAATTTCTAAATTTTTAGAAAAGAAAAGACCAGAATACGGTTTGCCGCCCCTAAAACCAGCAGGCGTTGAAGCGATAAAAAAGATTCTTTCCGCCACGGGTTTTGATAAAATTCAATTCAAAAAGGGTGAGACCCAATGACAACATATGCTTTATTCCTTGGCTGCACCATACCCGCCCGCCAACCACATTATGAATTGTCTGCAAGAAAAGCCTTAACAAAATTAGGAATAGAACTTGTCGACTTAGATAATATGACATGCTGTGCTCCTCCACCGCTGCAGTCAATAGATTTGGAAACAAGCTTAGCTATTGCTGCCCACAATATTTGTATAGCCGAAGAGGCAGACCTTAACATAGTTACTCTTTGCACGGGTTGTTTCGAATCCCTGGCAATGGCGAATGCCATTTTAAAAAAGAATGAAGAACTGAAAGCGAAAGTGAACAAAATCCTTTCCAGCGTTGGGAAAGAGTTTAAGGGCAATAAAGAAGTTAGGCATTACCTTCAAGTTTTGATGAATGACGTGGGCTTAAAACGCTTAGAAAAGAGCGTAGTTAAAAAATTAAATAACTTGAAAGTGGCATCCTTTTCTGGTTGCCACCTCCTTAGACCTAGCGCTCTCTTAAAATTTGACGACCCAGAACGCCCACGAATCTTCGATAACCTAATTGAAGCCTTAGGCGCAAAAAGCATTTGGTATCGAAACAAGCTAAAATGTTGTGGAGGACTTTTGAGAGGCTATGCTGATGATGTTGCCTTAGCCATTGCGAAAGATAAAATTGTAAACGCTACTAGGGCTGGTGCTGATTGCATATCAACCCTTTGTCCCTTCTGCTTCTTAACATTAGACTTGGGACAGATGCTCATAAAATCCACTTACAAAGAAGAATACAACATGCCAATCATCCACTATTCTGAACTTCTAAGCCTAAGTTTGGGAATAGACCCAAAAGAGCTTGCCCTTGACTTTCACAAGGTAAAAGTGGACCCAGTACTGAACAAGATAGGTTAAGCCAAAAATTTCGTCTTATAGACGGAAAGCGTTAATAGTTTGAAGCTTCACCCAATTTTTGGGAAGCCTAAAATGAAAATAGTTGCTTTAAAAGAGCATACTTGCTATTGTTGTGGAGAAACAATAAAAAAGGGTGAAGAATGCATCGCCTTATTTGTAAATCCTTCTAACCCAGCCAAAAATGAATTTGATGTGATTTATACATGCCTAAAATGTTTCGGAGAAGAAGCTTGCAAGATTAGGATAGAGAAAAGAAAAGCAGCTCCATAATGTTTTAACTATTATTGTTTAATTTTGGAATGTAAACTTCAAAAGCCTCATTATTATTACACTTCACAACCATATCTTCAATCTTTAAACGCTCAACTGGAAGGTTTAATTTTTGACATTCGTCAACGCAAACTTCTATTCCATTCAAGTCTTTGTGGCATTTTTTCTTGCAGATCTCTAAACCATCCACACCTGTATGAACTGTAACTTTTTGGTCTCTACAGCGGCATTGCATCAATATCCTAACGTAATTTTCATTTTCGAAAACATCAATTAATGGTTCTTCCAACTGCGGAAGCGGAATAAAATGTTTAACTGGGCTTGATTCAACTTGTTCACTTATTATGTATTTTCTGTAAAGAAGCCTTTCCATCGGTTCCACAACAACATCGCTCTTTTCTTCCTCTTCAGCAATTTTCTTAGCTAAGACCTTGCAGAAAACATCGATATTTCGTAATGCTTCTTCAAAATCATCCAAGGTCTCGACGCCTCTGTATTTATATTATTTACTTTTATCCTTAAAAGGCTTCTTATGTTATAAATAACGCATAAATGATTTAGTTTACGCCTTCTTTTTCACCGGCAATGGTGTGGTTCGAACGTGCTTCACTACCCGAATAATATGCTCTACATCTTTTCTCGGCTGCTCCAACGCTCTGTTTATTGCTATATCCGCAATTGTCGCTCCTTTATCTGCAATCTTGTTCAAACAAGAAATGTTCGCCCTTAAATACGGAATTTCAGGAGCTTCTCGCATAAGTTTTTCTGCTTCCATTTCTAGCACGTTCTTCATTTCCAACACCCCATTGGCAACTTTAAGATCTCTTGTGAAGATGCAGTCTAAGGCTTTCTGGAAAATAGTCTGTGTCAACTCGCCCATATGATAAATCCTTTCCACAATCTCTTTTGGAATTCTATCTCTGTAAGGTTCTAACTCGATAATTTTTTTCGCTATGTCTTCAGAATAGTCTGCGATCAACTCTAAATATTGCAATATTAAACGGGTGGCGGGAATAAAGAGGATATCCGTTGCTCCTACTTGCTCTGCCACCGCAGGTTTTGCTTGTGCAGAAAGGAGCAAACGCACCGCCAAATAATAAATAGTGTCTGCTTCATCTTCTCGGCTGACTGCCTCATTGGCTAAAGAATAGTTTTTCTCTAAGAAAGCTTGCATAGCCTCAGACAAAATTGTTGAAGCAATCAAGGACAATCGTCTAATAAGCATGTCAATTTTAAACTTGGCTGGGTCCACGGAGCATTGCAACAAAATATTGTTTGGCGTTTCTTCCAGAATACCTAAACCAATGAGTTTGCGAACAATTCTCCGAATTTCATCCACATGCATCTTCCCTATTCTACTGGAAGAAGTTACCCTTATAACATCTCGTCCAAGAATATAGCTTCCGACAATTATTCTTTCCAGCATGCCATGCTCATCGCATGCATCTGCATTTATTATGTATTCTTCTGCTTCCTCTTTCAGCGCCATCTGACTTGGCACGATTTTTAATGTGCCGTCTCTTTCTGGTATGAGGAAGACAAGGTCTCCTGGGTTGATGTTGTTTTGTTTTGCCCATTCGCTTGGTAGTGAAACTGTCATAGTTGAGTATCCTACTTTTTGAACTTTTCTGCTTTCCAAAATAGATTCCTTCGGATGGTATTTACTATTATTTGTTTTATATGCATTACGCATATCTCTTCTATTATGTTATGTATTAGCTAAATATTAAGGAAAGGAAAAATGATGAAAGGTTGTGAAATTTTTGGAGGCATCAATGATGGAAAAGCCTATTAGGAGTTTGGTTAAAGCTATTTCTTGGCGAATTGTTGCAACCCTCACTACGATACTTTTGGTTGTTGTGTTTAGTAAAGATTTGGTTTTAGGCACAGTTGTGGGGATCACGGAACTTATAGTGAAGACTGTTGTCTATTACGTTCATGAACGTGTTTGGAATTTATCCAACTTCGGTAGAGAAGTCAAAAGCAAAGTGCAGTAATCATTTCGGTGTCGATGTGGGGGCGCTCTAAATATGGTATTTACTATTATAATTTATAAATGCACTAAGTATATATTTAATTCTTCAACTATATATAACTCAAGATTAAAGGAGGTTGATAAAAAATGACCGAAAAAACATCAGAATGGAAAACTGTAAGCATAAGACAAGAACTCATAAAAGAAATAGAAGAAGCTATAAAAACAGGACGCTACCGAAGCATTTCAGAATTTGTCTCAGAAGCCATCCGACTACGCTTAGAAGACTTGATGAGAGCAGAAGGAATTCCAATTGAAAAACGCAAAGAACTTTTAGCAAAGCCAGAACTGTTGCTCTACACGCCTAAACACACATGGGCTCAAATCACTCCTGAAGGAAACATAAGAGTCGGCGTTTCCGAATATGCCCAAAAACACTTGAAAAGCATAGTTCGCGTACTTACAGAGCCTGTTGGAAAGGAAATCAATAAGATGGAGCCTTTCGGAGTTGCCGAAACTTGGATGTTCATGTTCGACCTTTACGCTCCAGTCAGCGGCAAAATAGTCAAAGTCAACGAGAAATTAAAGAACGAACCCAACATCATAAACGAAGACCCATACAACGAAGGATGGATCATTGAGATAAAACCCAAAAACTCTTTGGTTTTGGAAGAGGAACTTAAAAAGCTACTTAGCGCAAGAGAGTACAACAAGTGGATAAGCAAGCTTGAAGGAAGATTACGCGAATAACCCCCTAATTTCCCCTTTTTATTTGCTGCATTTTTTTGATGTGTTATGTTTGTGTTAAGCTTAACTTAGGTGGCTTAATATATTCGGCTTATAAAACTTTACATAGGTAAAGCTGGTTCCATAATGACAGCTAAAACCGAAACAAAAGTGAGAAAACTTCCACCATGCCGCGCGGCATGCCCAGCCCATGTCAACGTTCAAGGATATGTAGCTCTGTTGCAAATGGGAAAATTTAAGGAAGCTGTTGAAATTATCAGAAAAGATATGCCCTTTCCAGCAATATGCGGAAGAGTCTGTTTCAGCCCATGCGAAGATGCTTGTGCAAGAACCAACGTGGACCAAGCAGTAGCCATACGCGCCCTAAAAAGACTTGTAGCAGACATTGAAAGAGAAACTGGAAGAGTGAAGCCAGAACCCATACCGAAAAAATACAGCGAAAAAATAGCCATAATAGGCGCGGGTCCAGCAGGTTTAACAGCAGCTTACGAACTCGCGAAGCTTGGTTATCCAGTAACAGTTTTTGAGCGGATGAGCGAAGCCGGTGGAATGATGCGGTATTGCATACCAGAATTTCGCCTTGAAAAATTTGTGGTGGCCAACGAAATAGCCTACATAAAAGATTTAGGCGTAGAAATTAAAACGGGGGTAGAATTTGGAAAAGACATAACCATCCAAAGTCTACAAGACGAAGGTTATAAGGCTATTTTCTTAGCCATCGGAACACAACTTGGCATGAAGCTAAACGTTCCAGGCGAAGATTTGGAAGGCGTAATAAACGCCGTTGACTTCTTAAAAGCCGTGAATTTGGGAGAACCTGTTAAGGTTGGAGAAAAAGTTGCGGTTGTCGGAGGTGGAAACACTGCTATTGATGCTGCACGTACTGCGAAAAAGTTCGGCGCAAAAGAAGTTATGATATTGTATAGGCGTTCCCGAGAAGAAATGCCAGCCTTGCCCCATGAAGTTGAATTGGCTGAGAAGGATGGAATAAAGTTCTATTTTCTTGTTGCGCCAAAGCAGATTATAGGTGAAAATGGTAGGGTTAAAGCCATCGAATGCTTAAGAATGCGGTTAGGCGAACCGGACGAAAGCGGAAGAAGACGCCCAATACCCATAAGCTTTTCTGAACACCAATACGAAGTTGACATGGTGATTCCAGCCCTTGGACAAATGGCAGAAATTTCATGCATACCAAAAGAACTTCTAGACAAAGAAGCAAGAGCCCCATCACTAAAAGTTGACCCAACAACCCTAGAAACAAATATGCCTGGCGTTTTTGCAGGAGGCGACATAGCCACTGGACCAGCTAGCATAATTGAGGCTGTGGGTGCTGGGAAAAAGGCGGTTGTTTCAATTCACCGTTATCTTCAAGGAATGGATTTGCGAAGTGGAAGAGAGGAAGTTGAGGAGACAACTTGGGTTAAAAACTGGGGATACATTAACAAAAAAGAACGCAGATATGAGCCTCCAGTGGAGAAGCCTAGGCTGAGTTTTGAGGAGGCAAGGGAATATTTAGAGAAGATAAAGCAGCAAGCCATGTTTGAAGCCTTTCGCTGCTTGGGATGCGGACCATGTGCTGAGTGCCTAGCTAACTTAGAATTGTGCGAAGGCGACAAGGCGGTTGTTGACGAAACGCTTTGCATAGGCTGTAATGTCTGCGCTGTTGTCTGTCCATTTGGGGCAATTAAAAAGAATGAAAAGGAAATTGCACAAGTAAACGAAGATCTTTGCAAGGGCTGTGGAATTTGCGCGGCAAGATGCCCAGAACAAGCCATAACAATGAAGAAACTGCCAAACGAGAAAATCCTAAGCCTCGCTTTGACAACAGTTAAGGGGTGATAATAGGAATGGAAGCAGACAAATACAATATTGTTTGCTTCATGTGTAACTGGGCTTTTTGCCAAGAGAAATTGCAAATTCCATCAGATGTGAATGTTGTCCGCGTAATGTGTATTGGAAGAATAGACCCAGCTATGGTTCTGGAAACCTTTGAAAAGGGTGTAGACGGCGTCATGCTTGTGGGTTGCAAGCCACCAGACTGCCATTATATTGAAGGAAACCTTCAAGCAGAACGTGCCGTGAAAATGTTAAGGAAACTTCTTAAACTGACTGGATTAGAGACAGAGCGCATAAAACTCCTTTGGTATTCTCCTACGGATGAGAAAAGTTTTGAAAGCTGTGCTAAAAAATTCTTAAAGGAAATAAAAGAAATCGGCTTTTCTCCATTAAAAAGCGAAGCGCCGAATTCTAGACTTTTGGTTAATGTTTTAGCAGCCAAAAATGCTGCCTCAGACTTTAGGCTTAGGGTTTTGCTTGGGAGAGAAAAGGAGTTAACAGAAGGCGTTAACGTTTACGGCGAAAAATTGTCAGCAGAGGAATTTGATGCCTTATTGGATGAAATTGTCACGGAAGAATTTGTTCGACATAAAATCCATGTATTAACCAAAACTGAACCGCTCTCAGTAAAGGCTTTGGCTGACACTCTTGGAATGAAAACCGCAAATGTTCTCAAGCACATTGTGAACATGCGAAGGAAAAATATGATAGCCCTAGACCACGTGGAGGGCACAACTCCCCTTTACAGAGCGTTGGAGGTTAAATAAATGGCGGAAGAAAGAGTTGGAGCAGTTCTTGTAGTTGGCGGAGGAGTAGCCGGAATACAAGCGTCGCTGGATTTGGCTGATTCCGGCTTTAAAGTGTATTTAATTGATGAAGGAGCAAGCATTGGTGGAGTGATGGCTCAGCTTGACAAAACATTTCCAACAAACGACTGTTCAATGTGCATTTTATCGCCCAAACTTGTGGCTACCGGGAGACACCCAAACATCACAATCTTGACGAACACGGAAATATTAGGTTTGAAGGGTGAAGCTGGAAATTTCGAAGTGAAACTTCGAAAACGTAGCCGTTACATAATCGAAGAGAAATGCAACGGATGTGGTTTATGCGCACAAAAATGCCCCATTGAAGCCGTGGACATGTATAATGAGGGGTTAAGCGAAAGAAGCGCAATTTATGTGGATTATCCCCAAGCGGTTCCACTAAAATACAAAATTGACCGTGAAAAATGCATTGGCTGCGGAACATGCTACGAAATTTGTAAAGCAAAGGCTGTAGCCTACGACCAACAAGACAGCGAAGCAACATTAAAAGTTGGCTCAATAATCCTTGCGCCGGGATTTGAACCCTTCGACGCCAAATTGAAAAGCGAATACGGTTATGGACGCTACCCAAACGTTGTTACAAGCATAGAATTTGAGCGCATCCTAAGCGCTTCTGGACCTTACGGTGGACTTGTTTTAAGACCTTCGGATGGCGAAATTCCGAAAAAGATAGCGTTTATTCAATGTGTTGGTTCCCGCGATTATAAGCTTGGAAATAATTATTGTTCTGCTGCATGTTGCATGTATGGAATAAAAGAGGCAGTAATAGCCAAAGAACACACGCCGACAAAGTTGGACGCCACAATTTTCTACATGGATTTGAGGGCTTATGGAAAAGAATTTGATGCATACTATAATAGGGCAAAGGAAGAATGGGGCATACGCTTTGTAAGGTCAAGAGTGGCCTCAATAACAGAAGACCCGTCTACTGGAAACCTTTTCGTTCATTACGTGGAGGACGAACAGCCTAAAACAGAAGAATTTGACATGGTTGTCTTATCCATAGGCATGCAGCCTCCAAAAAATGTTGAAAAAATAGCCAAAGTTTTAGGCATAGAACTTAACAAGTACAAGTTTTGTGAAACAAAAACCTTTTCGCCATTAGAAACATCAAAACCAGGCATCTTCGTCTGCGGAGCATTCAGCGCACCAAAGGATATCCCAGAAAGCGTTGCCCAAGCAAGCGGTGCAGCAGCAAAGGCAATGAGCATAATCGCCAGTGAAAGAGGAAAGCTTGTAACAGTTAAGGAATACCCGCCAGAAAGAGATATCAGTCAAGAAGAACCCCGCATAGGCGTTTTTGTCTGCCACTGCGGAATCAACATAGGCGGAGTTGTTAATGTTCCAGAAGTAGTGGAGTACGCAAAAACTTTGCCAAACGTGGTTTACGCCGAAGCCAACCTATACACATGCTCTCAAGACACTCAGAAGCTGATTAGAGAAAAAATCCAACAATACAATCTTAACCGTGTTGTTGTGGCTTCTTGCACGCCGCGAACGCATGAGCCATTATTTAGGGAAACTGTTCAAGAGGCTGGCTTAAACCCCTATCTGTTTGAGATGGCAAACATAAGAGATCAGTGTAGTTGGGTGCATATGCACGAACCAAAGGAGGCAACAGAAAAAGCAAAAGACCTTGTCCGCTCGGTTGTGGCAAAAGCCAAACTTCTCAAACCACTGAAAAAGCCAGAGATAAGCGTAACACCAGTAGGCTTAATCATAGGCGGCGGCGTTGCTGGAATGACTGCAGCCTTAGAACTGGCAAAACAAGGGTTTGAGGCGCATCTTGTTGAAAGAGAAAAGGAGTTGGGTGGGCACTTACGCAAAATTTACTATTTGTTGGAAGGCGATAATCCAAGAGAAAGGTTGAATGCGTTAATTAACGATGTTATGGAAAATGCTAGGATACATGTTCACTTAAACTCGGAAGTGGTAGAAATCAGCGGATTTGTTGGCAACTTCAAATCAAAAATAAAACATAATGACGGCAAGGAAGAGGAGGTTAAACATGGCATAATAATAGTTGCCACTGGCGCAACAGAATACAAACCCACAGAATATCTTTACGGCAAAGACCCACGGGTTATGACACAGCACGAGTTAGAGGAAAAAATTGCAAAAGGCGATTTTAAAGCAAAAAATGTTGTTATGATTCAATGTGTTGGAGCAAGAAACGAGGAAAGACCAAACTGCGCAAGAATCTGCTGTGGACAAGCAATAAAAAACGCTTTAAAAATTAAGGAGATAAGCCCAGAAACAGAAGTTTACATATTGTACAAGGATATTCGCTCATATGGCTTTAAGGAAGACTATTACCGCAAAGCCTCAGAAAAAGGCGTCCTATTCATAAACTACGAGGATAGCGGAAAACCACAAGTTAGAAATGAAAAAGGAAAATTGGAAGTAACCTTTTGGGAGCCCGTAATAAAGCAAGAATTAACTATTGAACCAGACCTTGTAATTTTAAGCGCTGCTACAATCCCAAATCCAGACAACAAACGTGTAGCAGAAATGCTCAAGGTGCCTCTAACAAAAGATGGCTTCTTCTTGGAAGCGCATATGAAACTTAGACCTGTGGACTTTGCGACAGAGGGCGTTTTTCTCTGCGGAATGGCGCACTCGCCAAAATACATAGACGAAAGCATAGCGCAGGCGTGCGCTGCAGCAGCAAGAGCCACAACAATACTTTCAAAACCAACCCTTGAAATGGAGGGAATAGTGGCAAACGTGAACGAAGATTTATGTAGTGGTTGTAGAATTTGTGAATATCTATGCCCATACGGGGCAATAGAAATGAAGCAAAAAGACGATAGGCTAATCGCACATGTAATCGAAGCCTTATGCAAAGGCTGCGGCGCCTGCGGAACAGCATGTCCAACAAAAGCCATCACCATGGGGCATTTCACAACAGAAGAAATCCTAGCCCAGGTCAAGACTGCATTGTTGGAGGTTAAGGCATGAGTGAAAAAACAGAATTTGAACCGAAAATAATTGGTTTCTTGTGTAATTGGTGCGCTTATGCAGGCGCAGACCTAGCAGGAGTGAGCAGGATCCAATATCCTCCAAACATTAGGATAATCCGTGTCATGTGCAGCGGCAGAATTGACCCCATATTTATTCTCGAAGCTTTGAAGGATGGCGCCGATGGAGTGCTTGTTGCTGGATGTCACTTGCCATCAGACTGCCACTATATTAGTGGGAACTTCAAAGCTTTAAGAAGGATAACTCTATTAAAGAAGGTTCTAAAAGATTTCGGAATTGAACCTGAACGTGTGCGGTTGGAATGGGTCTCTGCAAGCGAAGGAGACAGATTCGCCGCCATAGTTCGGGATATGGTTGAGCAAATTAAAAAGTTGGGACCAAACCCATTGAAAACGGGAGGAAAAAGGAATGAGTGAAACACAAGAATACGTGCCCAGCGTTATAAAAGCTGAGGAAATGAACCCCAAATTCAAGTATGAAATTAGCAAGAAGCATGGCGCAGAAAGGCTAATGCTTTGCTTCCAATGTGGAACCTGCACCGCTGACTGCCCAATCTCAAGATTCAGTGACTTCTACAGACCTAGAAAAATAGCGAGGATGGTGCAGTTGGGACTGAAAGATAGGCTTCTGTCAGACGAAGCTCTTTGGCTGTGCTCATCATGTTTCACATGCGTCGACCACTGTCCGCAAGGGGTGGAAATCGCTGGCATAGTGCGGGTTTTACGAAACCTTTCAGTGAAAGAAAAGGGTGTCATGCCATTAGTTTACAAGGAACTCGCCTCCAACCTCTTGAAAGGAGGATACGTATACGAAATTGTGGAGTCACGCCACAAAAAGAGAGCAGAACTTGGACTTCCGCCATTACCAAAGCCTAACCTTGAAGAAATTGCCAAAATCTTCGAAATTACTGGTTCCTCAAAAATGCTTGAAAATGTGAAAACTTTTGAGAAGGTGAAGAGTTAAATGCCAAAATATCTGATATTTTTGGGATGCGTCATCCCATATAGGCTTTCAAGTTACGAAATTTCTGCAAGAAAAGTCCTCGAAAAATTGGACGTGGAATTGGTTGAGATGCCAACGTATAACTGTTGTGGATACCCCATGGACGCAATAAACCACGATTTAATGCTGACTTTGGCGGCGCGAAACCTCTGTGTGGCAGAACAGCAGAACCTAAACATTTTAACCCTCTGCAATGGATGCTTCTGCAGTTTGAATGAAACAAACAAGATGCTGAAAGAAGACAAGAAATTACGGGAAGAAGTGAACGCTCATTTAAAGGAGATTGGCATGGAGTTTAAAGGAACAATAGAAGTTAAACACCTCGTCCATGTGCTGGCTGAGGATGTTGGCTTCGAGAAGATAAAAAATGCAGTTTCGAGACCATTAACAAACCTTTCTGTAGCTCAACATTCAGGATGCCACCTAGTTCGCCCAGCAAAATATGTTGGTCACGGCGATGACCCAGAAAATCCCACAATGCTTAAAAACTTGATTAGACTAACTGGCGCTGAATGTTTGGATTATATGGATGAGACTCAATGTTGTGGAAATCCAATAATTGGCGTAAACGAAGAAGTTCCATTCCAGATGGCTAAAGAAAAACTTGACCACGTTAGAGCGGTGAAGGCTCAAGCATTAATTACGGCTTGTCCCTTCTGCCACATGATGTTTGACATGAACCAACCAAGAATAGAAAGAGCCTTCAACGAAAAATTTGGTATACCCGTGCTGCATTATCCCCAACTGTTGGGCTTGGCCATGGGCTTTTCACCAGAAGAGCTTGGAATAAACGAGCTTAGGGTTAAACCATCCGAACTTTTAAACCAAATTCAAAAAGGAGAAAGCTAGAAATGGCTAAAGAAAAATTAAAATTCGCCTTCTACTGGGCTGCAAGCTGTGGAGGCTGCGAAATAGCTGTTTTAGATATAAATGAGAAAATTTTGGACGTTTTACAATTGGCTGACATAGTTTTTTGGCCCGTGGCTATGGACATAAAATACAAGGACGTCGAAAACATGCCAGACAAGTACATTGATGTGTGCTTCTTTAACGGCGGAATTCGCAACAGCGAACAGGAACACATGGCTAAACTTTTGAGGCAAAAGTCAAAAATACTTATAGCCTACGGAGCATGCGCCCACCTCGGCGGAGTACCTGGATTAGCGAACATTTCGAACAGAAGGGAAATTTTTGAAAAAGTTTATGGCACAACATTTTCCACAGTAAATCCAGAAAAAATAACGCCAAAGCCAAAAGTGACGGTTAAAGAGGGCGATCTTGAAATTCCAGAGTTTTACGACACTGTTAGAACTTTGGACCAAACAGTAGATGTGGACTATTATGTTCCAGGCTGCCCACCAGCCGTTGAGCGCACATTATACGCTGTGGAGGCAATAGCCAAAGGCGAATTGCCGCCAAAGGGCTCTGTGCTTGCCCCATTAAAATCCGTATGCGATGAATGCCCGAGAAAGAAGGAAAACAAGAAAATCTCCAAAATATACCGAGTTTATGAAAAGGCTCCAGAACCCGAAAGATGCTTGCTTGAGCAAGGCATTATTTGCATGGGTCCAGCAACCCGCGGCGGATGTGGCGCCAGATGCTTAAAGGCGGATATGCCATGCACTGGATGTGGTGGACCTTGTCCCAACTCTCCTGAGCAAGGAGCAGCTATGATAAGCGCATTAGCCTCAATACTTGGTTTGGAAGAGGAAAAGGAAAAGTACACGGCGGAAGAGGTTGAGAAGCTGATAAGCCAAGTGAAAGACCCTCTTGGAACATTTTACATGTATGCTTTACCCGCCTCAATTCTTAGGAGGAAGGTGATAAGGAAATGAAGAATATAATCATTGACCCAATAACGAGGCTTGAAGGCCACGGGAAAATCTCCATATTTTTAAATGATGCTGGAGAAGTTGAAAATGCTTATCTGCAAATTCCAGAGCTTCGAGGCTTCGAAAGATTCTGCATCGGAAGAAAAGCCGAGGACATGCCTCTTTTAACAAGCAGAATATGCGGAGTCTGCCCAGTAGCCCACCACATGGCTGGAACCAAAGCCTTAGACGCAGCCTTCAACGTGGAACCGCCATCCACAGCGAAAAAACTTAGGGAACTCATGTACTGCGGCTACTACATTTACGACCATACACTACACTTTTACTATCTTGGCGGTCCAGACTTTGTGGTTGGTCCAGATGCACCGCCAGAGAAAAGGAATATTATTGGTGTTATTGAAAAAGCTGGATTAGACATTGGCAAAGAAGTTATAAAGCATAGGGCTTACGGGCAAAGAATAACGGAAATAATTGGCGGAAAAGCTACGCATCCCGTCTGCGGAATTCCCGGCGGGATCTCTAAGCCTTTAAGTGAAGAGGATAGGCAAGAAATTGAGAAGATGGCTTCTTCTGCTGTAAATTTTGCCAAGTTTTCGCTGAAACTTTTTCACGACATCGTGCTTGGAAATAGTAAATATGTCGACCTAATTAAGAGCGACACCTACACGCTGAAGACTTATTATATGGGTTTGGTTGATGAAAACAACAAAGTAAACTTTTACGACGGCAAAATTAGAGTAGTGGACCCAAATGGTAAGGAATTCGTAAGGTTCGAAGCAAAAGATTATCTTGACCAAATAGCCGAACATGTTGAAGAATGGACTTATGTCAAATTTCCATACTTGAAGAAAATTGGCTGGAAAGGCTTTGTGGATGGCCCAGAAAGTGGAGCATACCGTGTTGGACCCCTCGGAAGGCTTAACGCTTCAGACGGTATGGCTACACCATCTGCACAAGAAGAATACGAGTTTATGTATAAAACCCTTGGCGGAAAACCAGTTCACTCGACACTGGCCTACCATTGGGCCAGACTCATTGAACTTCTTTATGCCGCTGAAAGAGCTTTGGAATTAAGCAAAGACCCGGAAATAACAAGCAAGGATGTGCGCAACAAGCCTAGCGAACCCGGCGAGGGCATAGGGGTTGTTGAAGCTGCTAGGGGAACCCTAATTCATCATTATGTTTTGGATGAGAATGCACTAATAAAAGACGTTAACCTTATAGTGGCGACGGTTAACAATAGTCCATCCATAAACATGTCCATTCGGAATGCGGCTAAAGGCTTAATTCACGGCGATAAAGTTGACCATGGAATACTCAATATGGTTGAGATGGCTTTTAGGGCTTATGACCCATGCTTTGGATGCGCAACCCATTTCGCATTTGGACAAATGCCGCTATCCATTGAAATTTATGATAGCGATAAGAAGCTTTTGAAAACTGTGCAGAGATAAACCATTTCTCTCTATCTCACTTTTGTTTGATGGCGTTTCTTTTGGGCAAAAGAAAAAGCGAAATAAAAAAACAGTTGGAAAAATGGTTTTCAAACGCTGAAAGAGTTGTTGTGGCTGGGATTGGAAATCCCATTCGCATGGACGATTATGTGGGAGTATTTGTTGTTCAGAGTTTGCGTGGAAAAGTTTCTGGTGGGGTTTTGTTGATTGAATGTGAGACTGTTCCTGAAAGTTATATACAACAAATTATAGATTTCAACCCAACACATGTTCTTTTAATAGATGCTGCAATCTTGGGATTAGAACCAGGAGAAACGAAACTTTTAAACCCACAAGAATTAGTGAATTTTCCCGCCTTGACGACGCACATGCTTCCTTTAAGGATTTTCTGCGAATATTTGATCAAAATGACAAGGGCAAAAATCTCTTTGCTTTTAATAGAACCCCAAAAAACCGATTTTGGAGAGGGATTAACTGCTAAGGTTGCAGTTTCCGCAAAAGAGATTATAAAGGCATTATCTGAGCTGCTAAGGTTATAATCGCCTTCTTTTGCTCTTTCCTTCGGTGGGTACATATTTAACATGGAGGGTTTTAGCTAGCTTTTTCAAATCTTCTTCGCTCATCCATTCAGTTTTAAGATATTGAAGGATTCGCTCGTCGCTTAGTCCTAAACGCTTTGCCTCTTCAACTGCAACACGATAGGCTTCGATTTCTGTTGGCCTTTCAACATAACTGAAGTTGTCGTCGAAGAGTTTTTTCCCTTCCATAAACTGTTTCACATGCACAAGCTCATGGATAATGTCAAGGTAAATGTCAACTAAATCGCCATTGTTAAGATAGTCTGCGCTTATAAACAAGTGTCCATCTTCTTCGCTGACACCCATGTAGCCTCTCCTTCCAAAAAACTCAATTCGAAGATTACGAAGAACTTCCTCGGTTTTCTCGCCAAAAATGCGCCTAACCGCCTCAACATTTTCAAAGCCTTTGAAGTAATCGGTGAAGGGATAAGTTGTTATTTTGGCTTTGCGGACCACTTCAACATTTAGTTTTACTTCGTTCACTTTATCTGTTTCTCCACAGCAACAACGCCTTATTTTTATAGAAAAATAACCCTTGAATTATAAGGCTTTTTATAACCACTCCAATTTTAGATACACTAAGGGAATGGCATGTTCTTTATAAGGAAAATGTCCAAAGAAGACTTGGACTTCGCTATCCGTCTCACTGACACTAAAAATTGGGGCTTAACTGAAGAGGATTTCCTCTTCATGATGAAGTTGGAGCCTAATGGTTGTTTTACATTATGGGAAAATTCTGAAAGAGCTGGCATTGTAACGTCAATAAATTATGGAAGAATTGGTTGGCTTGGAAACCTTATAGTAGAGGAAAAGCATCGCCGAAAAGGAGCAGCCTCCCTATTAGTCAAACAAGTTATTAATTGCTTGATGAGCAAGGGGGCAGAAACAGTTGGCTTATACTCTTACATAGACGCTGTAACGTTTTACAGAAGATTAGGTTTCCAAAGAGATGAAGAGTTTACTGTTATGGAAGGAAAAGCCTCAAAATCCGAAATCAAAGCTTCCGAAATTAAAAAGGCGAAGGAAAAGGATGAACTACAAAAAATTATCGAATACGACAACTCTTGCCTTAATATTTCAAGGAAAAAACTGCTTGAAACCATATTTTATCAACCCAAAAACTTATGCTATTTTTCAATAGAAAAGGGCGAAGTTTGTGGGTATGTTATGGCGAAAGTCTATGAAGGTTTCGCTGAAGTTGGGCCTCTAATCTGCAATAGGGAAAACCATGAAGTGGCGCTTAATCTTATTAAAACCGTTTTGAACAAGGTTGAAGGCTCTTTTGTGACATTATGCCTTCCAAAAAAGGAGTTAACATTAAGAAAAGCGTTTAACCAGTTGGGAATTAGAGAGAGTTTTGATGTCACTAGAATGTTTTTTAGACCAATAAACCTTAAAGACTGTATTTACATTGCCGAATCTTTAGAGAGGGGAT
This sequence comes from Bathyarchaeia archaeon, assembly GCA_038883795.1. Classification (GTDB taxonomy): domain Archaea; phylum Thermoproteota; class Bathyarchaeia; order Bathyarchaeales; family Bathycorpusculaceae; genus JASEJA01. Next base: position 76,563 of record JAVZLK010000005.1, read on the forward strand.
GACCACCTTGTCCAATATGGATTTAGCAAAATTATTAGTTACAGATTTTCTTAAAAGTTCATGGAATTGTGTGGAAACCCTTGTTAAAGATTTGACAAGCTTTAAAGAAAGAGGAGATGCAAGCAAACGGAAGGATGTTAAACTATTCTACTTCAAAAATGGAAAAAGAAACGATGTGACCGTTGGAGGACGGCATTATTTCCTCAGAACCTCTGTTGAGTATTCAAACCCTCAGCTAACAGTAGAAGAAGCTCAAGGAATTATTGCTGCCCGATTATTGGAGGCTTGTGCCAATCACTTCTATACAGCAGGGATTCATGAAGCCACTAGTAAAGATGTGGATGAAATATGTGAAAAATTGAGGAAACCTCCAGAAGGCTTGATCGTCCCTTTTCTGATTAACACAGATGATATTGAACCAGATAGGTACTCAATGAATCCGCTTAAAGAATCAATAGTTAGTAGTGGACAAAGCGCATTTCCCGTAGCCACCGTGACTACGGAAAAGCTTGAGGTAGACCAGAGATTTGTTCAGAAATATGAAGGTTCATTAATTTGTAGGGGTGACATTGAGCTTGTTAAAAATTATCTTGAGAGATACAAGTGTTACATGGATATGGCAGATGCGGTCAAATATGATCTTTTAGAAAAATTTTCAGAAATTTTTGGAATAAACCTTAGCTTGTATGCAATGCGAATGCCGCTTACGGTTATGAAAAATGAAACTTCGGACGGGCTTTTACATCACATCATACGGGAAGTGCATAAAGACTATGCCTCCATCGAAAGCATTTATAAGTGTATAGGTAGAAGCCTCAAAAGTCGAACAACACTGTTGACAATACCTCATTCGTCAAAGGGTTATGGTTCAAAAAGGGCGGCGAAAGGCAAGATATACTTTGAAAATGATGTGCTAAAGGAAGTGAAGGTGGATTATGAAACGACTTTGCTTTATCCAAACGCCATCGATCCAGCAGACGTGAGTATCGCTAAAGCTGACGACCATTTTAGAATTAAGAGAGAAAAATTCGTTAATTATAGTTATACTGAAACGCCCTCCTCTCCACAGTTCTTTTTGTATATGTTGGCTTCGCCTGAAAATGCTGCGTTATGGCATGGTATTGGAGCTTTTGGGGCTTCGCAGCTTGTTAAAAGCTACGTTACAGTTCGATTCATGTGCGGTAAGGGTTTGTTGATAAGGAATCTTGAAACTTATGGCGTGTCCACGAGAATTCCTTTGCAATTTAATCTTATGCCTGAACACATGTGGGCGCATCCAATACATCATAACATTGATGCAAGTATAGGCTGCGTTGAAAATTTAAACTATTTTACACAATTGGGCATGAAAGTGGAAACGCTTCCAGCAGCAAGTTTTATCCGAGAATAACGGGAGTGCTTTAAAATGTTCTTTAGGCAAGTAAAACAACATGGCGACAACTTCTCTTATATAATCGCAGATGAAATAACAAAGGAAGCAGCTGTTGTTGACCCAAGTTTTAATGCCAAAAATTTAACAAAACTTTTGAAGGAAAAGAATTTTCGCTTAAAATATATCGTTAACACGCACGGTCACGGTGACCATACGGCGGGAAATGAAGAAATGAAAAAGGCTTTTAATGCGAAGATAGTCGCCCACAAACTCGCAAGGATGAACAAGGATAGAAGCGTAGGAGACGGTGACCTCTTAATGGTTGGTAAAATTCCAATAAAAATCATTCACACTCCAGGGCATACGCCAGATAGTATATGTCTCCTTGTGAACGATAAACTGCTGCTTACCGGCGATACGCTCTTTGTTGGTGAGTGTGGCAGAACCGATCTGCCGGGCGGAAGTCCAAAAGAAATGTACCATAGCCTTTTCCATAAGTTAATGAAACTTGATGATAACATTGAAGTTTATCCAGGACATGATTATGGACCAAAACCACATTCAACAATCGGAATTGAAAGAAGAACAAATTACACTTTAGAAAAGCGCACAATTGAGGAATTTATAGAATTTATGGAAAGTTAATAAGCGGCAATGAAGGAAAAATTGGGAGGTTAAGGAACGTTATATAGTTTTCAAGGCTTCTTGGAAAAGTTTCTTTGTGGCGGCAATCCTCGCCTTTTGAGCTAGAACATCGCTGGTAACAAGGTCCAAGGCTTCTTCTGGACACCATTTGACACACTGGGGTTCGCCCTTATCTTTGCATAAGTCGCAGACAAAAACAACTTTCCGATCCGGATGTATCATAATTGCCCCATAATCACAAGCTTCAATGCACCATCCACAGCCATTGCATTTGTCCTCATCAACCATTATTATGCCCGTTTCCTCGGACTGCGTTAGGGCGTCTCTTGGACATGCAGCAACACATGGCGGATCCTCACAGAGTCTGCAAGCGATTGAAACGTTTACCAGCGGGTTTAATCGCACCACTCTTATTCTTGATTTTAATGGGTTGAAGGCTTTTTCTTTCTCAAAAGAGCATATGTACTCGCAAACTTGGCATCCAACACATTTATCCGGGTCGGCTGTAACAAATTTTCTTTCATGCACCTTAACCATCATCTATTCCTCCGTCTTCTTCGTTTTCTCTTCAACTATGTAGATGAGATCTTCCATGCCAAGCTCTTTCAGTTTCGCTATGGTAGGTATGCCTTCCCTGTTCCATCCGCGAGCCATGTAATAATCATCCAATAACAAGTCAAGCTCTTCTTGAGAAACGTAAGCTCCTTTTGACGGTCCTTCATCCGGAATTGGTTGGTGCATTACTTTGTAGGGTAGGGTATCATCCTTTCTGCCTAAGCCTTCTCTGATGTTGAATAGTCTGGCGACATTGTTTATTCTCTCGCCGCATCGCCTTATTTCTTCAGGCGTTGTTTCAAATCCGGTAACCAACGAGTAAAGTTTAGCCAAGTCTTCCGCTTCTTTGTAGTATGTTCCCCTTGAGAACTTACAAATGATTAAAGAGTCGATAATGGTGTACATGTCCTCCATGTCCTTAACCATTCTTCCTCTGCCCTTCTCAGCTACTAAACGGTTAACTTTGCCCTTCACATCAAAAGCGTAGGCTCCATGTCTATTGTGGTCTGCCCCTCGGAAGGAAACGGCAAAGCCTAAAGCGGCTGTTTTTAAGGCTCTCAGGTCATAGCCTGTAACTTCCACTCCTTTAATGTGTTGGGCTAGTTTTTCTGCACCTTTACCAATTTTCTCCCCAGCAATCTTTACTCCTTCAGCTAGTATGTCGCCTATTCCATCCCGTTTTCCTATTTTTTCGATGAGTTTGACTAGGGCTTCGTGATTGCCGAAGCATGCTTCTATTCCATCCATGTCTTTTTGGGTTAGTATGCCGTTTTCGTAACAGTCCATGGCGAAACCGACAATTACACCAGCGCTTATGGAGTCTATGCCATAATAGTTGCATAGTTCGCATCCTTTTATTATGGCGTCAAGGCGATCTACTCCACAGTATGGTCCCAATGCCCATAAGGGTTCATATTCCACTCTTGACATAGCGCCCTTATATGGGCCTTCTGGAACAACACAGACGTGTTCGCATCGCATCGCGCAGGAGCTGCATCCTATAATTTTTGCAACAAACCTTTCGTTTAAGGCTTCTCCGCTTACTTTTTCTGCTGCTTCAAAGCGTGAGTTGTTGTAGTTTCTTGTTGGCATACATGAAAGCGCGTTGTGAACCAAAACGTTTTCCGGTGTGCCTAAAGTTCTGTATTTCTGTGTGGCTGGGCCCTTCATTCTTTCATGGAATTCCTTAACAAATTCCATAAATTCTTCAGGTTTTGCCACGGTGATGTCATGGGTTCCGCGAACGGCAATTGCCTTAAGATTTTTTGAACCCATAACTGCGCCTAATCCACATCTTCCAGCAGCCCTTGTCTTTTCATTAATTATGCATGCTATTCTAACGAGTTTTTCTCCTGCGGGTCCTATAGCTGCAACGCGGATGTAATAGTCGCCTAACTCTTCTTTTATGGCGTCTTCTGTTTCTGCTGGTGATTTACCCCAGAGGTGTGAGGCATCTAAAATTTGAACTGAATCATCGTCAATCCAAACGTAAACAGGTTTCTCAGCTTTGCCCTTAAAAATCACTGCATCATATCCAGCCCTTTTTAGTTCCGTCCCAAAAGATCCGTGGGACTTCGACTCTCCGACTCCATAGCTTTGGGGAGATTTTGAAACAAAAGCATGTCCGTTTCCGCCGGTTGGCCAAACCGTTCCTGATATGGGTCCTGTCGTTAGGATTAGGGGGTTTTCTGGGCTGAAGGGGTCTACGCCAGCTTTTGAGTGGTCAAGCCAGAGGCGCATTCCTAAGCCTATGCCGCCTATGTATTTTTTGGCGTGGTCTTCATTTAAGGGTTCAACATGGGTTTTTCCTGTTGTTAAGTCTATGTGCAGCACTCTTCCAGCATATCCGTACAAGATTTTTCCTCCAAGCTTAGCTTAAGAAAAGTATAAGGTGTAAAGCTAATTATATTAATTTAATGGTTCGCTTCGCTTAAACTGCTTCTTTCAAGAACTCTGATACGTCTTTCACTACAACCTTGCCTTCCACATCCAAAACTTTCACAGCATCCTCCAAAGTTGTTACACAGAACGGGCAAGCAGTGGCTATAACTTCAACATCTAAGGCTAATGCTTCTTTAAGCCGCTCTACACTGGGTCTCTTTTCTGGGATCGCATCTTCAGTCCAAACTCTTCCAGCTCCTCCTCCACAACAGAAGCTGTTTTGCTTTGTCCTTTTCATTTCTATAAGTTTTAAGCCGTTTATGGATTGTAAGATTTGTCTGGGTGCATCGTATATGTTGTTTCGTTTTCCGAGGAAGCATGGGTCATGGTATGTGACTCTTTTCTTTATTGTTTTAGTGGGTTTCAGTTTGCCCTTGTTTATGGCTTCTGCCAAAAATTCAGTGTAATGTTGAACATTTAATCCAGCATCCTTGTATGGCTGGTCATTCTTGAAAGTATTATAGCAGTGAGGCGATAAAACCACAATTTTCTCTGCATTAAACTTCTTGAAAAAGTCAATATTGTGTGTTGCTAGTTCTTCGAAAAGTCCCTTTTCGCCTAATCTGAGAATGTGGTCTCCACAGCACCACTCTTCAAAACCCAAAGTTGCATAGTTAATGCCCATTTTATCCATTAATGAAGCCATGGCTTTAGCCATCTCTTGATTTCTCATATCATAAGCAGCGGAACAACAAACGAAATATAAAATGTCAGCCTTTGCCACTTCTGGAAAAGTTTTAACGTTTAAGCCTTTAGCCCATTCCATTCTCTTGCTTTGATGGGTTCCCATGGGGTTATGATATTTGATTACGCTTTCTAAAACATCCTTAACAGTCCTTGGTATAACTCCGGATTCTACGAGGAGGCTGCGATTGTCAACTATGGCATTGGAGCAGTTAACAAGCTTTGGACAGAACATTGTGCATGAATTGCATGAAGTGCAAAGCCAAACGTTGTCCGCTATAGGCTTTAAACGTTCATCTAAGCCCTCATCTCTGGAATCTGCTATAAAGCGGTAGTTAGCAGTTAATGTGGAAGGACCAAGGAATTTTTGGTCTATAGCTGCTGGACAAGCAGAATAGCAAATTGAACATTTCGTGCAAAGTGTAAGGTCCCAATACTTCTTTAGGTCCAATGGAGTTTGCACAAATTCCACAAGCTTGTTAAGCTCCACTTCGGGTTTTATCAAAAACTTCTTAATTTTCTTGAAAGTGTCAAAGAAGGGTTCAATGTCAACAATTAAATCTTTTATAACTGGCAAGTTTGACAATGGCGCTAACTCTATTGTGTCAACGCCAAGGTCGAGAACCTGCGTGTAACATGCTAGCATGGGTTGTCCATTAACGTTGATTCCGCAGCTTCCACAAATTCCCATTCTGCAAGAATGTCTGAAAGAAAGTGTCTCATCAATGTTGTCTCTAATGTATTGAAGGGCTTCGAGAATGCTTGTTCCTTTACGAATAGGCACTTTATATGTGGATACGTAATGCCTTTTAGTTTGAGGGTCAAAACGGTTTATCCTAAACTCAACAATCTTCTCCACTTCAGAGTTCATAACACTCAACCTCCTAATACGTTCTTGCTGCAGGCTGCCACTTAGTTATCGTGACAGGAATATACTCTAGCCTCGGTCCCTCCTTTGTATAATATGCTAACGTATGCTTCAACCAGTTTACGTCATCCCGTTTTGGATAGTCAATTCTTGTGTGGGCTCCTCTGGATTCCGTTCTGGCAAGCGCACTGACTATGGTTACTTCAGCGAGTTCCAACATGAAATCAAGCTGCAAGGCATCCACCAAACCAGTGTTAAATGGTCCGCCTTTATCCTGAACCTTTATACGCTTAAACCTCTCCTTAAGCGCCCTTACCTCTTTTAAGGCGCTTTCGAGCTGGTCGCCTCTTCTAAATATCCAAACTTTCTCGTTCATAACACGCCTCATCTCATCTCTAATAGCTGGAACCCTTTCACTGCCTTCACTGCCCAAAATTCCATCAAAAACCCTCTTTTCCTCTGCCAAAAGTTTCTCTTGTGACATTTCTTTTAGACTGTTTGATAAGGCATGTTTAGCCGCTTCTTCTCCAGCCACCGCTCCAAAAACGAGACATTCCGCTGTAGAGTTTGTGCCAAGCCTGTTGGCTCCGTGAAGGCTTAGGCATGAGCATTCACCGGCAGCATACAACCCAGCAATTGGCGTTTCAGTTTTTATGTCAGCCTTTATTCCACCCATAGAATAGTGGGCTGCAGGCCTTATTGGAATGGGCTCTTTAACGGGGTCGACTCCACCGAGTTTTATGGCGACTTCCCGTATGAGCGGCAACCTCTCGTTTATTTTTTCCTCCCCCAAATGCCTCAGATCTAAGGCTATATAAGGACCGTAGGGGCCTTCTAATCCACGGCCTTCATTAATTTCTGTCTGTTCAGCCCTTGAAACCACATCTCGGGGGGCCAACTCCATTTTTTCTGGGGCATAATTTTTCATGAAACGTTCGCCTTTTGCGTTAATTAAGTATCCGCCTTCGCCTCGGGCCCCTTCAGTTATTAAAGCGCCAGATGGAACCAAACCTGTCGGGTGGAATTGGACAAATTCCATATCCATTAATGGAGCTCCTGCACGGTAAGCCATAGCCATTCCATCACCAGTGGTTGTGTAGGAGAAGGTCGTAAACTCGTATATGCGCTCGTGACCTCCAGTTGCTATTACAAGAGCTTTAGTTTGAAAAGCGTGCATCTCGCCAGTCTTCAATTCTATGGCTGTTAAGCCAGCCGCCGTATTATTTTCAACCATTATGGACGTGGCGAACCATTCATCATAAAATTTAATGTTATCGTATGAGGTGGCTTTTCCGTAAAGCGTGTGCATTTCATGAAAACCCGTCATATCAGCTGCAAAGCAAGCCCTTGGGTAAGTGTGACCCCCAAAGGGGCGTTGATCTATTTTCCCATCCGTTGTGCGGCTCCAGGGGAGCCCCCAATGTTCTGTTAAAACTATTTCCCTCGGCGCTTGTCTTACAAAAAATTCTACAACATCTTGATCTGCTAAATAATCAGCTCCTTTAATTGTGTCGAAAGCATGCAAATCATACGAGTCCTTTTCTCGCATTACTGCCGCTGTGCCGCCTTGAGCGCAAACAGAGTGTGAGCGTAGAGGATGAAGTTTTGATATTACTGCAATGTCAAGCTTATTGCTTACCTCAGCCGCTGCAATGGCAGCTCTCAAGCCAGCCAAGCCAGCTCCAACAATAATTATGTCGTGGGTATACTTCTCCATCAATATTCACCCGTTAAGAGACTACGTAAGTTTTACAATCCAGCCTTTATATTTTTCTGGTTTTTGTACGAAAATCTTATTTTCAACTGAAATTAAGTGCTGGTAAATTAAAATGTGCAATTCCGAGGAGGCTTGAAGGAGTGCAAAAGATGCCTAAAATTGAAATTTCGCCTAAATTGAAATTAATGCTTAAGAAGGCTTTAGAAAACCCTGAAGATTTCTGGGGTGAAGTAGCTGGGGAGCTGCATTGGTTTAAGAGGTGGGATAAGGTTTTCGAATGGAACTATCCAAACTTCACTTGGTTTAAGGGTGGAATAACAAATCTTTCTTACAACTGCACAGAATATCATGTAAAAAATGGAAAGGGTAACCGTACTGCAATAATATGGGAGAACGGTGAAGGATTACCAGCCCGCAAATTAACTTACCAGCAACTTCTAGATGAAGTTAAAAAATTTGCCGCTGGCTTAAAAGCGTTAGGAGTTGAAAAAGGCGATAGAGTAACAATTTACATGCCCATGGTTCCCGAGGCAGCAGTTGCCATGTTAGCAACCACAAGGATTGGGGCAATCCACTCAGTTGTTTTTGGGGGTTTTGGTTATAGTGCTTTAGCAGATAGAATCGCTGATGCAGAGCCAAAAGTTGTTGTTACAGCTGATGTGGGGCTAAGACGTGGAGAAACCATTAATCTTAAGAGTGTTGTGGATGAAGCTCTTAAAATTTCTGGAAAAAGCGTGCAAAAGGTCATTGTCTTGAAAAGAGGTGAAAAGGATCCACCAATGACCTCCGGGAGAGATATGCTTTGGGAAGAGGGCATCGAAAAAGGAGAAGGCTTAAATGTGGAGGCTGAAAATATGCGGGCAGATGAGTTGGCTTTTATCCTTTACACCTCTGGAACAATGGCTAAGCCTAAGGGAACAGTTCAACCTCATGGAAGCTATCAAGTTTACATATACGCCATGGGCAAATGGGTTTACGACTTAAATGAAAATGACGTTTGGTGGTCAACCTCAGACATAGGCTGGATTGTTGGTCACAGCTATGTCGTTTATGCACCATTACTTTTCGGCTGTACAACAATAATGTATGAAGGAGTTCCGGACCACCCCACACCCGACGTTTGGTGGCAGATAATTGAAAGGAATCACGCTACAAAACTTTGGATATCGCCCACGGGCGTACGCACTTTAATGAAGTATGGCGATGAATGGCCTAAAAAGCATGATTTAGGCTCTGTCAAACTTGTAGTTTGTGCAGGAGAAGTTTTGAACCCACCAGCTTGGGAATGGCTTCAAAAGAAAGTCTTTCAAGATAAGGTTCCGGTCATTGACCACATGTGGCAAACCGAAAGCAGCGGACCAATGGTTGGCAACCCCTACGGCATCGAGTTGCTGCCCACAAAACCCGGTTCCGCAACCATTCCGCTTCCTGGAATCGACGCAGAAATAGTTGATGAAAGCGGGAAACCTGTCCCAGAAGGCGTTGAAGGAATATTCGTATGCAAAAAACCTTTTCCGGGTTTGACGCCTACCCTTTGGCGGGATCATGAACGTTACGTGCAGGATTATTGGAATAGAATTCCAGGCTTTTATTATACTGGCGACGCAGCAATTAAAGATGAGGATGGCTACATCTGGTTTTTGGGGAGAGTGGATGAAGTCATCAAGATTTCAGGGCATAGAATTGGCACTATTGAAATTGAAAGCGCTTTACTTGAGCATCCAGCAGTTGCTGAAGCAGCCGTTGTTGGACGCCCAGATCCTTTGAGAGGCGAAGTCGCCTGTGCATTTATTGTTTTGAAGCGTGGATACGAGCCAAACAGCGTCTTAAAGGATGCATTAATAAATTTGGTTAGGAAAACTTTGGGGCCAATAGTGATTGTTGGCGACATATTCTTTGTCGCTAGACTTCCTAAAACAAGAAGTGGTAAGATAATGCGTCGCCTTATTGGAGCTTTGATTGCTGGCAAACCTTTAGGAGATTATTCAACAATTGAAGATGAGACAGCCATAGAAGAGATTAAGAAAGCTATAAGCCAATATTAGAGTGTGTCTTCACTTGTGGGCAAACGCTTTATAATGTGTCTAGCATGACATTTAAAACTCTATGAGGGGTGAAAGCGCATGTTTGTGGGCGTTGACCATGTTGGCGTTGCAGTTAAAAATCTGGATGAAGCTATTAGCCTATACCAAAACGTTTTAGGCTTTAAGCTTGAAGGTGTTCACGTTTTAAATGAGAGGAAGGTTAAGGTCGCTTTTCTCTCCACTGGCGGCGAAACCCGAATTGAACTTTTAGAACCTCTCGGCACTGATAGTCCAGTTGCCAAGTTTCTTGATAGTCGAGGTGAAGGCATCCACCATATCGCTGTAAGAGTTGATAACATTGATGCAGTGCTGGAGGATTTCAAGCGTAAAGCCGTGATTTTGGTTGATGAAAAGCCCAGAGTTGGCGCTGAAGGCGCAAAAATTGCCTTTGTTCACCCCAAAAGCACTAAGGGAGTGCTTTTAGAGTTAATTATGAAGTAGTGATGGTTTGAATCAAACTAGAATTGTGCTTTCCATCCAATTTTTCCATTCCCTTGTCAGCGGCATCCTTGGAGTCACCATACCATTAATGATGAAAGAAAGAAATGTAGACGTTGTCGTTATAGGACTTGTCTTCGCAGCCATGCCATTAATTATGCAGTTTGGGCGAATGTTTTTTGCGACACTTTCAGATTTTTTGGGCAGAAAACTCTTCTTTACCGCTAATGGAGTTTTGGGCGTAATTTCAAGCCTAATTTATTATGTTGCACGGACCCCACTAGAATTCTTATTCGGCAAGCTTATGGAGGGAACCAAGGAAGGCTCAATATGGGCTGTCAACAGAGCTTTTCTTTTGGAGAGGGAAGGAGGGCACTGGAGAATTTTAGTTTACTTAAGAACAGTGGTTTATGTTGGTTTTGCCCTTGGAAGTCTGCTTACTGGCTTTTTGGTTGCTTGGCTATTTTTCGATGGAACAATGATGTTATGCGCTATTCTTGGAATTTTTGTACTCTTGTTGGCACTTTTGCTACCTAAAGAAAGAAAAGAACAGTTCAGTATGGTAAAAGCTTTGCAGTTTCTAGACTTCAGAAAGAAAAAAGGGGTTTTCAAGATTTTCCTCTTTTTATTTTTTATAATAGGTTTGTCTTATGGGTTTCACGGAGGCTTCGTAATACCACTTTTTCTAGACATGAATGGCTTCGATGCTGAGATGATTGGACTAATTATTGGAGTGCAGATTTTGTTTGCTGGTGTTTCTTCATACTTTCTTTCGAAAACCACTAAATTAAGGCAGATGATTCTTTTGCAAGGAATCCTTTTTTCCGCAGTCTTCTCTTTGCTTGGTTTTTTGAGTTCCATAACGGCTGGAGTCCTTTTAGTTGTTTATGGCTTTATTGAGGGGATGTCAAGCATTGGCCAAGAAGGAATTTTGTCCAAAATCTGCGATAAAGAATCTTATGGAACTGATATTGGCTTGTTAATGTTTGGGTTGCATGTTGGCGAAACCCTAAGTTTGGCTTTGTCGGGCTTTCTTATTGAAATGTGGGGTTTCTTTGTTCCTTTCCTATTGGCAGCCTCCACCTACGCAATTTTCTACATACCCTCATACATGATTTTGAAAGAGTGAACCATATTGAAAATAGATGAAATCCAAGAATACCTTCAAACCAAAAAACTTGGCAAAAAAATACTCTTCCTGCATAAAACTGACTCCACAAACGACATAGCCAAAAAATTAGCCAACTATGAGGCTTCTGAAGGAACAATTGTTGTAGCGGAAACTCAAACCGCTGGGCGAGGAAGACTTGGTAGGGAATGGTTTTCGCCAAAGGGTGGACTCTACTTTTCCACGATTCTGAAGCCAAAAATAACCGTAAAAGAATCTGTTAAACTCGTTTTCGTGGCTGGTTTGGCTGTAGCAGAAGTTTTGCATGAAAAGTATGGGTTGCACGTGGAAACCAAGTGGCCAAACGATGTTTTAGTAGGGGGACGTAAGATTTGTGGAATACTAAGTGAAATGAAGACAAGAGGCGAAAAAGTAGACTATGCGATAATAGGTGTTGGCATAAACGCGAATGTTAAAGTCAAGAAGGAATTTCCAGAAGAACTGAAAACTGTTGCAACATCCATTGAGGATGAGTTGGGCAGAAAAATTAAGCTGGAAGAACTGCTTAGATTGTTGCTTGAAAATTTGGAAAACGTTTATGAACAATTTATGAAGGAAGGATTCACTCAAGTTTTAAAGAAATGGAAAAGGTATGCAAGTTTTATAGGCAAAAAGGTGGAGATTATAAATGAGGTTGGAAGATTGCATTGTTTGGCCTTAGATGTCGATGATGATGGAGCATTGGTTGTTAGGCTTGAAGATGGAACAGTAAAGCATGTGTTTTTCGGAGATGTTTCTCTCCAGATAAATAAATGAATCTTGTGAAAACTTCATTTTAATGGATTTAAACCATCAGCGAAGACAGAACCTTAACATTATCTTTAGCCTTTCCGTATATTCTAAATATTTGAGTTATATTACCTAAAAGCGAGAGGATCGAAATGGCTTTCATAAAAGAGCCTAGCGTTGATGAGAAGATTAGGCGTTTGCGGGAATTGAATGAACAAGCCAAACTTGGTGGTGGGCAAAAGCGCATTGAGGAGCAACACGCTAAAGGCAAATTAACAGCTCGAGAACGTATTGAATTGTTGCTGGATCCTGGTAGTTTTAATGAGCTTGACCGTTTTGTGGTTCATCAATGCACAGAATTTGGCATGGCGGAACGCAAATATCTCGGCGACGGCGTCGTAACTGGCTATGGCACAATTGATGGCAGACTCGTCTACGTTTTCAGCCAAGACTTTACTGTTTTTGGTGGTTCATTAGGTGAAATGTTTGCAAAAAAGGTTTGTAAAATAATGGATTTAGCCCTAAAGGCTGGAGCGCCAGTCATAGGCTTAAATGATAGTGGTGGTGCACGCATACAAGAAGGTGTGGCAAGCCTTGCTGGTTATGGGGATATTTTCTTCAGAAACGTCATAAGCTCAGGCGTAATTCCACAAATAAGCGCTATAATGGGTCCATGCGCTGGAGGAGCCGTTTATTCTCCAGCCCTAACAGACTTCATAATCATGGTTGACAAAACAAGCCACATGTTTATCACTGGTCCAGATGTGGTTAAAGCTGCTTTGGGGCAAGAGGTTACTTTTGAAGAGCTGGGCGGCGCCATGGTGCATAGCACAACAAGCGGCGTAGCCCATTTTATAGCCCAAAGTGAGGAGCATTGCATGCAGATTATTAAGAAACTTTTGAGCTATTTGCCGAGCAATTATCTTGAAGACCCGCCCGCAGTGGAGCCTACGGATGATCCAGATCGCACTGATGAAGATTTAGCCAGGATTCTTCCAGATGACCCAGATAAGCCCTATGATGTTAAAGAGATTATTACCCGCGTGGTTGATAATGGTGAATTCTTTGAAATTCAGCCGTTATGGGCGCAGAACATTGTTATTGGTTTTGCAAGGTTGAATGGCAAAACAGTTGGCATAGTGGCGAATCAACCATTACATTATGCTGGAGCCCTAGACATAAACAGCAGCATGAAAGCGGGACGATTCATACGTTTCTGTGATTGCTTTAACATTCCAATAATAACATTTGTGGATGTGCCGGGCTTTTTGCCAGGTTTGGAGCAGGAACATGGCGGCATAATAAGGCATGGCTCAAAACTTTTATACGCTTATTGTGAGGCTACCGTGCCAAAAATAACCACTATATTGCGCAAATCTTATGGCGGAGCTTATGATGTTATGGGTTCTAAACATTCGGGTGCGGACATAAACTATGCTTGGCCCACGGCCGAAATTGCCGTAATGGGACCTCAAGGCGCCATAAACATCATTTTCCGAAAGGAAATAGCTGAGGCTGAAAATCCGGAGCAAAAGCGGATGGAACTTGTAAGCGAGTATCGCCGAAAATTTGCAAATCCCTATGTGGCAGCCCAGAAGGGCTACATAGATGAGGTAATTGAACCAGCAGAAACCAGACCAAAACTCATCAGCGCCTTAGAAAGCTTAATCACAAAAAAAGAGCCTAGACCGTCTAGAAAGCATGGAAATATCCCATTATAAATTATTGTTAGGGCTAGAGGTAAATGGAAAGAACTAAACTTAAGCCCATCACAAAAAGTAGGCTAATAACTGATTTAAATAAACTTGGAGTTAGTTCAGGCGACACTATCATGCTCCATGCTTCCGTTAAGGCTATAGGCTGGATTGTAGGCGGTCCAAATGTCGTCATTCAAGCATTGCTCGAAGTTTTGGGCAGAGAAGGGACGTTGATGATGCTTGCAAGCTGGGAAGACTCGCCTTGGGGAGCACCTTACAAGTTTGCTGAATGGCCAGAGGAATGGCAGAAGGCGTACTTGGAAGAGTTTCCTCCTTTTGACCCAGCCACATCCCGAGCTCATGTAAAATGGAGTATCCTAACCGAATATTTACGCACATGGCCAGGCGCTTACAGAAGCAGCAATCCAGAAGCTTCATGTGTAGCCGTTGGCGCAAAAGCAAAGTGGCTGACTGAAAACCACCCCCTTCAATATGGGTATGGACCGGGTTCACCGTTTGCCAAGTTATGTGAAGCTAAAGGTAAGGTTTTGCTTTTAGGTGCTCCTTTTGGCTCCATCACGCTTATGCATTACGCTGAACACTTGGCTAATGTGCCTAACAAGCTTGTCATACGCTATAAAGTGCCGATTTTACAAGATGGCAGAAAGGTGTGGGTTCAGGTTGAAGAGTTTGACACTTGTGGAAATGTTTTGCCAAATGCTGTAGAATATTTTGAGGCTATTCCGAGAGAGTTTTTGGCTTCTGGCAAGGGGCGCTCTGGAAAGGTTGGAGAAGCCCAATCTTACCTTTTTGATGCTGCAGAATTTGTCAGGTTTGCTGTTGAGTGGCTTGAGAAGAAATATGGCACAAAATAATCTGAAAAGAGCTTAAGCTTACCATTACAAATTAATAGTGGCTTAACCATTTTTCAACTCTAAAATACTAGAGAGGGTAGGCAATTTATGGCTTCGAAACCAGTTAAAATCACTGACACAACATTTAGAGATGCTCATCAATCGCTTATGGCTACAAGAATGCGCACAGACGCCATGCTTCCAATAGCTGAAAAAATCGACCAAGTTGGCTTTTTCTCTTTGGAGATGTGGGGAGGAGCCACATTCGATGTTTGCATACGCTATTTAGGCGAAGACCCTTGGGAGAGAATACGCCAGCTAAAGCGTCGCATAAAAAGGACACCGCTTCAGATGCTTTTGCGTGGACAAAACATTGTTGGCTATCGCAATTATCCAGATGATGTTCTCATAAAATTTGTTGAAAAGGCAGCTGAAAATGGCATTGACATATTTCGAGTTTTTGACGCCTTGAACGACATAAGAAACATGGAAGTAGCCATAAAAACCGTTAAAAAGGTCGGCAAACATGCTCAAGGAACCATTTGCTACACCATAAGCCCGGTCCACACAATACAATATTATGTTAAAGTTGCCAAGAAATTGGCAGAACTTGACTGTGATTCCATATGCATAAAAGACATGGCTGGAATGCTTGCACCACAACCAGCCTATGAGCTTATAACCGCCTTAAAAAAGGAGGTAAGCCTACCCATACACTTGCACAGTCACAGCACAAGCGGCATGGTTATGATGACATACCTCCGCGCATGCGAAGCCGGAGTAGACATAATCGACACAGCTTTTTCACCATTAGCATGGGGCACCTCACAACCGCCAGTGGAATCTATCGTAGCTGCCTTAAAGGGAACACCATACGACCCTGGACTAAACTTGGAACTTTTAAGCGAAATTGCAGATTACTTCAGAGAATTGCGAGAAAAATATTATGACCCTTTAAAATTGATAGACCAAAAAGCTGAACGGGTTGACCCATCCATCATTGTGCATCAAATTCCGGGCGGAATGTTCTCCAACCTCCTTGAACAGTTAAGGGAGCAAAAAGCCCTTGACAAGTTAAGAGATGTTTTAGAAGAGGTTCCGAGGGTTAGGAAAGAGTTGGGTTATCCTCCCTTAGTTACGCCTACAAGTCAGCTTGTGGGTATACAAGCCGTTTTTAATGTTATTTCTGGTAAACGTTACAGCATAGTGCCGAAAGAGATAAAGGATTATGTGAAGGGCCTATATGGAAAACCGCCAGCTCCCATAGACCCTAAAGTTAAAAAGAAGATAATAGGCGATGAAAAACCAATAACTTGTCGTCCAGCCGACCTTTTAGAAAGCGCCCTTGACAAAATTCCAGAGGAAGTAAAACCCTATATTGAAAGCGAAGAGGATAAGATAACGTATGCGCTTTTTCCACAAGTAGCCCTAGAATTCTTCAAAAAGAGAAAAGCAAAAAGGGAAGAAACCAAAGTTGAAATTCCACCAGAAAAGGCTGCAGAGTTGGAGGATGTTGCCGCAGTTTCCGTGGCTGTTGCCACCTACATAAAAAGTTTAGGAAAAGCCAAAGCATTAATACCTTTGCGAACAAAGAGTGCAGCATCTGCTTGGGTTTTGGCTGGTCGAAAAAGCTTGGAACTTGGTGTTTAAAATGCCAGTTTACGAAGTTTTCATCGACGGCAAACCAAGAAAAATTGAGTTAACAAAAACTGGAGAGAACACTTTTACAGTGAACTTGGATGGAAAACCTTTAAAAGTGGAGTTACACGCGGAAAGGCTTACGTTGGAAAAGGGTTTTTCCATAAACATTGATGGCAAAACATACGGGGTAAGTTTGCCAGAACTAAAAAGGGAAGGGCCTTTTTCAGTTAAAGTTGAAGAGGCAGTTTTTAAAGCTGAAGTTAAAATACCAACGAGAAAACCTACATTGACAACTTTCGAACCTACCACGGTAACGCCTACGATAAGACCTGTGGAAACAAGGGCAGCAGTAGAAGGAGCTGTGACTGCACCCATGACTGGGAAAATTCTTTCAATAAAAGTTAAAAAGGGAGAACAAGTGAAAGCTGGACAAGTTCTTTGTATTCTTGAAGCTATGAAGATGGAAAATGAGATTGCAGCCCCAAAAAGTGGGGCCGTTCAAGAAATACTTGTTTCTGAGGGTTCCTCGGTCAGCGAAGGCGAAGCCCTTTTCATTATCGCCTAGAAAATGGAAGGCGGTTTATACTCTCCGAAAACCTCCCGTAGGGTGTCGCAGATTTCGCCTATAGTCGCGTATTCTTTTACTGCCTGAATTATGAATGGCATGAGATTCACATTTTCTTTCTCAGCCGCCAAGCGTAACTTATTCAAAGCTTCTTTAACTTTCAGCTGGTT
Organism: Bathyarchaeia archaeon; assembly: GCA_038883795.1. Classification (GTDB taxonomy): domain Archaea; phylum Thermoproteota; class Bathyarchaeia; order Bathyarchaeales; family Bathycorpusculaceae; genus JASEJA01. The sequence goes on from JAVZLK010000005.1 coordinate 93,691, forward strand.
TCTTTGCTGTTTTATTTGTTTTAGGCGTTCTACAAGCGTCTTTTCTATTTCTGGGTCTATTTGCAAAATTTTTATTGGCGTTTCCTCGCGTGTTACAAACTCGTTCACTCCAACAATTATGCGCTTTTTTGTTTCCACCTCCATTTGGAAGCGATAAGCACTTTCCACAATTTCTCTTTGCATGAAACCCTTTTCGATGGCTGCAACAGCCCCTCCCATCTCATCAATTTTTTCAATGTATTTTGCCGCGCGTTCTTCTATCTCGTTTGTCAAATATTCTACATAATATGCGCCTGCAAGAGGGTCTATAGTTTCGGCTACACCACTTTCATAGGCTATTATCTGCTGGGTCCTAAGCGCGATAGTTACGGCTTGTTCGCTTGGCAAGGCATAAGCCTCATCAAAAGAGTTCGTATGCAAAGACTGCGTTCCGCCCAAAACTGCAGCCAAAGCTTGAAGGGCAACCCTAACTATATTATTGTAAGGTTGCTGCGCCGTTAGAGAAACACCAGAAGTTTGCGTGTGAAAACGCAACATCCATGACGCGGGGTTTTTGGCTTTAAAGCGTTCCCGCATTATTTTAGCCCACAACCTTCTAGCAGCTCTAAATTTGGCTATTTCTTCAAAGAAGTTGTTGTGAGCTGCAAAAAAGAAGGATAACCTGCCCGCAAACCTATCCAAGTCTAAGCCCCTTTCGATGGCTGCTTGCACATAGGCTATGCCATTTGCCAGCGTGAAGGCTACTTCTTGAACGGCTGTTGCTCCAGCCTCGCGAATGTGGTAACCACTTATGCTTATAGTGTTCCATAGAGGCATGTGTTGAGAGCAATACTCAAATATGTCTGTGACCAAGCGCATGGATGGTTTAGGCGGAAAAATGTACATGCCTCTGGCTGCATACTCCTTCAAAATATCATTCTGCACCGTTCCTCCAAGCTGAGATGGCTCGGCGCCTTGTTTTTGTCCGACAGCTATGTACATGGCAAGCAAAACGGTTGCTGGAGCATTAATGGTCATGGAAGTGGTAATTTCTTTTAGGGGAATCCCGTCGAAAACTATTTCCACATCCTTTAACGTGCTAACGCTTACGCCAGCCCTTCCAACCTCGCCTCGTGCCATGGGATGATCACAGTCATAACCCACTTGTGTTGGAAAGTCAAAAGCTACGCTTAAACCTCTTTGCCCTTGCTGGAGGAGATATTTAAAGCGCTGATTTGTTTGTTCAGCCGTGCCAAAACCAGCATACTGCCTCATAGTCCACAATCTAGCCCTATACATAGTTGGATAAACGCCACGAGTGAAGGGATACTCGCCTGGAAAGCCTAAATCTCTTAAATAGTCAAGTTTTTCAATATCAACGGGCGTGTAAACCCTACTTATTGGAATCTCCGAACTCGTTAAAAACTCACCCCTCTCGGGAAGCTTATCAAAACTTCTTGCTACGGTTTCTTTTTCCCACCTTTCTCTACGGTGCTTGATTTCCTCTATTCTTTGCTTGTCAAACACCATTGAAAACACCAACCAAACCTGCTTTAGGCATCTTCAATTGTTTCATATATTTAGATATTTTCTTAGGTAGATGCTTTTTATAAAAAGAATTTTAGAATCTAACAGTCTTTAACGCTTTCCTACCATAAAGCCAATCAAAACTATTCATGAGAGACAAATCACTTCCGTCCAACAACAAAAACAAACTTATTAATCTGTTTTATCCGGTTGCCATATTTTCTTTTGACCCTTTCCTGAAATATCTTAAATCCTTTTTGAAAAGAGTCTTCGCTGAGCAAGGTTAGGGTTGATACGTATTTGTTTCTAACTCTTTTCAAATACTCATCTGTAGCGATGTATCCCCTATCATATCTGAGGATGTGATAATGAACGTCCCTGAAACCGGCCATTTTCATCATTTTCTTTAGCGAAGGAATTGTTGGAAACCGTTTCAGGTCTATCGCTAGCACTCCTGGAAAATGACGGAGAACGTGCTCTCTAATTCGAGCATGTGAGTTCGTCAAAATAACACATTTTCCTTCTTTCTTTAAGACGCGGTGAATTTCTTGCAGAGCCAGCTTTTTATCTTCTATATGATGAATAACCAAAGTCATGTAAACGCAATTAAAAACGCTGTCTCTAAAAGGCAATCTTTGTCCATCCCCTCTAATCCACAGAATAAGTTTAGATTTATCTTTCGCTAGGGCTTGTTTAAGCATTTCAACCGAAGGGTCCAAAGCAAAGAGCAAGCAGTTTTTCGCAACCGATATGCCCAGCGAAAATCAGCCAGTGCCGCATCCCACGTCTAAAACAATACATTTCGGTTCAATTTTTCCATATTCAATAATTTTTGAAAGCCAATAATCAACGTCACTCATTCTAAATCTATCATAATATTTCGCAATCTGCGAATAATCAGTCTTCGGAATCCCAGATTTATACATGACGTTCTTTCCAAGTTCCTACTTTTATTGTCACTTAATATTTATTTTCGCTATCTGATGAGTCTTCCTTCATTATTTTTACAGCTTCTTTTAGAAACTTTTCAAAGAAACTTCTTTTTAGTTTTGGTCCTTTGCCAATGTTTGGGCACTCAGTTGTGTATGTGAATTTGAATTTACCATTTTTGGCATTTTCAAGTTGGAAGGGGTAGAATTTGCATATCAACGGTCTTATCCTATAAATGGAGCATAGATTATCTTTAAGGAATACGCATTTTCCTTCTGCAGTTTTTCTCATCAGATAAACGTAAGGCTTAGCACCTTCAATCTTTTCGGCAAATTCCCCAATATTTTTTGAAGTTTTCTTCGCTATGCGTTCAACTTCTACCTCTAAAAGAAGAATATGCCTAACTTTTTCTTTGGTGTTGCCACAGCATAGGGCGCATCTTTCGCATTTGAAACGAATATTTTTGGGATATTCAAAATCCAATTGTTGTCTCTCAAAAATTGCGTTTAGTATTTGCCTATTTCCTCTCCAACTTTGTAAAAGAAACCGTCTTCGCCTATCCATTTATACAGCAAACCCTCATTCCACTTGTAGCCTTTGCGAACATGAGCAGCAACCACCTCGCTTATAAACCAAACGTGGTCGCCAACCTCCACCTCTTTAACAACCTTACATTCAATGCTAACAGGACTTTCCTTAATTAGAGGCGCATTTACTTTGCTTCCCTTTTCTGGAGTAAGCTTAGCCGCTTCAAATTTGTCCACTTCTCGCCCTGATTTCTTCCCGCAGATTCTTACAGCTTCGATAAGGTTTTCATCCACCGCATTTACTACATACTCTTTGCTTTGGCGAATTAGTTCATAAGAGTATCTTGAAGGGGCTATGCCAACACCGACGAGAGTTGGTTTTCCAGAGAATAAAGCGAACATGCCAATGGTTATGATGTTCTTTTTGCCTTTATGTTCCATGGAAACCAAATAAACTGACCTTATGGGAAATTGCCTCAACCCTTCAGAAACTGAAACTTCCTCCTTCATCCTACAAACTTCCTAAAGGCGTAAAAATGTTAACAGCTCAACCCGATATTAATCTAGCGATTAAAAATGCAAAAATGATTTTATTAATGAGTTTGAACCATGATATTATAGAAGTCTTCGGGGGGTTCACCATTGAAGGTTAAGGTGGAATACTTCGGCCACGTGAGAAACATCATAAAAAGTGGTCGAGAAGAAGAAATAGAGATTAAAGAAGACGCTTCCATAGCGGACTTACTGCTTAGGCTTTCTGAAAAATATGGCGAACCCTTCCAAAAGGCTTTTTACGAACCAAAGGGCAAGGATGTGAAAACAAACTACATAATAACAGTGAATGGTTACCTACTTAATCAGTTGGATGGCATAAAAACAAAGCTTAAAAACGGAGACCACGTGGCTTTACTTCCCATAGTCAGTGGCGGATAAAAACCAACTCTTTTGCAAAAGATTTTAAACTAAACGCTAACCTATGATTGGTTTCTGGAAAGTGAAATAAATGAATAGAATAGAAGCTTTAAAACAGAAAGCTTTTGAAGAAAAAGGCTTTGATGGATTTTTAATTGCAAATGAAATTAACGCTTTATATTTCTCCCACTGCCCTGGGTTAGCTTGCTTACTAATACCAAAAAGTGGCGAGAACAAAGCCTATGTTTACAATGTCAACTACGAACAGGCAAAAGCTGAAGCTAAAGATTTTAAGGTTGAGCTGGTGAAGCGCAACGAGAATTTGATGGCAAAGATTGCCCAACAAGCAAAGGCTTTCAAGATTAAAAAGTTAGCCATAGACACGCTTAACGTTGAAAATTACCGCAAACTTGCTAAAGAATTGAGGGGCAAAATAAAGCTAAAGGTTAGAGGAAATCTTGTCTGGGAACTGCGAAAGGTTAAGGATGAAGATGAGCTTGAGTTTATGCGGAAAGCCGGAAAAATAACAAATGAGGGAATGAAAGTTGCCTACGAAGTAATTAGGCCTGGAATGAAAGAGATTGAAGCTGCTGCAGAAATAGAATATGCCATGCGAAAAAGGGGTTCTTGGGGAACAGCCTTCGAAACCATAGTGGCTTCTGGTGTTCGTTCAGCCTTTCCCCATGGTGGCTGCACAGACAAAGAAATTAAAAACAGCGACTTAGTTGTTGTTGACGTAGGAGCAGCTTACAAATATTATCGCTCAGACATGACAAGAACCCTTGTAGCTGGAAAACCATCCAATAAGCAACTCAAAATTTACGAAATTGTTAAAGAGGCACAAGAAAAAGCCTTCCGAGCAGTAAAACCAAAAGCAAAAGCAAAGGAAATAGACGATGCCGCAAGAAAAATCATAGAAAAGGCTGGATACGGAGAATATTTCGTCCACGGACTAGGCCACGGCGTAGGCTTAGAAGTTCATGAACCACCAACACTGAATCCGGAAAGCAAGGATAGGCTGGCAATTGGAAATGTGGTGACAATAGAGCCTGGCATATACGTTATTGGTTTTGGAGGTGTTCGCATAGAAGACACGGTTTTAGTGAAAAGGGATGGAGCAGAGAAATTCACGGAAGGCTTCTATACTCTAGAGAGTGTGAGATGATTAGTTTAAATATGACGTAAGGCATAATGGACTGTCGAAGGTGGAGCGCCTTGAATAAAAGCGCCGTAATAATAATTGATATGCTGAATGATTTTGTTACTGGAGACCTAAAATGTGAAAGAGCAAAACATATAATTCCAAATCTTAAGAGGCTTGTGGAGGCTGCCCGCAAACACGGCGTTCCAGTCATTTACAGCAACGACGCCCACTACCCCAACGACTTCGAAGTCATTCATAGGTGGGGAAAACATGCCATAAAAGGAACAAAAGGAGCAGAAGTAATCCCAGAACTTAAGCCTACAGAGAAGGATTTTATTGTGGAAAAAAGAACCTATAGCGGCTTTTACGAGACTGGTTTGGACCCGTTGCTCAGAAGCCTATACAACGGAGAGGGAGCAAAAACAGTGATTTTGGGTGGACTGCACACACATATATGTGTGAGGCATACGGCAGCAGATGCCTTCTTTAGAGGATACAAAATAATAATAGCGAAGGATGGGGTGGAATCTTTTACGCAAGAAGACCATGAGCAAGGATTGAAGTATTTGGAATATGTTTACAATGCAAAAATAATGACGGTTGACGAAATTATAAAGGAAATGGGCAAAAAAGCTTAGGTGAAAATTGAGTGCAAGAAAAAGTGAGAATTGAAAATCTTCAAGAGTCAAACATAGAAGACCTCATTTACGTTTGCTCTTCCAAAAGGCTTAGCGACCCAATCCATCAACAAGGCATGGCATTAAAAAGACAATGGCTGCATGAAATGCTTAACACTTGGAGATCTTGCGCAAAAATCGCCTACTACAACGGAAAACCTGCGGCGCAAATACTCTATTACCCAGAAGAGGCTGATATAACAAAAGGGTTTAGGCGGGAAGGCGTTCTAATAATAAACTGCATTTATAATCCCACATCAGAAGCGCAGAAAATTGGAATAGGCTCTAGATTATTGCGGGAAGTAATTTTAGATGTTAAAAGGAAGAAATCGTGTTTGGGCAATAAGCCATGCAAATTTATTTTGGCAAAAGCTTTCAACACTGGCGAATTGCTTCCAATGCCAGAATTTTACAAGAAAAATGGTTTTCTCCCAACCACCGAAGGAGGCATGCTATACCTTCCAATTGAGGGCAAATATGAGCCTACTCCAAAAGTAAAGTATGAACCTTTAAAAGAGGATAAGGGCAAAGCTACAATATTTTATGGACCAGTATGCCAATTCTCTTATTCATTCGCAAGAAGAATAGAGCAAATTATCAGAGAAGTTTTGCCAAACATAAAAATTGAAATGATAAACGAGTGGGAAAAGCCAGAGGAATCAATAAAACGCAATTGGTGGTTGATAGTTAATGCCAAGCCGATACAAACTTTCTTCATGGACACAGAAAATTTCAAAAAGGAAGTGAAAGAAGCGGCAAGCCAAAACCTCTAATTACCCATGCAATTAATAATGAATGGTTGTGACGTGGTATGGCCAAGCTTCTTATTCTTTATTATAGCCGAACTGGGAATACTGAGAAAATGGCTAAGGCTATGGCAGAAGGCGCCAAAACAGTTCAAGGGGTTGATGTGGAAATAGCCTATTACGTGGCTGTTGAAAATTTAACAAGTTTTGACGCTTTAGCCTTTGGAGTTCCAACTTATCATCATGACATGCCTTTGAACATAAAGAATCTTTTGGAGGAGGCTGCTGTTAAGAAAATAGTTTTGAAAGGGAAGATTGGAGCAGCTTTTGGTTCTTATGGTTGGAGCGGTGAAGCCCCACGTTTAGTTCTTGAAATTTTGAAGAACAAGTTTGAAATGGAAGTTATTGAACCGCCACTCCTAATTAAGTACACGCCAGACAATGATGGCTTAGAAAAATGTAGAGAGTTTGGAAGGAAAGTTGCCGAAAGACTTATGCACGTAAGCTAACATGTTTTAGTGAAGGCGAATATTATGAAAACAAAAAATGAATTGATTGAGTTTATGAAGAGGCAGATTAAGGTTGAAAATGATATTGTGGATTCGCTGAACAATGCATTGATTGACATGAAAAACCCGCCAGTAAAAGGGGTCTTGAAGGGCATATCCCTCGATTCGCTGAAGCATGCGGAAATGTATGCAGCTGCCACAGAATTATTGACAAGGGTTTCCCAAGCCATAACGCAAGAGCAACTGGACAAGCAGAAAGCGGTTGTGGAAAAGCACATACGTATAGAAGCTGAGCTTATCAAGAAAATTAGTAAAGTTTTGCCAACAGTTGAAGATGAGAAGGTTAAGCTTCTTTTGAGCGCCATTTTAGAGGATGAGAAAAGGCATCATGCACTGCTGAAAATGGTTTTGGAGATTCTTGTTCGCGGTGAAGCCATAACGGAAGCTGACTGGTGGGATTTGCTCTGGAAGAACGTTCCGTTTCATGGCGCTCCTGGAGGATAAGATCACAAAGTTAACTGAAACTCGCTTTTTTGTTTTATTAACCGATAAGCTTTTATGACGTATGGCATACTTAACAATTACATACCACCAAAGTGAGAAAATGCACCATCAACACCACGCCCACCATATCCAAGAATTCAAAAACAAGTTCTGGATTTCCCTCATCCTCACAATACCAATTCTGCTTCTATCAGAAATGATACAAACATGGTTTCCAATTCTCCAAACATTACAAGTACCCTTCAAAAAAGAAATCCTACTATTTCTATCCATAATCGTTTACATCTATGGCGGATTGCCCTTTCTAAAAGGATTAGTGGATGAGATAAGGGCTCGGCAGCCTGGGATGATGACGCTTGTAGGAACAGCCATAACAGTAGCCTTTCTATATTCGGCTGGAACAGTTTTCATGCCTTTAGGCATGGACTTCTTTTGGGAACTTGCCACGCTTATAGATGTTATGCTTTTGGGGCATTGGATAGAAGCCAAAAGTGTCATGGGGGCTTCAATGGCGCTGGAAGAACTTGTTAGGATAATGCCAACCACAGCCCATAGGCTAAAGGACGGTGAAGTTGAAGAAGTTCCAGTTTCAGAGTTACGTGTCGGCGATAAGGTTCTTGTCCGTCCGGGCGAGAAAATACCATCAGACGGCGTTGTGGTTGAAGGCGAATCCTCAGTCAACGAGGCTTTGTTAACTGGAGAATCCAAACCCATCCCAAAAAGCGTGATGGACAAAGTTATTGGTGGCTCAATAAATGGCGAAGGCGTTTTGAAAGTGCGCATAGAAAAAACTGGAGAAGAAACCTACCTATCTCAAGTGGTAAAGCTTGTTAGGCAAGCTCAAGAAAGCAAATCGCGAACTCAGGATTTAGCGAATAGGGCTGCAGCGCTCCTCTTTTATGTGGCTCTTGGAGTTGCAATAATAACCTACGCTGTTTGGTCTTTTCTCGGATTTAGTGAAATAGCCCTCGAAAGAACAGTAACAGTTTTAGTCATTGCTTGTCCTCATGCCCTCGGCTTAGCAATTCCTTTGGTTGTTGCCCTTTCAACCTCAATAACCGCCAAAAGTGGGATACTAATCCGTGACAGAAAAGCCTTTGAAATGGTTAAGGATGTAAACGCCATAGTCTTCGACAAAACTGGAACATTAACCATGGGCAACTTCGGCGTCACTGACATAGTTTCCTTCATTCCCAAAAATGAACTTTTAAAACTAACATCAAGCGTTGAATTGAATTCGGAGCACATAATAGCCAAAGCCATTGTAGAATATGCAAAGGAAAATGGCATACAAATTCCAAAAGCCAAAGAGTTTAAGGCATTGCCAGGAAAGGGTGCTTACGGAAAAGTTGGTAAAAGCGAAGTTTACGTTGGAAGCGTAAACCTTCTCAATGAAATGAAAATAAACGTAAATGATGAAAGAATAAAAGGGCTGCAAGAACAGGGAAAAACCGTAGTTTTCACGGTGGTTGATGGGATGCTTGCTGGTGCCTTGGCACTTTCCGACAGAATAAGGGAGGAATCCTTCGAGGCGGTTAGAAAGCTGAAGGAAAGGGGGTTAAAGGTTTACATGCTCACGGGTGATTCTGAAGATGTTGCCCGTTGGGTTGCAAAAGAGCTTGGCATAGATGATTATTTCGCCCAGGTTTTGCCAGACAAAAAAGCCGAAAAAATAGCATACTTAAAAGAAAATGGTTATAAGGTGGCAGTGGTTGGCGACGGCATAAACGACGCCCCAGCCCTTGTCACAGCGGATGTGGGCATAGCAATAGGCGCAGGCACAGACGTAGCCATTGAAAGCGCAGACATAATCCTAGTAAGAAACGACCCTAGGGATGTTCCAAAGGTCATAGACCTTTCAAAAAAGACATATTCAAAGATGGTTCAGAATTTGTGGTGGGCAGCAGGCTACAACATCATAACATTGCCATTAGCAGCCAGCAGCGTAAATCTGAACCCAGCAATAGGAGCAATAGTTATGTCTTTAAGCACAGTTAT
>JAVZLK010000006.1:0-93443 GCA_038883795.1 Bathyarchaeia archaeon
ACCGAGATGGGTTGGCTTATAGGGTTGGTTCTAGGGGTGTTTGTCTCTTTTCTGGGGTTCGACCCAATAAAAACATTGTTGATGTGCAGCTGCTTAAACTTTTTAGCCTTCGCCACCTCCTTATTTTTGGTTGTTGATCCCACACTAATTTTTGAGCGAGGGCTGGTGCACATAGAGAGAAGCATAGATTTCACCTGCAAAGGTATAACAATAGCTTCAAAGGTTTTGGATGGATTACATGTATCTGAAAGCCTAGTAGAAGAAAACCTTACGCTTTTCTGTGGAGGTCTAGTGCTTTTCGCGTTTGCCACAAGCACACTATTTACACCGTTACCAATATTTTTAGCCCAAAACTTACGCTTAGACATAAGCATGGTCTACGCCATTTATGTTTTAAACTCAAGTGCGGCGGCGATAGGCTATTTCTTGGTGGGCAAGAGGCTTGAACTACATGAAGAGAAAATGCACATGCAAAAGGTCGTCATGTTTAGAAGCATTCTAGCCTTTCTCTTATCCGTATTTGCCACAATCAGCACTCAAGCAATGGCTATGTTCGCTTTGGTTCTAGCTCTAATGGGCTTCGCATATGCCTTATACCATATTTATGTCCTTTCTCTATCAATGGAACTTATTCCAGCAAGGAAGGCGGGTTTATTCGACGCCCTAGTAGGTTTGGGCAGCTCCGCAGGAGCCTACATAGGTCCATTCATCGCTCAAACATTTGGTTTCATGCATGCGTTCATTCTGTCTGGAGCAACTTTCTTTTTGGCGTATATGTCCTTCAAGGCTTCCTCTTAAAAGGCTTGACTGAAGGATAGAAAAACATGTGCAGCAAATGTTATTAAACCGAGTTTCTGCGTTATATATGCCCCTTGCATGATCAACATCTTCAAAATCATCATCAACAAACTCCTAACTTTAAGAAGCAAAGTTTTTAGGCATATGGTGTATAGCGCGATTTTGGAGCTAAAGCATTTAGCTTCATTTAATGCTAATGGAGGCGACTGCACTTGCCCAAGAAAGGAAAGAAGAAGGCTGAAGAAAAGAAAACCGAAGAAAGCAAGACCACATGTCAATAACACTTTGCGACAACGCTTAACCAACAACAATTTCCCCACCATTTTTCCGTAGACTCCGTTCTTCCATTAGTAACGTTTAACGGAAGGTTGTTTGATGTGGTTTGGTTATTTTCTACTTATATAAATAGAAAATGTGGTTTTGGGGCTCCCTCCCCGAGAGTATATTAGAAATTATATACTTATACTCTCACTGTTTCGCTGTTTCTGCTTTTTGTTTCTCCTAACCTATTCAGAAAATCTCGCCCTTCGAGTTTTCAGTCATGGAAGATTATGTTCTGTTAATGTTTGTTAACAGAAACCATGAAACGATTATATATTTAGAAAAAATTTCAAAAAGCCAGAAAATTTCCTATATGAAAGCTTTTCTGGGCTATTGTAGACTAGGAGCGGGATTGATTTTTTTAGCCTATTTTTCGGGCTTGTGGGATTTTGGCGTGAGACGACTTAAAACTCTCACCGGTGAGACTTTTCAAAGTGCTTGGCGACCCCCCACACATTGATAGCTCGAAATTATCACGCGCGTTATAAAATTTAGAGCTTGAAACATAATTGTTATAACACGTGTTATGGCAAGTGTCATAAGCTTCGCAGGTTAGGAGCCATCCTTCTTTTTTTACACCTCCATCTCGACTGCATCTATTACGCGCGTAATAAACACTTTCAAGCTAAGAATGCATACGCCAATGGCGATAATATCGTTTCTTGATAGACCTCTTATGTGCAACTCAAAATTGTTATTGTTAACGCTTTCTTGAACAAAACTCTTAATGTTAAGAGCTTTAATCGCGTTTTGTAGCCTTCTTAGTTCTTTGCCAGGAATATATTAAGCGAAGCAGCTTTTCAAGTGAAAGCCTCTTCAGAATTGACTTTTGAACTTAACTTTTCAATAACCTTGTCCATCTTTTGCGTTAAGGCCTGAAGAGCCTCAATAAGCCTCAAATGTTCATTCATGGCATTGGCAAACTTTTCTTGAATCTGAATGAGTCGCTTAACATTTTGAGGCATGAGCAAATAATCCTTGGCTGCTTCGACGCTTAACCAGTCAACCTCGCCAAAGCCTTCAGACTCGTCAACCTTGGCAACGTCATCACTAACCTGCCAATAACGAGAAACCAAAGCAGCAACAGGATCATAAACACCGAAGTGAATCTTGCGGGCTAGTCGACCATCACCCAAACGCACACCATACTTCAACTGCAGATGAGCAGCAACACGATCAGCAGCATCCTTAGCCAACAACAAAAGCTCACATGGATCCCTACCCTCAACTACATCACAATAAACCAGAACATGCTTAGTAGTCTGCTCAACAGTCAACCCCAACTCAGAACCAATAAGGCTACTCCAATTCATCTTCTCCACACGACGCCAATCAACAAGCACAGCAGAATCTTGCAAAATAGGATACTTAAAAACACAATTATGAAGCCTAAAAACAAAACTAGGCGTCAAACCCTCACATCCACTGAGAAACTTTTTACATTGCTCAGTTGTTTCGTAAAAGGCTGGCCACCTCGGTCCAGAACGCTTGACTAAGCCTGCCTTCTCCAACTTTTTCAAATAATAATGAACATGCTGACGGCTCATTCCGAGAAGCCTAGCTACTTTCGTAGGATAATTTTCGTCAATTAACTTCAGGATTGGAATAAGCCTTTTCCGAACACTCCAATTGTAAAATTTTACTTTTGACAGCCTTTTTACACCAAACAAACTATTCCAATACAAAACCACAAGAATCTTCTGCCCTTAGCAAAGGACAGTATCCAAAAACGGACATATGAGGAGGGCGCTTTCACTCTAGAGGGTCTCCCTGTTAATCGCTTCAAGCCTTCAGTCTTTTAGTACAATCCTCAGCAAAAAGCCATGATTTGATGATGAAATGGCGAGGGTCTCCATATTTAAAGGGCGGGAAGCAAGAGTTAATAAGGCGATTTTCCGGACCCTCGCCATGCAAAGTCCGCTAACAATTTATGATATATGGCGAAAGCTGAGAACTCAAAGCGACTTCGCCTACATACGCTATCACATTGTAAACAGACGAGTTAGAACACTCAAAGAGCAAGGCGTCATCGAAAAAATCGGAGAGAGAAAAACGAAAAACGGCTTTCAGGCAATACTGTACCAATTAACCTTACGAGCTTATTCATCGATTTTACTAGATAAACTTGACATGGATTTTTTCTTAAAGAAGGCTTCGAGTGATGAGATTTTATTAATGCTCGTCATCCTTGCTTCGCAACAACAAAGTTAAACATAAGAGTTTAGAAACAATTTAAAGGGTGCTTTTACACCTTAACTTTGAAGCACGCCCGAGGCTTATAACATTTTTGATAAATTGTCGAGAATAGCCACATAGGATTTTTCAAGAGTTATTAAGCCGCCAGTTGGTCCGCCTTCTCCTACGACTATGTACTCATCTGGAGCGTGGGCTCTCGCGCCGTGGCCTAAACCACCCATAACAAAGGGTAGGTTTAAGGGTTCACGGTTAAACATGCAGAAGGGGGCACTTCCAGCCATGTGAGGCCATATTTCTGGTTCGTAGCCGAATTCGCGGTAAGTCTTCAATATAGCTTGAGCTGCCGGTTCCTTTATGCTTGTTTTAGCCCAGCCATATCCCTCTTCAAGTTCTATGATTTTTATTTCTTTGAAACCATGCTTGTCCAAGTGTTTTCTTATCTTTGGGATAACTTCTTCCACAGTCATATTTGGAACTGGGCGCACATCCACTTTTGCCGTTATCTTGTAGGGAAGAACGGTTTTTGTTCCAGGTCCGATGTATCCGCCCCATATCCCATCTATGTTTATGGTTGGCGAGTAAAGATATTTTAGCAATGCTTCCTTTCCATGAACATCATCTATGAAATGCTTAACCTTCATCTCATCTTTAATTGTCTCTTCGTCAAAGGTTTTCTCAAGTTTCTCCAAAAGCTCTAAATCCTCTTTGCTTGGAGGAATAACATTATCATAGAAGCCTTCAACAAGAACTTTGTTTCCATCCTTTGTTGTGAACGTGCTTAAGGCTTGTATCATGCGCCATGCCGGACTGTCCACCCAAGCCTTGTTGCTGCCGTGAATGTCAAATTCTGTTGGTCCATAACCCCAAGTTTTTCCATTAAGCTCCAATTCAAAATAGACTATTCCCTTAACGCCCAAGCTCATTTGGACTTTACCTTTCTGGTCTTGGTCAGCTGTTGGGAAAAATACAGCATCAGCTTCCTTTAGCTTGCTTAAGTACTTATTTATGAATTCGGGTAGGTGACGGCTTCCAAGTTCTTCTTCTCCTTCCGCCACGAAAATCATGTTTATTGGAATTTTCTCGCCAGCAGCCTTTATAGATTCACAAGCATTAATGAAAGCTCCAAGTTCACCCTTAGTGTTGATGGCTCCCCTCGCCACGAGACATTTGCCAAAAGGCTCCATTTCAACAATTCGTCCTTCTAATGGAGGAACAGTCCAGCCTGGTTCGTCTACTGGTTGTGTATCATACATGAAGTAAACGATTATTGTTTTTTCCGCGCCAGCATCATAATAGCCATACACCACTGGGTTGCCAGAAGTTTCAACAAGCTTTGTGTCTTGGCATCCCAAATTCTCAAAATAACTTTTAACAAGCTCTGCACATTCGCGGATGCCACGGTTTTCAGCGGATATGGAAGGTTGTCTAACAAGCTCTTGTAAACGGTTGAGATGCTCATCAAAATGGCTTCCGATGTATTTGAAAACTTTATCTCTATTCATTTCCATCGCCATTTTAGAACATCTTTTATTATAATTGAAAATTAATAAGAATTTTCTAATAATCCATGATTCTGGATAATTTATATATGCATAAAAACAATGTGAAATAAGAGAGGGAAAGCGTTCTTGCCCCTAGAGGACCTCATAATCTATGCAGTAATTATATTAGGGGCACTTATCGCATGTTCAATAGTTATTTATGCCATGAGAAAAAGAGGGAAAAAAGAAGAGAAGGTGGGGGAGGAAGGAAAGTTAAAGGCTGAGTTTGGAGGTTTACCATTTAAAATAACAAAAAGTGTATCACCCGACGAAGCGGCAAGGGCAAAAGAGGAACTTAGAATTCTTAGTTTGGAAAGGGAAATTTTAAGCGATGCAATTCGACGCCTCTACGAAGCCCATGCAGAAGGAAAGATAACAGAGGAAGAGAGGGAAAGGCTTGCCCAAACATACAAAGATAGGATGGTAACAGTGAAAGAAGCCATATCAAAAGACGAGCATCTTGTGGCTTTACATGAACTTGAAGCCATGCAAGAAGACTTGCTAAAACTTTTTAGTGAACGCTTTGACGAGCTAAGCGGAAAAATTGAGGAACTGCGGTCAAAGGTTGAAGCTAAACCTATAAAAGAAATAACCATACCCATGCCAAAGGAAGAAGTTGTCCCCAAGCCAGAAGAAAAACCCGAGAGTGAAGAAAAAGCAAAGAGAAAGAGGAAACCAGCCGCTAAGCCAAGCCCAAGAACTGAAGCAGAGAAAAGGATAGAGGAGATAAAGGCAGAAGTGGAAAAGGTTTTGGAAAGGTTGGGACAGATGGAAATTGAAACCTAAAAAAGAAGGAGTTGAAGAAGCAAAGAAAAAAGCAGCTTTAGAGGCTGTTAAGCATGTTAAAGACGGATTCGTCGTGGGTTTAGGAAGCGGAAGCACCGCTGCATATGCCATCAAAGAAATAGGGAACAGAATAAGGAATGAAAAAATCCATGTTTTAGGCGTTCCCACATCATACCAAGCTTTCATGTTAGCAATTCAATGCGGAATTCCAATAACAACTTTGGAGGAACATCCGAAATTAGATTTAACAATAGACGGGGCAGACCAAATAGACCAAGAACTAAACTTAATTAAAGGCATGGGTGGAGCCTTAACTCGCGAAAAAATTGTCGCCTTCGCATCTAAGAAGTTTATCATAGTTGCGGATGAAACCAAAAAAGTTAAGATTTTAGGAGAAAATAACCACCCATTACCGATAGAAGTTTTACCCCTTGCAGCTCCTGTTTTAATGCAGAAAATAAAAGAGTATGGTGGAAAACCAATTTTAAGAGAAGGCATGGGAAAGGTTGGACCAGTTATAACAGACAACGGTAACGTAATAATAGACGTAGATTTTGGACTTATACGCTACCCAGCAAAGTTAGAAAACAAGTTGAAGATGATCCCAGGAGTTGTTGAAACTGGACTTTTTGTTAAAATGGCTGACATAGTATACATTGGAACATCCACTGGTGTGGAAAAATTTGACAGAAAGAAATGCTAAAGCTTATGTGTTTTCTGATATAAAGCATTCTTGAATCACTATGGGCGAAGAAAAATTAAAGAATATTGAAAAAAGTAAGTTGCCCTTTTTCTATAGGCTAATTTTAAAGGTTCCAGGAGCCAACTTTCTTGAAAACGTTTCCTCTGGAATTTTCTGGGCTATAGTGGTGCCAATATTTTTAGTTTTAGAATTTTTCTTAAACCTTTTCTTACTTCTCCTTTTCCCATTCCCAACAAACATAGTTTTGGCAGGAATCATCCCAGTTGCAGTTCTAATAATATTCATTAGAATAAGCCTTGAAAGATTCATAAACTGGTGGAACCTAAATGTTGGAGAAAGCTCGTTTAAATGGGATGTTGAAAAAACTTTGCAGGAATATGTAGCTTTATTAAAGGAAAAAGAGAAGAAAGAATAACTTTTGAATCGATAGGTTAATTAAACATTCTTAAACAAAATACATAAGAATGGCGTGGCCGGGGTAGCCTAGCCTGGAATGGGCGCCAGACTCATAATCTGGAGTCGAATGGGGCTAAGCGCCCAACGCCAGAAGTCGCGGGCTCGAATCCCGCCCCCGGCACTATAGGCTATTCTTTGTTTTCTATTTGATAGCATTATTTATTTTAATTAGATGTTTGCCTACTTTTTACTTTCAAGTATGATTCGTTGTACCTTTGTTTGAGCTCTTCTTCAGAAATAAGAGGCTGACTGATTGTCTTAAGGGTGTCATCAGTCATTTTTCCGTCTTTTATTAATTGAACGCCGGCTTGTTTCAATGCTTCTATGATAATTTTGGCTTTCTCTTTGTTTTCTTCCATGAGAAAAGCATGCGGCCGGAGATTAGCACCTGCAAATTCTATGCCCACATCCTTTGCAAGCTCTTCAGCGATGCGAAGTACAGTTCCAAAATTGCCCAATTCCCACCAACCAGACGCTGAAACCAGCACAATCTTTCTTATCTTAATATTCTCATGAAATCTAGCTCGTGTGCGACCTTCACGTTTTTCCAATATTGGCTCTACAAGAGGACAAAGTCGGTTGATGAAGTTTTGCATCTCGCCTGGAAGGGGGATATAGACCGGTGTAGCAAGCACAAGAATGTCTGCGCTGCGTAGCTTGGGATAGAGTATTTGCATATCGTCAGAAATGATGCACTCGCCTGGTTTTGTGTACCAGCAATGAAAATCTCCTATGCAAGACTTAATGTTTAAGCGTTTTACATAGAACAACTCGACAGACGCACCTGCCTCCTTCATGCCTTCAAGAAGAGGCTCCATAAGCATTGCTGTATTACTCTTTTCCATGCGGACGCTTCCATTTATTGCCACTACTTTTGTCAAAGTAACCCTCCAAAGACCAGATTAGAGCACGTTCTTTATAGCAATTTGCATTTTAAGTGCATAATTGTCCAGAGAGCGTAGGCTCGAATACTCTCCTACCTTTAGTTTTTACGGATGATTAACTAGCGATTATGTTTAATGTTTGTCATTGGAAAGAATCTCGATTGAGGTTGTGCTTTTTGTTGATATTTCAAGTTGATCTCCGAAGCCCTTTTTGACATAGGCGTTTTTTATGATTATTTTGTCGCCTACTTTTAGGTTGCCGGCTGTTTCAGCGTTTTTTCGCCATGCTGAAACCCATATTTTTCCGGTTTCATCCTTTAACTCGAAAACTGCAAGCTTCACAACTTCGCCCTCTGATACTTTTACGTTTCTTAACATGGGTTTTGTGGCAACCGTTCCTTCAACGTTAACATGGTTTAATCCCTCTTTTAAATCAGCTATTTTGAGAACCTCTGGCGTGGACGCTAATATTTCAACATAGGTTCCATTGTCAACGTGAATTTCCAAGCTTTCATTTACCGTCTTTTTTGCTTTAGCATTCACAATTTGCAACTTAACGCCTTTCCTAAGCTTTTTCTCTAACTCATCCACTTTTTCATTCCAAACCACAACTGATATCTCGCCAGTCTCATCTGAAAGAAAAAACCGCTGCACTTTTCCACTGGTTGCGTCTTTCCTTTTGAATGTGGCTGTTGGAAAAACTTCTTTAACTATGCCTATCAAGTGTAAATTTTTGTTCTTGTAGGCTTTGGTTATTTCCTTAATCCTAAGGGCAAATTTGCTTATGTCAGGATAATCTTTTTCATTCGCTTCTGGAGGGTTGATTTGAATATCACTCTTATCTCCACTGTGTAATTCAACCTGCCAGTTTCGATTTTCTCTCGTGTAACCATGAGAAAAGCGTATTATCTGTCCAGTTTTTATCGTACCAGAATCTACAAGGCTGGTTTTATCGTTCCACAAAACAACCCGCAAAATTCCACTTTTGTCCGCCACAAGCAAACTGGCAAATTTTCCGCTTTCTTCCGCCTTAAAAGTTTTGGATGGAAAAACTGCAACAACCCGACCGACAACAGTTACATCATTCAAGCTTGGAACCAAATCACCTATTAAAAGTGTAGGCGCCAAAAACTCTTTAGGAGGGATTTCTATGCCAAATTCGGCTGCGATCATCCGCAAAAGACTTTCGTCTGAAATGAAACCAGCAGTTTTTTCCCGCTCCCTCGCTAATCTTTCCATAAGCTCTTCCCTAGAAAGTTCTGGACGCTTGGAAAGGATATGCTCAATTAGCTTTTCAATGGACATTTGGAGTCACGATGCTGCTGAACGATAAAAGATTGGATGTTATAAAGTTTATTAAAAGCGCCTTCTCAGTCTTATAATTGGTATAAGGATGGATGCGCAAACAATTTACAGCTTAGGCATAACCTTAATTTTCGCTGGAATATTCATTGTTTTATTAGCTTTCTTTCTACTTTTCTATTCCAGTGCAAAGGAAGTTGGAAAAATTAAGGGAGGCGGAGCCTTGATTATTGGACCTTTCCCAATAATTTTTGGAACAGACAAAGAATCGGTTAGAACAGTTTTAATTCTCTCCATAATTCTAACTGTGCTGTTAATAGCGGCAATGGTTATTTTCTATCTGTTGCCCAGGTGAGATAGGGATGGTTGAGAAAGAAAAGGCTGTGGAAAGCGCAAATAGTAAACATCAAAAGTTTTTGATGTTGTTTATTATTGGATTTTTCATAATCTTTTTAGGCATAATAATCCTAATAGTCGTCTCATTGGTTTATGGTGAAGGTTCCATAAATTTTGGCGGCGTCATATTCATATGGTTCATTCCAATAGTTTTTGGTGCAGGTCCAGAAGCACAATGGATGGTTTTGTTCGCCATAATCCTCGCAGTTTTAAGCATAGCATTATTCCTAATAATGCGTCGAGAAATTAAAAGAGCAAAGGATTAGCTTCTTTAACTTGTCTTTTCCTCTTCGCCATAAAAGGCGTATAGAAAGATTAGTACTAATGCAATGAAGGTTGCTGTCATGAGGATGTATTTGAGCACTTCGAAGTAGGCTCCAATGTCCATGGAACAGTTCTCCTTTTACCCTTTTTTATTGAGTTTAAATATTTTAATGTGTTGGTTTTTTCCACTCCTCCATAAGGGAATCATAAAGTTCATCATGCTCTTCTATGGTTTCATACCATCCTAAAATGTTGGCTAATTTTTGGGCGAGAAGATGATAGCACAAGTGGATTTCCTTGTCTAAAACGCGAAAATAAAAGTCGTCACATGAACAAAATTCAGCCTCGGGCATTAATAGATAATCACGTTCTTTTCCAACAACAATCCAAACAGTTCTACCGCTTGGTTTGAAATTATACTTTTTTACACGCCCTTCCTTTAAAGCTTCGAAGGCTTTTGTGAATCTTTGACCAAAGATTTCGTAAAGTTTTGTTAGGTTTTTGCCTGTTAGTTTACCCTCTTTTTTAGCTTCTCGGCAGACTGCGTTTATTATGTCAATTTCCGAGTTTTCATTCATATACGCACAGGCTATTCTGGAAATGAGGCTAGTCTATGCTTATTGGTTCACCTTTGGGTTTCTTTTCCTCTTTAATTTTTGGCAGTGTAATTTCTAAAACTCCATTTTTATATTGTGTTTTGGCCTCTTTCACTTTCACTTTTGCTGGCAAGGTTATCTCTTTATAGTATTTGCGCTGGGGAGTATCAACAGAAATTGTTAACGAATCTTCAGTCCCGTGAAGTTTTATGTCGTTTTTCTCTACGCCTGGCAGTTCTGCAACAATGTGGATTTCGCCATCAGTTTCAATAACATCTACGAGGGGTTCACGTTCTTCCTTAACTTGGGGTCCGAGGCGGCTTGGTTTGACGTTTCCAAACTCGTGAATTTCGGGTTTTCCATCGGGACCTATTTTTACGCTATAACCATATACGAAGGGCCCCCATTCGCGAACGGTTGTGCCGTCTGGAAGTTTTCTTTCTCTAACATAGTCTTTGGGAACTCGTGATGTGAAGGTTTTGAATTCCTCTTCCATCATTTTCTCGATTTCACGAAACATCTTATCCATATCCTCAAAGAACCAGCTTCTAAAGAAGGGATAACGTCTCCTTCTAAACCATTCTGGAAAATCTTCTGATGGCATAACTTTTCACCTTGTATGTGTGAATAATGTCATGTCTATAAATTTTATGCTAAAATTTTAGCTTAAAAGTTTAAGCTGGTTTAGAGTTCCAATGTAGGTTCCATCCAGAAGGTAGGTTTCAGCATTTTCCATGTCCACAGCTTCTGAACGAAGAATTGGACCCACAACTCTTTCCTTGCCAGTATTACCTTTGTTTAGCGGCTTTCCTCCTAAGAATTCGTTAAAGGAGGGCATTATGAAAAGGCGAGAAGTTTTGGATTTAATCTTATAATGCTTGAATAATGTTTCTTCCGGACTCTTTTCAATATTTATTTTATGCCTCTGCAATAAAATTTTAGTTAGTTGAGCTCCGTTGCAGTTTGCTTTTACCCAAACTTGCTTTGTTATTCTAAACCCGGCTGGGTCTTGGAAGGCTACAACTGGATGGATGTGCCCCATCACCAATGTTTTACATTTCAAAAGTGTCGGGGACGGCCATCGATGCCCATGGAAAAAGCCAACATCACCCAATGCAATGCCAGTTGCCGAGACAACCTTGATGTTTTCTGGAAGTAGAGGTTCAAGGTTTCCGTCGTGATTGCCTCGGATTACCCATATTTCTTCTATTTGCTTTTTCAATTCGTCGAAGAAGTCGGGTATGTCTTGCCATTCGCCCAATTCTGCTGTTGCCACAGTATGTTTTACATCGCCCAAAATCAGCAGTTTTTCAGGGTTATAGGCGAATATGAGGCCTTTCAGCTTTTCTAAGAGCCTTGATGTTTGCGTTGGAACGTGGATGCCCTTTTCGGAAAGCGCCATTTCCCATCCAATGTGTAAGTCAACTATCACAAGGGTTTTGCGGTGTCCCTCTTTAACCAGTAGGGCTGGATGGTTTTGGATTAACCTTAACAAGTTATCCTTTTTCTCTCCTCAAAAAATTTAGTATGATTTTGTGGATTTTTTGGTTCGCAGCCGCTATAAAAGTTACTTTTTGCTTGGGGTCCAGCTTAATGTTTAATGGCTTTCCTTCAGGCGTTGTTATTTTTGCTCCCGCCTCTTGTATTATTAGCCATGCTGCCGCAATATCTGTGGCCCGAAGTTTTCCGCGTATGTCTAAAAAGGCGTCAGTGGTTCCATTAGCCACGTAGCACAATTCTAAGGCGTTGGCTCCCAAATGGCGTATGTGGCTTGCTTTCTTTATAATATTTGATAGTTTTGGAGCGATTTCTTTAACTCGGTAAGTGTTTAGGTCTATGCCTATCACTGCCTCTTCCAGCAAAGTATTTTCTGAAGGGGTTATTTTCTGGTTGTTGCGGGAGGCCCCTTTTCCTTTTTGTGCAACGTATGTTATATCATGGGGTAAATCTGCCACAAGAGATGCGTGGATAGCGTTTAAAGTTGGTTTTGTGGAAACAGCAATGGATGTTGCGTAAAATGGTATGCCTCTCTCAAGGTTTGTTGTGCCATCTACAGGATCTGCGGTCACAAAATTTTCGTTGGGAGCTTTGCCATACTTTCTTACGCCTGATTCCTCGCTTACGAGCGTGAAGGAAATGTTATGCTCTTTCAAGGTATTTACTATGGCTTCCTCTGCTGTGAGGTCGATTTGTTTTATAGGGTCTCCGCCTGCTCCTATGCCGAGATTTGGCTGAGGTTGGTTCAATGTTTTTAGGAGGGGGGCAATTTGTTTTTGTATGTTGTTTTTGCATTGAATAAGGATTTTTTGCCAATTGATTTGCTCCGCCATTAGGTTTGTCTCCAAATCACTATTATAGTGTTATAGGTTATGATAAAAAGGCTTACTGCGGATGTTGTGGGAACATTTAAGCAAACGGATATATCCGAAAATAGACCTTTAGTCTAGTCTAAAAGTCCTCAATAGTATTTAAGCAACAACTAACTTACATAAACACTCCCCCAGTCTCTTAGGGGCGTTAAACTTGTCAACAAAACTTGAAAAACTGTTAGGCTTGTTAAGCGACAACGTATGGCATAACATGGAGGACATAACAAAAGTATTGGATATCCCGCAGGAAAAGTTTCAACAGATAATAAAATTTTTGACAGAGGCGGACATGATACAATATAATTCTGCAACAAATCAAATAAAACTTAATCAAAACTGGAAAACCATCATAATAAACCAGAAAGAACAAAACCAGCCCCAACAAGAAACAACAGCCATCGGCACAATAATAATACCACCACAAAAAACCCTAGTGATTCAGTGCACAAGAATATCAAACTTAACAGACAACAGCCTCGAATTGGAGGTTCGCATAGACAAAAAATTAAGCGAAATAGCCATAAACAAAATTAAATAGACAAAAATTCGTTAGCTTTTCGTAAAACCTTAAGAAGTTCACGTCCTTTCTCCGTAGTTTTATATAATACTATGCCTTCGGGATTCGCATTAATACGCTCAATTAAACCTGCATCCAACAATTCTTGAAGGTAGGAGTTGAACCGCATAAAATTCAAATTACACTGATACATAAGCCGCGTCTTATTAGCGCCGCTTAAGGCTTCTTCGAGAAGGCTAACGATAACTTCTGTTCGACTTCTCCGATGCCTAGCCTTCTCCATTTAATACCAACTCTGAATACGAATCCGAACAACAAACAATTAATAGATAACAATTAAACAACTAATAAAGCTAACTCCATACAATCTTCTAGAAAATTTTTCTAAAAGATAACCTCAGAAGACATTTAAGCACTAAGACATATCAAAATGAAAACATCCGCTGGAGGACATTATCAACGACCTCTAAAATTGCGGAAACTTTAGAATATCTCAAAGACGGAGAATGGCACACAATAGAGGAATTAAGGGAGAAAATTAAGGTGAATAAAGACCAAATTCAGGAAATAATAAAATTTCTAAGCGAATATAATTTCGTAATAATAAACCAAGCAGATAAGAAAGTGAAGCTTGAAGAGACCATTAAAAAATTTTTAACACAAACTACTACTTCAAGAGAGCCTTCAAATCTTTATAAGCCTTCAAAAAAGCCTTGCCCTTTTCAGTAATCTTGAAAAAACCTGGGTTATCATCAATATTTTCAGCAACTATACAGAGAAGCCCTCTAGTAAGGAGAATTTCTAGGTAGTATTTTAGCTGTTTGAAGCTCATGTTGCATCGGTACATGAGGTATGTCTTTCTTGTTCTTTCATGGGATGCCTCTAAAATGTCAGCAATTACGTCTAGTTGACAACGATGACTATTACTACTTCGCTTTTTACTTTGAACCAACAAACACCTCAACTCGATTAGCCTAGAGACTCCCTTCTCCAAAATTATTGTGTAAAACGTCAATTTAAACGTTCTGAAAATGGGTATTAATCATATCAATGTGTAGAAGGATAAAAAGAAAATGTTTAGAAGTTGAATTGTCTAAAAAGTATGGAGTTTTCTTAAAACTTTTTCACAGTCAGCATTCTTTTCCATGAAAACGCTTATCCTATTTTCATCAATAACTAAAGAGAGCACTTTGATATCTTTACCTTCAACATTTATGTTTTTGGCTTCTCCCAAATTGAAAAGTTCACAGAGTTTTTCGCTTGCTTCTAGGGCTGAGGATGAAAGGATGGCATAGTCAATTATTTTTGTTGGATCTTTGAGGTCTATGGCGGCGGATGTGGAGTTTCTGAGAATATAGCCGATAACCCCATCGTAGTTTTTGATTTCCTCGAGGCTTGCTCTTAAATCCTTCTCGGATGTTGTTTCTTCAACGGCTACTGGTTCGGTTACTGCAGCAGTTTCGGGAAAACTCTTTTTCTTTTTAACCATAACGCATGCCTCCATTATTCGATAATCGGCTTAGCCCTTACAAGTTCGCCCTTTTTAATTTCGAGGGATGATTGCACTTTTTCTGGCATTTGGATAACACCTTTTCCTTCATACTTTGAGTCTTTTATTGGTTTAACTTTGCATCTCGTGGTTTTTCCATCAAAAGTTTCTATTTCCACTTCCTCAATTTTTTTATTTTCATAGAGTTTTTCCCACTGCGATAATATTTCACTATCAATGCGCACCGTATCTGATGGGACAAGCAAGCCCCCAAGGTTTTCCACTATAAGCTGGTTTACAGGAGGTTCTGGAAGAAGGGGTTCTGGTTCCATGGGAACCTTTTCAGTTTTCTCTGGTTCCTCTTTTTCTGTTGGTTGTGGAAGCTCCTCGGTCATTGAGATTTCGGGCTCTATTTTTAGTGGTAGGGTTGGAGCGTTTTTGAGGGGGGTAGGGCAGATTTTCTCCAGTAATCTAAGAACTGTTGGGATTAAGACGCGAGTTACGGTGTTTACGTAGTTTATGTCCGCCTTTTTTGATGTAACTGTAGTGAAGTATGTGTCTTTTATGCATGAAACATTTACTCTGCCGTTACTGCCCTCTAGGGTTATGCCTTCAACACCGCCTATTTTGTCTGCCTTTTCCAAAATGCCGTCAAAGGCATCTATAACCTGTATTATGGTTTTTTCTGGAGTATTTTCGTCTGAGGCTAATATTTCGCCGTTTTCGGTAAACATGAAAGCGTGAGTTATGTCTGGGCAGACGTTTCGAATTTCGTTTAGGGTATTTTTTAGGGCAAATGCGTAGACTTCATTATCCATGTTTTCACTTCCTTAATGCTTCAAGATAGTTTGAAGAGAATACGTTCAGGGACGCCGTCATTTTCCACAACAAGATATTTTAAGCCTTCAGTATCGCCAAGTTGGTCAAGCCATTTTAGGGCTTCTCGGGCTTTCTGTAATACCAAAAGCCTTTCCTGGTGGCTTCTTACGACTTCTTCTATGGCGGTTAGTTCGTGGAATGGGTTGGCGTCTAAAATTATGCTTAAACTGCCTATGGTGATTTCGCCGAGGCTTTCGGTTGCCGCTTTTTTTCCAGCCAGTTTTAAGACTACTTCTCGGATTTTTTTGGATTTTTCAGCCAAAGCCCTAATATCATCTAAACGGCGCAGGTACTCGCCTAAAGTGCTTTTTGTTTCTGAAATTTCTTTTTCAAGGGTTTCAGCTATTTCTTCTGCCGAAGCGTACTCCTTTATTTCTACCACCATTGCGTTTTACACCTCCAACATAGGAAACAAACGGGGAAATGAAAGGTTTACAACCCTACCCCCAATCTCAACAAACAAAGGAAAGTTTAAGATGTAGGAGCCACAGCTGTTCTAATGAACGGGTTACCCTTCGAAGACACTAGCTTGGCTTCATAATTACCTCCAGTAGTCCATGAATAAGTTATATTCAATATTAATCCAGTGTTAGCAGCAATTGTATACGGTAGCGACGGGTTAGTATTCGTTTGCTTAACATTGTTTATCCATGCCTCGTTTATGGTAACTGGCGAAGTTCCAGTATTATTTACTGTCAAAGTAATGACTTTATCACTTCCGCTATAACCAAAAGCCATGTTTGTAATCTGTATCTGTTCTGTGGACGTGAATGTGAATGTTAAGGCTCCCATCCATGCTGCTACGGCTATGCTGACGGCGACTGTTACGGCGATGAGTATGATTGATGCAACTACGGGGCTTAGGGCTTTCTTGCTCTTCAATATTTTCATTTCTTTTTTATCCCTCCTTTTGGAGTTATTGTGTATGTTAGAGGAAACAGAGAATTTAAATCTTACGACTCAATACACCATATTATTCATTTGTAAAACAAAACCACAAAAAACCCAAAAAACACCGCTATAAAGACATCTAAAAAACCATGCAAACCCAAACTGTACAACAGCAACCCAACAATATGTCCATAAACGACTAAAGACTCAACTTGTCAAAAAACTCCAAGAGAAGCTTTGCCACTTTCTCGCCAAACTCCGTCTTCACATAATACTTCTTCAACGGGTCTATGCGCTCGCCCTTAGCCAAACCCAAATCCTCAATCTCAATCATCCTAGCCCTAAAAGTACCATCACTCAAAGTCAAACCGTTAGAGCGCATAAACTCTTTAGCTTCTTTCCATTTTCCACGGTTCATGTAAAGCAACAGAATACAGTCTATAGCATGGTCCTTCTCAAGCATAGCCTTAACAGCCGACAATTTCGGGTCTGTCAATATGCGCTTAATCTTCTCCTCATCTCCACTCTTAACCATAACACACTCAACCTTTCCATTTCTAATTATAGCTTAAACCATTTAAAAGATTTAACCTATATTACGATTTAAGTCATATTTCTAATGGTATAAGCCAACAATCCATGCATGGTTTTCATAAAAATGTGGGGAAATTATTGGCTTTATCCATAAGCTATTTCTGTTTCTCTGGAAATTTTTCCGAGGCTGGTTCTCCACCAATTCCCCAATGGGATTTTGGAATTTCATGCACCAAAACTTCCACAGCCTGTCTTGGTATGCCTAAGTCTTCAAAGGCTTTTGTTATGTTCCGTATTAGAGTTTTGGCTTTTTCTTTGCCGAATCCTTCCCAAACATTCACGTGAACAACAGGCACGTGCCCATCTCCTTAAAAGAACCAAAAAGGGGTTAAGTTCTTAACTCTAACGCAAAATTCTTCTATTTCCTCCGCATTTTCCAATAATGGCATGCAAAACCAAACAGTAAAAGCAAAAATTTCTGTAAGAAAAGCCAAAGATTCCGACCGTGAGGCGGTTTTTAAATTTTGTGAGAAAACTTGGAGTTGGGGCGATTACATACCCCATGTTTGGGATAAATGGCTTAAAGAGAAAAATAGCAGAGTATTCGTTGCAACCATTAATGAAGTTCCCGTTGGAATCTCCCACTTAAGCATCGACAAACCTTATGAAGTTTGGCTTAGCGGAGCAAGAACCGACCCAAAATATAGGCGCCTAGGAGTTGCCACCGCCATAACAAAAAAATGCTTAGAATATGCCAAAAAGAGAGGCGCAAAAGTGGCAAGACTCGTAACAGAACCAAACAACGAAGCTGCTAGGGCTTTGGTCCAAAAGCTGGGGTTCAAGCAAATAGCAGAATTTGCTGAAATGAAAACAGAAAAAATAACGAAAGAGAAGAGCATAAACTCGAAATGGGCTGAAGAAAACGAAGTAGAGGCTATATGGCGTTATCTGCAAAATTCAGAAGTATACCGCGCTGCTGCAGGCTTGTACACGGTTTTATTTCACTGGTTTTCGCTAGAGAAAAGGGATTTGGAGCGATTTGTTAAGGAGGGAAAAGCAATAGTACACATGAATGACGAAGGCAAGGTGGATGGTTTAACGCTTATAGATGATGTAACATCTAGAGAGTGGCGCAGGAACACTATACAGACATGCTACATAGACGGCGATTCCGAGGCAGTTCTTGATATGATAAAGTTTCTAAAAGGCTATTGCTTTGCTTCAAAAATCAAAAGGATTTATGGATTTACATGCAACTATAAACCCATAACAACCACATTAGAAAGGTTAGGTTTTGAGCAGCCAGAAACCACAGAAATAGTTTACGAGAAGAGAATATAATTGGCTATTAGACTAGTAAGGTTTAAATAAAATATGGCTTATTTCGTAGTTTAGCCTAATAAAATGGATGAAAACAAATGTCAGGGGAATTTCGCCACATACTAAGAATAATCGACACAGATGTAGACGGTACTCTAAAGGCGCCTTATGCCTTAAGAAAAATTAAGGGAATAAGCCTAAACCTCGCAAATGCCATATTGAAAAAGGCTGGAATAAACCCTGACATTAGGGCGGGATTTTTGACAGAAGCAGAGGTTGAAAGGATAGAAGAAATTATTAACGAACCAGCAAAGTTTGGATTGCCAAGCTGGCTCTTAAACAGAAGAAAAGATTTGGAAACTGGAAAGGACATGCACCTTATCAGCGCAGACCTTGTCCTAAGAACGAAAATGGATATAGAACAAATGAAGGAAATCAAATCATGGCGAGGATACCGCCATTCTTATGGATTAAAGGTGCGTGGACAGAGAACCAGAACCACGGGAAGAACTGGAAAAGCTTTGGGAGTTAAAAAGAAGGAAGCTGCAAGAAAGGAAGGTAAATAGTGTGGGAGACCCGAAAAAGCAAAGGAAAAAGTATGAGACGCCACGATTTCCATGGCGAACCGACGTTCTCCAAGAGGAACTAAAACTTTTGGGACAATATGGTTTAAGAAACAAGCATGAATTATGGCGCCATGAAACAATGCTTTCAAAGTTTAGAGGAATAGCCCGCTCCCTCATTGGCAAGGCACCGGAAGAACGTGGAAAAATGGAAAAAGAACTCCTAACACGCCTCAAAAGGCTTGGCATCCTCCCAGAAACAGCAGTATTAGACGACGTTTTAGACTTGACAGTAGAAGACATTCTTGAACGTAGACTCCAAACAATAGTCTTCAGAAAAGGCCTTGCAAAAACCATACATCAAGCACGCCAACTTATAACCCATGGACACATTTCAATAGGAAAACAAAGAGTCACCGTGCCAGGGTACATGGTGACAAGAGAAGAAGAAAACCAAATAGCTTATACACCCAAAAGCCCCCTTGCAAATCCAAACCATCCAATCCGCCAAACAATCGCTGTAGTAGCCACAACTGGAGCAAAATCTGAAAGGCAAGAGGAGGAATAACAGATTGAGTAGCGTTGCCAAAAAGACAGATAGATGGGCTGTGGTCCACATATACAGCTCCTACAACAACACATTAGTGCACATAACAGACATTTCAGGCGCAGAAACCATCGCCAGAACCTCCGGCGGAATGTTTGTGAAAGCAGACAGAATGGAATCCTCCCCATACGCAGCCATGCGTGCAGCCTCAGCCGCAGCAGAAGTAGCCAAAGACAAGGGGATAACAGCCATACACATAAAAGTTAGAGCTCCAGGCGGCTCAGGGCCAAGAACGCCAGGTCCCGGCGCCCAAGCAGCCATAAGAGCCTTGGCTAGGGCTGGTTTTCGCATCGGACGGATAGAAGAGGTTACGCCTATCCCCCACGATGGTACACGAAGACCTGGAGGAAGAAGGGGGAGAAGAGTCTAACAAATTCTATTGCTCCTTTACTGAGGGAAAAATTGAAATAATGCACTAATATTCTATTGAACGGCACGGCAGTTGTTACAGAATAATATGGAGTGGCAAAATAGTGGAAGTAGAAGTGCTTGAAAAAGACGAGAAAAATTTGCGCTTACTCATTAGGGGAGTTGATGTTCCATTTATAAACGCCCTAAGAAGGACTATAATTTCAGAAGTTCCATGCATGGCTATAGACGAGGTTGTAATGATTGAAAACTCATCCATACTCCAAGACGAAATTATAGCCCATAGACTAGGGCTAATCCCCCTAAAAACGGATTTGGATAGTTACAATTTACCAGAAGAATGCCCATGCAAAAGTGAATTTGGATGTAACCTTTGCAGAGTTACTCTCACATTGGATGTGGAAGCAAAAGAAGGAACCAGAACTGTTTATTCCGGAGAATTAATGTCGGAAAATCCGGAAATTGTGCCAGTAAGCGACCAAATCCCAATTATAAAATTGGCAAAAGGCCAAAAGCTAAGGCTTGAGGCTTATGCTAGGCTTGGAAAGGGGAAGAACCATGCGAAATGGCAACCAGTCTCCATGTGCGCATACAAGTATTTTCCAAAAATAGAAATTAGCAAAAAATGTGATGCTTGCGGAAAATGTGTAGAAATCTGTCCAAGGAAAGTTTTAACAAAGACTGAAAGCAGGATAGAAGTTCGCAACTTGATGGCTTGCACCCTGTGCCAAGACTGTGTTGAAGTTTGCCCGCAAAATCCGCCAGCAATAAAAGTGGAGCAAGAAAAAGACACATATATATTCAGTCTCGAATCCACAAATGTGCTTCCACCAGAAAGGATATTGACTGAAGCCATTAAAATCTTGGACAAACAACTCAACGAATTCGAAAACCAAATCAAGGTGGAGAAAAGTGAAGAAAATTAAGGCAACAAATCCACAGCTTATAGAACTCATCAACTTCTTAAAAAAGAAAAGCAAAGAAAACGAGGCTAATATTTGGAGGGACATAGCGGAACGATTAGCTAAACCGAAGAGAAAGCGTATAGCAGTTAACCTAAGTCGACTAAACAGATACACGCAGAAAAACGATATGGTGGCGGTTCCAGGCAAGGTTTTAGGCGCTGGAGAAATAAACCATCCAATAACCGTGGCAGCCTTCGCTTTCTCTGAGAAGGCAAAGGAGAAGATAAAAGCTGCAAAGGGTAGATGCCTATCCTACTTTGACCTAATCAAAAAGAACCCGAAAGGCTCAAAGGTCAAAATAATTGGGTGAAAAAATGGAAAATCAAGCCACAATAATAAATGCTGAAGGCCTAATTCTTGGAAGGATGGCAAGCATAATCGCCAAGAAACTACTGAATGGCGAAGAAGTAATAATTGTAAATGCTGAGAAGGCTGTGCTTTCTGGGAAAAGAAAGAGCAAAATAAGGGAAGCAAAAGAATTCTTGGAAGTGGGATACCCAAGACAAGGCCCATTCCATTATAGGAGACCAGATAGAATAGTGAGAAGAACCATTAGGGGGATGCTTCCATACAAACAACCAAAGGGCAAACAAGCATACAAAAGACTCAAAGTTTTTATTGGAACACCAGAAGACCTCAAGAATCAAAAGGCGGAAACCTTGCCCGAAGCACAAGCTCAAAAGCTAAAATGTCCCTATTTTACGATTGAAGAATTCGCGAAAGAAATAGGATGGAGCGTAGAGGAATAGTATGCCAGCAAAAAAGGTTTTGGTTGTTAGCGGGAAAAGGAAAACAGCCACTGCAAGGGCTGTTGTCAAACCAGGAATTGGAAGGATACGCATAAACAAAACTCCGTTAGAAATTTTTGAACCAGAAATTGCCAGAGAAAAAATCATGGAACCCCTCATACAAGCAGGCGACGAGGTCTGGAAACAATTGGACATAGACATAAAAGTTTCAGGAGGAGGCTACATGGGACAAGCAGAAGCGGTAAGAATGGCAATAGCAAACGCCCTATTAAAATGGACAAAAAGCACCCATTTACGCACAATATTCACCGAATACGACAGAACAATGGTTGTCGGAGACCCGAGAAGGAAAGAACCCAAAAAGTTTGGTGGACCAGGAGCGAGGGCTAGAGACCAGAAAAGCTATAGATGAGGTGGATGGAATGATTATACCTGTTAGATGTTTTACTTGTGGCAAGTTAATTGGAGATGTCTGGGAGGAGTTTGCAAGAAGAGTTAAGACTGGAGAAAATCCAGGGGAAGTTTTGGATAGTTTGGGGATTAAGCGGTATTGTTGTAGGCGGATGTTGCTTTCGCATGTGGACATCATAGATGAAGTTTTACGCTTTTACGAAGAGGCTGAAAAAAGAAAAGAGGCTAAAGCCTACTATTAAAGAGGAAAGCGAATGTCTACTGTTATCGAGGATATAATTGCCAGAAAAATTTTCAACACTCGAGGAGAGGAAACAATAGAAGTTGATATTATAACAACTTCTGGTTTTGGTAGAGCCTCAGCCCCCGCCGGAGAAAGTCGAGGAAAAGCCGAAGTGGTTTATTATCCGCAAGGTGGCGTAGACCAAGCATTAAAGAAGATTGAAGAGGTTATTGCTCCAGAAATTGTTGGATTAAACGCTGATTTTCAAGAGGAAATAGATAAGACACTGCATGAGATTGATGGTTCAAAGGATTTTAGAATAATTGGTGGAAACACGGCTTTTGCCATTTCCTTAGCTAATGCCGAAGCTGCCGCAAACTCTTACGGCTTATTTCTCTTTCAATATTTGGGTGGGCAAGTTGCCAACGAACTGCCCTATCCTCTTGGAAACACCATAAGCGGCGGAAAACACACAAGTGGAAAGTCTCCAGACATTCAAGAGTTTTTGGCGCTTCCCTATGGAGCAGAATCTTTCCTTGAGGCGGCAAATGCCAACGCCAAAATCCACAAGAAAGCTGGTGCACTCCTCAAAAAGAAAGATAAACTTTTTAGTGGCGGAAGAAGCGATGAAGGAGCATGGATTGCCAACATCGACAATTTAGACGCCCTTGAGGTTTTGGCTAAAGCTTGTGAAGAAGTCAGCAATGAGGTGGATTTTGAGTGTGGCTTTGGAGTGGATGTTGCGGCATCCTCCCTCTGGGATGAAAAACAAAAAGTTTACGTATACGCCAGAGAAGGCAAAAAACGGTATTCTGGCGAACAATTAGAGTTCATTTTAGAACTCATCAAAAAATACCATTTAACCTACGTAGAAGATCCCTTCCATGAAAGGGACTATGAAAGTTTTGCAGAATTAACTCGAAAAGCTAGAAACTGCCTAATTTGTGGAGATGACCTTTTCGTCACAAACAGTGAGAGGCTAAGCCGTGGAATAAAGATGCACGCTGGAAATGCCGTCATAATTAAGGTGAATCAGATTGGCACCCTAACAGACGCTTTGGAAACAATTGAAATGGCAAAAAGAAATGGATACACACCAGTAATGTCACACCGTTCTGGGGACACATGCGATTGGCACATTGCCCATTTGGCTGTGGCGTTCAAATGCCCAATAATAAAGACTGGTATTGTTGAAGGAACTCGCATAGCCAAAATAAATGAGTTAATAAGGATAGAGGAGTTTTTAGGAGATAGGGCTAAAATGGCAAGCATCCCAATTCTCAAAGGAGGATAAAGCATTGTCAAAGGACGAAGAAAGGAAGGAAGAAAAAAAGGAAAAATTTGAAGAGGAAGCCGCAGAAATAACAGCAGAAGAACTTTTGCTACCACGGGACACGCTACTATCCGCGGGAATACACATTGGAACAAGGATGAAGACGGGAGACATGGAGCAATTCATATATCGTGTCCGACCAGACGGCTTATTCGTTTTAGACGTTAAAAAAACGGACGACCGCATAAGAATCGCTGCAAAATTTTTGGCAAGATTTGAGCCATCAAAAATTGCCGCAGCGGCAGCCCGCCTTTACGCTCAAGAACCAGTTAGCAAATTTTGCGAAGTAACAGGAGCAACTCCAGTTGTTGGGCGGTTCATTCCAGGACTTTTATCCAACCCATTATATCCTAATCGTATAGAACCAGAAGTGCTCATAGTTTCTGACCCTAGGGCGGATTCTCAAGCCGTTAAGGAAGCAGCATCTGAAGGAATACCAGTAATCGCCTTATGCAGTACCGATAATGAGTTTTCTGGAGTGGACTTTGTCATACCAACAAATAATAAGGGTAGGAGAGCCTTAGCCGTTATCTATTGGCTTTTGGCAAGACAAATATTGCGCGAAAGAGGCGAATTGCCGCCAGATAAGGATTTGCCTTTAACTATTGAAGATTTTGAGGCGAAGATTTCAAAGGAAGAGGAGGAAACCTAAAAGAATGGCGAAGATTCGGCGTCCATGCCAAGCAGGAGCCTTTTATGAGGGGACAGCCGAATCATTAAAAAGACAAATAGAAGATTGCTTTCTTCACGAATTTGGACCCGGAAAAATTCCAGAAGTTGTTAAGGCTGGACCTAGAAAGATAATAGGTTTGGTTTGTCCCCATGCTGGTTACATGTTTTCTGGACCAGTTGCGGCTCACGCCTATTACCAGTTGGCTTTGGATGGTAAACCAGAAGTGGTGGTTATTTTTGGTCCAAACCATACTGGTTATGGTAGTGTTTTGGCCGTTATGGATGAAGGAGTTTGGCGCACACCATTAGGCGATGTAGAAGTGGACGGCGAAACTGCCAAACAGATTGTGCGTGAATCGCGCATAGTTGATGTGGACGAATCTGCGCATCGCCTCGAACATTCCATCGAAGTTCAGCTTCCATTTTTACAATACCTTTACGGTTCACAATTTAAGATTGTTCCCATATGTTTCTTGATGCAAGATTTATCCTCAGCAAGGGATGTTGGCAAAGCCGTTGCTAAAGTTTTAGTTGGAAAAAACGCCGTGGTAATAGCTTCTTCTGATATGACCCATTATGAGCCTCGGGAAAGGGCAGCTAAAAAAGATAGGTTGGCGCTTGAGGCTGTGGAAGCCATGGATGAAGCTAAATTTTATTCAACTATCGAATCACATAACATAAGCGCTTGTGGTTACGGTCCAATATCTGCCTTAATCGTTGCTGCAAAAGTTTTGGGCGCAAAAGAAGCGAAATTATTATGTTATAAAACCAGTGGAGATATAATTGGCGACTACTCAAGCGTGGTTGGGTATGCTGCCGTCTGCTTCACAAAATAGTGGTGTATAATGGAGGTTGTTGCCTCAGCTCCAGCCAAAGTTATACTTTTTGGAGAACACTTCGTCGTCTACGGCGAACCAGCCATGGTCATAGCCATAGACAAAAGAGCCTACGTAAAAGCAGAAAACCGCAACGACAAACGCCTTTATATACGCTCTTCAAACTTAAACCTTGCAGCATACTTCGAAGGAGAAACTTTCAAAATCGAAGAGGGCGACCCGAAAGAGGCGAGGATAAAATTTGAACCAGTTAAGCTTGCCGTCGAGAAAGTTTTAGAAAAATATGGCGCCATTACTGGATTAAACATTGAGATTAACTCGACGGTGCCCGTGGCTGCGGGTTTAGGGTCTTCAGCTGCCGTTGTAGCTGCGGTAACCATAGCTGTAAGCAAATTATTGAACGTAAATATTTCCAAAGAAGAAATTTTCCGCATAACCTATGAGGCAGAAAAAATCGTGCACGGCACTCCATCAGGAATAGACCCAGCAATCGCAACCTTCGGCGGAGCTTTACTGTTTCAGGTGGACACTGGATTTAAACCATTAGAGGTGAAAATGGACATTCCACTTGTCATCGGCGACACGGGTATAGAAAGGTCTACACGTGTTCAAATTGACAAAGTAAGGGAGTTAAAAGAGAAATATCCGCAAATAATGGAGTCGCTCACTTGGGCAGCCCGCCAAATTGTAATGAGAGCCTTAGAAGCTCTTAGGGAGAAGGATTTGGAAACTTTGGGAGAGTTGATGAACATAAACCATGCGCTCCTTTACGGAGTAGGCGTATCAGATGAATCTTTAGAGTGGCTCATAAATGCTGCTCGAAAAGCTGGAGCCCTTGGGGCAAAATTAACTGGGGCGGGCGGTGGCGGATGTATGATAGCCCTAGCAAGAAACGAAAAACTTGAGGAGGTTTCAGAAGCTATCAGAAGGGCTGGTGGAACCCCCTTTATTGCACGTAAAACGGATGAGGGAGCAAGAATTGAGCGAGCTTAATCCTACAATATTGAAGATTGGCGGTTCCGTGATTACAGACAAAAGCGGAGAACTTGCAGCGAAAATGCAAGACATAAACCGCTTAGCACAAGAAATCCATGACGCTAACGTTAAAAACTTGGTAATTGTGCATGGAGGCGGAAGTTTCGGGCATCCTGTTGCCCAAAAATATGGTATAAATGCTGGATTCAAAGAAGAAAGCCAAAGGATAGGCTTTGCAGAAACCCATCATTTCATGACGGTTCTTAATGGCTTATTCATGGACGCACTAATCTGGCGCGAAGTCCCCGCCATAAGCATAACGCCCTCCTCATGTATAATGACAAAACAGGGCAGAATCCAATGCTTTGAAGAAGCACCCTTAAGGGCTTTTTTAAAAATGGGATTTTTGCCGGTCACTTTCGGCGACGCCGTTCTAGACGTGGAGTGGGGATTCGCAATTTTGTCGGGAGACCAGCTTGTTTCCCATATTGCCACGAGGCTTGATGCAAAGAGAATCATAATTGGCGTGGATGTTGACGGATTATACGATGCTGATCCAAAAGCGAAGAAGACGGCAAAAATGTTTAGGCACTTAACACTGGAAGAGCTGAAGAAGCTTCAAGGAAATCTTGGCAAACCCACGGCATGCGATGTTACTGGGGGAATGTTTGGCAAAATAGCTGAGCTTATACCAGCCATAGAAAAAGGAATCCCAATAACAATTGTGAACGCTTCAAAACCAAATTATATCTATAAAACGTTAAAAGGAGAGAAAGTGAAAGGCACTTTAATAGAGAAGGAATAAGATTGGCTAAGGAAACAAGAAGACGAAAAGCAGAGCACATTAAAATCGCCTTAAACCAGCATATCCAAACAAGAAAAACTACAACAGGCTTCGAAGACATTCATTTTATTCATAGAGCTTTACCAGAGATTGACAAGCAAAAAATAGACTTGTCCACAACCGTATTTAATCACAAGTTTGCCGCACCAATAATAGTAGGCGCAATAACGGGCGGAACCACGGAAGCAACAAGAATTAACGCTGCAATAGCCGAAGCGGTGGAAGAGTTAGGTTTGGGGATGGGTGTTGGAAGCCAACGGGCAGCCATCGAAGACAAAAGACTCGAAAAAACTTTCGCGATAGCAAGAAAAAAGGCTCCAAAAGCCTTCTTAATCGCTAACATTGGCGGAATCCAGCTAAACCAAGGCTACGGCTTAAGAGAAGTGAGAAAAGCTATGGAAATGATTGATGCAGATGCCATAGCAATACATTTAAACCCACTGCAAGAAGCAATCCAACCAGAAGGACAAACAAACTTTCAAGGAATCCTTGAAAAAATTGGCGAAATTTCAGAAGAAATCGACAAACCAGTCATTGCAAAGGAAACTGGCGCTGGAATCGCCGCAGAAGAAGCCAAAAAACTTGAGGCTGCGGGCGTGAAAGGAATAGATGTCAGCGGGGCGGGTGGAACAAGCTTTGCAGCTGTGGAGTATTACCGCGCAAGAGAAGTAGGAAACTATGTTCAACGCAGATTGGGACATGTCTTCTGGGATTGGGGCATTCCCACCGCCATAAGCATTGTGGAAGTTTCCCAGACGGTAAGCATACCAGTGATCGCTTCTGGAGGAATACGTAATGGTTTAGATGCTGCTAAGGCTTTGGCATTGGGTGGAAGCCTAACAAGTTTGTCGCAGCCG
Source organism: Bathyarchaeia archaeon (assembly GCA_038883795.1). GTDB lineage: Archaea > Thermoproteota > Bathyarchaeia > Bathyarchaeales > Bathycorpusculaceae > JASEJA01. The sequence goes on from JAVZLK010000006.1 coordinate 27,647, forward strand.
ATTCTTAGAGCAGCGTCTAAAGGGGTTAAGGAAACGGTGCGTGTCCTTTCGCTTTTGATTGATGAGTTGAAGAATGGAATGTTTCTTGTAGGAGCCGATTCTGTTAAAGCTTTATGGGAAACCCCAATTGTTATTACTGGTAGGACGGCGGAATGGCTTAGGGCTAGAGGATTTAACGTGGAAAATTATGCCAAGAGAAGGGGGAAATGAACCATTTTTGATGTGGAGAAATTTCTTGAGGAAAAAGCTGCTTTAATTGATAAAACCATTGAAAAATATATTCCACGAAAATTCACAAAAGAAGCTTTGATTTTCAAACTGAACCCGCCTAGCCATTCGCATAATTTGGAAGCATTAAATAAGGCGATTGCCGAACCAATCTGGGAGTTTCTTGAAAGAGGTGGAAAACGGTGGCGTCCAGCACTCTTCCTATTAATTATTGAAGCCTTGGGCAAAAATCCAAAAGATTTTGTTGATTTCGCCATAATCCCAGAAGTAATCCATAATGGAACGTTAATGGTTGATGACGTAGAAGACTCGTCAGAATTTCGAAGGGGAAAACCCTGCACATATAAAATTTATGGATTAGACATAGCCATAAACGCTGGAAATGCCATGTATTACCTTCCGCTTTTACCCCTAATAAAAAATAGAGATAAAATAGCTAAAGAAAAACTATGCAAAGTTTATGAAATTTATGTTCAAGAAATGATTAGCCTAAGCCTAGGACAAGCCATGGACATCGCATGGCACAGGGGCATAGCAAACGCAGACAAACTGGAAGAAATGGATTATTTACAAATGTGCGCCTACAAAACTGGAACCTTAGCAAGAATGGCAGCCAAAATGGCAGCGGTTCTAGCAGACGCAAACGAAGAATTAACAGATAAGCTTGGACATTTCGCTGAAAGTATAGGCGTGGCGTTCCAAATGCAAGACGACATATTAGATTTGACAGGCGAAGAATTTGCAGAGAAAAAGGGCGGACGCGGACAAGACATAACCGAGGGAAAGAGAAGTCTAATCGTAATTCACACATTGAAAGTGGCAGACGCCAAAGACAGGGGAAGACTTATTGAAATTCTCAACATGCACACTACAGACCAAAAACTGAAAGACGAGGCCATAAAGATCATGGAAAAATACGACTCCGTAAATTACGCAAAAAATTTTGCAAGAAAAATTGTTGAGGAAAGCTGGAAAGAAGTTGAAAGACTTCTGCCAGCTTCTGAAGCGAAGGAAAAGATAAATGCCTTTGCAAAGTTTCTAATTGAACGGAAAATCTAAAAGAGAAAGAACAGAGTGCGAAACCTTTGAAATTAGAAGAAGATGTAACGCTTACAGAGAGCATTCGAAAAGCTGCTCTGTTAAATGCGGTTAGGCATGAAGGAAAAGCCCAAGCTGGACCCGTCATCGGAAAAATTTTAGGCGAAAAACCAGAACTAAAAACAAAGGTTAAAGAATTATCCGCCCTCGTTAACGCCATAGTTCAAGAAGTAAACAGCCTATCTTTACAAGAACAAAAGCGTATAGTTGAAGAGAAATGGCCAGAAGCCCTTGTAAAAGAGAAGGTTGAAGAGGAGAAACGCCTTCCACCCTTGCCAAACGTGGATAAGTACGCCAAAGTTGTCACGCGGTTTTCGCCAAACCCAGACTGTGTACTCCATTTGGGTTCGGCGAGAGCCATAATATTATGTTATGAATACGCTCGCATGTATAAGGGCAAATTTATTTTGCGTTTTGAGGATACGGATCCCAAGTTGAAGAGGCCTGTTTTGGAGTTTTATGACCGTATCCGAGAGGATTTGGCTTGGCTTGGATGCAAACCTGATGAGGAGTATATTCAAAGCGACAGAATCCCAATTTATTATGAGTTTGCTGAAAGATTGCTTCGAGAAGGTAATGCTTATGTTTGTACATGCCCACCAGAACAGTTTAGAAAGAAAATATTAGCCAGTCAGCCTTGCAAATGCCGCGATTTGTCGCCAGAAAAGCAGCTTGAAAGATGGCAACACATGCTAAAAGGCGATTATAAAGAAGGTGAAGCCGTATTCCGAGTAAAAACGGATTTGAACCATCCAAACCCAGCCGTTAGGGACTGGCCAGCCCTCCGCATTATAGATTCCGAAAAATATCCGCATCCAAGGGTTGGAAGCAAATATCATGTTTGGCCACTCTACAATTTTGCTTGCGGTTTAGACGACCACCTCATGGGTGTAACCCACATAATCCGAGGTAAAGAGCATTTAACAAACATGGTTCGGCAAGAATACATGTATAAGTATTTGGGATGGCAATACCCAGAAGCCATACATTATGGAAGGCTTAAAATAACTAGAGCGTCGCTAAGCAAATCAAAAATAGTTCAAGGAATAAGGGAGGGCCTCTATAAAGATTGGGATGACCCCCGCTTGGCAACTTTTGCAGCCTTGCGAAGACGTGGAATTACGCCTGAAGCCATTAAGAAAATGATAGTTGATGTTGGACCCAAAACTTCAGATGTGATTTTAAGCTGGGAAAACTTGTACGCTTATAACCGTAAAATCTTGGACGCATCAGCCGACAGATACTTTTTCGTAAATAACCCCATAGAATTAACAGTAAAGCAGATTCCAAAAGAGTTTAGAGCAAGGCTTCCCTTGCATCCGGAACACCCTGAAAGAGGCTATAGAGAATACGCCATAAAACCCAAAGAAAAGGGGAACATCGCAACTTTTTGGGTTTCAAAGATGGATGTGGAAGTTTCAAAAATCGGCAATGTTATACGCTTGATGGAGTTATTTAATGTGAAAATCGAAAAAGTAGAGGCATATTCTGCAGAAGCATCCTTTGTCAGCGAATCCTACGAAGAAGCAAGAAAAGCCAAGGCTCAACTGATTCACTGGATACCTATAGGCGAGGACATGCCATGCCAAGTGGTAATGCCAGATGCCACAATAGCAGATGGCATAGCCGAAAACCTTTGCAAAAATCTGAAGCCAAACACCATAATACAGTTTGAAAGGTTCGGCTTTGTCAGAGTAGACAAGGTTAACATGAAATTGACAGCCTACTACACCCACAAGTAGAGGTGAACTGACATGCGCAAAACAGAAAAAATAATTGTTTGGCCAGCATACTTCGACTCAACAAAAACAAGAAAAGAGGGTAGACGCGTTCCTAAAAATTTGGCGGTTCCATCGCCGAAGGTTTTGGAGTTAAAAGAAGCCGCTGAAAAAATTGGCTTGGAGTACGAAGTGGTTCCAGACTCTAGTTATCCAAAAACACCTTGGCAGAAAACGGGTATGCTACTAATAAAGAAGAGAGAAGCAAAGGCTCAGATAATTAAGAAAATTGCAAAACAGCTAGCAAAAATCCGAAGCACCATCACAACAAAATAGTATACGATTAGCTCTTTTCTTCTTCGCCTAAAAGAACAGCATTTATTACTCCATCTTGCCCTGGGCGGGACGTAACGCGGGCTAAGCCCAAGGAGGTTTCGATTATTGCGCCTTTTGTTATTACGCCTCTCCGGTCGTAATCGATGTTAACTGGGTTTTTGGCAACACGGATAATTTCGACTTTTTCCGTTTTTCCACTTTTTGGGTCCGTTACGCAAGCATACTTATCGCTTAAAACCTTGATTTTTATGGTTCCGCCCCTTCCCTTAACTATTTTCTTTTTGGGTTCGCCAAGGGTTGTTTCTACTGGAAATCTTCCCTCTTCAAATTTTCTTTTGCTTCTATAGGCTCTTTTTCTGCCTCCTGAAGGCTTTCTCTTGTGTAAATCGCCATGCCAAACTGACATTGCTCATTTCCCTTTTTAATCTTAAGTGTTCACTAACACCGTCTTTTACGCATATAAACCTATCCATGCTGAGAGTGAGGCTTCTCTTGTTTTGAGTAATCTTCAAAAACATGTTTCAACTCTTTTTTCATGACAGTAACATCGTGGCTTAAACCGAAATAATCCGCAAAATATTCTGTTGTTCTAAGAACTGTTGAACGCCCGCTTCTTTCAGCAGAAACTAAACCCATTTCCTTTAACATTCTTATGTGAATGTAAGCGTGGTGTCCCCGAACCTCAACAACTCTTTTCTGGGATACAGGTTGTCTATAGGCTATGTAGGAGAGGGTTTTCAAAGGACCAAGGGAAAGCAATGGTCTGTTGACAAATTTTCTAACATAAGGCGTGAAATCGGCTTTCAACTGCAAAACATACCGTTCATCTTTTAACTCCAAAATTTCAAGGGCTGTATTCCTATTCGCATAAGCTTTCATAAGCTCTTTGGCAAGCTTTCTAACCTTATTCTTGGAACGAGTTTTCAAAACCGAACATAATTCGTTTAAGTTTAATGGACGTCCAGCCACATATAGCGCAGCCTCTAAGAGAGCTAAGTCGTGCTCCATTTTCTCCGCATTTTGCCCTTTAAAGGATTCAGTGCTCAAATTAAGTGCTGGTTTCTCCGCCTTCTGCAAGTTTCAAATCCCCAATAGTTATGTATATTTCCTCGGTTTCTTCGTTCTGCCAGAGGCTTACTTTTCCATTCTGCGCCAAAAACAACAAAAGAATAAAATCACGGATAGCTTCAAGGCGGCTTAAACCCTTTATGAAAGCTGAAAACTCGATTATTCCTGCCCCCTTAACCCTTTCCGCAAGAGAGGCGTAAAGCTTCTCCATCTGCACCTCAATTTCCATCAAATATAAGTCTAGTTGAGGCAGAATTTCGGAAGGTGTTGGAAGAACACTTTCCTCAACAACTTTTTCAAAACGAACCAAACCTTCACTTTTTAAGACGTCATCTAAAACTTCCAGCAGATGCCTTATTGTAGTTGAAGTTAATTCATGCCTAAGGGGCAAAAACAAGGGTGGCGGAATAAAATCCTGCGGAGTTTTTGGCGGTGGCGGCTCTTCAAGTTTTAACAAAAGTTTAGATTTCATTAGGTATATGAGGGCTGAAGAATCAAGCGCCACACCGGAGGCCCTAAAATCTATCTGCCCGGATTTTTCCATCTCTTCAAGAAAGCTTGTCAATAAATAGGCAATGTTAATGTGCCAGGGAGTAAGCCTCTCAAGCTTATGAAAATCAAACAGAATATTCCATGGAGGACGAAGATAAAATGGCTTTTTGACCGCTGTGGTTGCCATCAGCTCGGCACCTCTAAGAACTTAGCTGAAATAACATTTGAAACGCCGTTGCGTTCATAAACTCCATAAACCTTCTGAGCTTTATTCACCATTTCAGGCTTCAAAGTTATGACTATAAACTGGGTTTTTTCAGACTCCTCTACAAGGAGGTCGGCAAGCTTTGAAACGTGGAAGGCATCTAAGTGAGCGTCTATTTCATCGAGAATGTAGAAGGATGTTGGCGTAATCTCCTTAAGCGTGAAAAGGAAAGCGACAGCCGCAACAGAGCGTTCACCGCCGCTTGCTCCGCTCACAACTATGGAAGGCTTGTGGGGAAACTGAACTATCATGTCGATGCCGCCAGAAAATGGGGCGTCGGGATTCTCAAGCTTCAAGGTGGCATTTCCCCCGCCAGTAAGTTTTGAAAAGTATTTTTGTAGGTTGGCGTTAATTTTTTCAAAGGCTTCCATGAAGACTTTTCTTTTCTTCTTTTCAATTTCATCCATAAACTGGACTATGGCTTGCTTTTCCCTTTCCAGCTCGTTCAACCTTAGGGATAGTTCCTTATACCGTGAAATTTGTTCGGCATAGTGCGACAAGGCAAGCTGGTTCACAGCACCTATTCTTTCAAGCTCAAACTTCATCATCCTCATTGACAATTCGGCTTCTTCAACCTGCTTAGGCGTTACTTCTAATGGTTGTTCGTAGCCAAGCTGTTTAAGCTCGTTTCTGTACTGCTCAAGCTGAAGCAGAGAAGTTTGGATGTTGAGTTGAAGCTGGTTTAATAAGCGGTCGGCTTGCTCGTATTCTGAGTCAAGCTTTCTGAGCTCCTTATCTATATCATCTATTTGGGCAGTGAACTTTTTGGCTTCCTCCCTCGCAGAGAAAACTGTTTTAGAAAGTTCAATGCGGCTTTTCTCCAGCTCTGAAAGCTCTTGCTTTAGCGATTCCCGTTCCTGCAATGCGTCAGCAACTTCCTTCTCAACCCTTCTCAATTGCTGTTCAACTTTTGCAAGTTCAATTTTCGCGTTTTTGTAGCCAACTCTTAAAACATTGTCGAATTGGGATTGGAGGGTTGAAATTTCAGTTTGAAGTGTGCCCAGCTTCTGTCTTAAAATGATAATTTCTTCTGAGAGTTTCTCTCTTTTAACTTCTAACTCTTGAATGTGTGATGGGTCTGTTTTGCGCCTAAGAGAAGTTAGCTCATCTTGAAGTTTCCTTAACTCTTTTTGGATGGAGCTCCTTTCAGCCTTGTTCAGCCACATCTGAGCTTTTTCATCCTCAATTTCCTTCTCAAACTTTGCAATGTAACGGTCAACCCTTCGAACGTTGCCCCTTGTCCTTTTAACGCTTCTTTTAACCCTCGCAATTTCCCTATCTAGGGTGGTTATAGCTTCAGATAAGCGTGCAATTTCAACACGGGTCTTGTCTATCTCCTCTTCAAAAGAAGCAATGTCACTTGTTCTTCGTGAGAGATGCTGTTGAAGGGCGTTAACGGCTTCGTCGAGACTTTTTATGGCTACCTCGCTTGGAATAATTGCGGAAAAGTCGATTGGAGCCCGATAGTAGCCGCCTTCGAGAGCAGCCCCTCCTGCCTCATAAAGGTCTCCATTAACCGTAACTGCCCTGTAGCCTTCGCTTGATAGTGCAAAGGCAGTTTTATCATCAGAAACAATTAGCGTGTCGCCGAAAACATAGTTTATGGCTGGTTCGTAATGTTTTTCGCATTTTATGAAATAGGGGGCTAGGCCGTTTATTCCCTCTTTTTCTGGGATTTTTATGGTTTTAGGAGTTAACGTTCCTTGTAGGGGGATTATTTTTACTCTTCCCAACTTCATTCTTCTTAAAGTTTCTGCGCAGGTGAAGGCTGAATCAAAATCCTTAACAACTATGGCATCGAGCCATCCAGCAGCTGCGGCCTCAATTGCTTGTTGATAAGCCTTGTCAATTTTGACAAGCTTGCGGAGCCTTCCATAAACGCCTGGAATTACACCTAATTCGCCTAATTCTTCTATGCTTCTCAGGGCTTTTTCTTCTGAGGCTACTGTTTCTGCAATTTCTCTTTGTGTGGCAAACTCTACAACGGCTGCACGGGCGGAATCTGCTATTTTTCCAGCTTCAGCTATTTCCCTTTCTATGGCTTCTTTTTGGGCGATTCTCCGCTCAAGCATCCGCTCCAAATTTTTAAGCTGAGTTTTCTGCTCCTTCTGTACCTTTTCAAGCTCAGCTAAAGATTTTTCAAGGTCACTTAGTGTAGATGTGAATCTTTCTCTGCGGTCCTTTAGATCCTTAAGCCGTCTGGTGCGGATTTTAATGGCTGTTTCATGCTTTACTTGTTCAGTTTTTAAGTAGGCAAGTTTTTTGTTGTGACTGCTGATTTGCTGTTCTATTTCGCGGATTCTTTTGCTGTTTTCTCCTAGATTCTCCCAGAGTTGAGCGGCTTCAGCTGCCAAAGCGTCATGTTCAGCCTGTTTTGCTTTTATTCGACTGGAAATTTCTTCATGCTCGGTTCTTAACTGTTTTATTTTGAGGCGGTTTGCGTGAATTTCTTTTCTTATGGATTCATACTGTTGAAGAGTGTTTTCCCTAATCCGTTTTAAGCCTTCAAGGGTTGTTTTTCCAGAGGTTATTTTGGTTGTTAATTCGGTAAGTTTTGATTTTAACTCGCCTATTCTTATTTGAACCTTTAATACTTGGGAACCGCCTTCTTCGACGATTTCTGAGCTTAATTTTCGCCATTCACCTTCCACTTCTCTTCTCTTTAATCTATACTTCTCTCGAAGTTCCCTCAATTTTTCAACTTTGCTTCGGATGCTATCGGCTTGGGAGGAAATTTCCTTCACTTTCTTTTGTAGCTGCGCCATGTCATGCGACAGCTTCACGGTTTCAAACTTTTTTATCTCTTCCTGGAGAAAATTGTACCTTAAAAGTTGGTTGCGTTCCCTTTCTAAGTCATCCACTCTCTTTTGCACTTCGTCTATTCTGCCCATGGCAGTACTTATGGAAAGGTCTGCCGCCCGAAGTTTTTCTTCAGCTTCAGCCTTTTCAGCATCATACTGGGCTATGCCAACCAAATCCTCAATAATTTTCCTCCGTTCAATCGGCGAAATATCAGTCAATCGGGTTATTGTGCCCTGTAAGATTATGTTTTGGCTTGTGGAGCTTAACCCAGCCATGGAAAGAATTTCTAAGATGTGCGCTCTTGAGATTCTTCTGCCATTAAGCCTATACACGCTTTGTCCGTTTCTGTAAACCTCTCTTGAAATGGTAACGGTTGCTGTGTCAACGGGCATGCGTCCATCAGAATTGTCAAATTGAATTATGACTTTAGCCATCTTCGCCCTTTCCAGTCCAGCCTTCTCAGAGCCGTGAAAAATTAGTTTTGCAGCATTTTCCGCCCGAAGCCTTCTTGTGCTTAATTCGCCTAAAGCGAATAGGGTTGCGTCAACAATGTTTGTTTTTCCGCTGCCATTTGGACCAGTAATTGCCGTGAAACCCTTATCTAACACTACTTTAACGGTTTGCGGACCGAAAGATTTGAAGCCTTTAAGCTCAATTTTTTTAATGTAGGGCATTCAGTTTACGCCCTCACCTTCCCCGAAAGATGAATTTTATCTTGTAATAGACACTTTTGTATGATTTTTCTATAAAAGTGTTTACAGCGTCAAGCTTTAACGGTTATGTACTTTTTAACGCTATTTTTCAGCTTCTAACACTATTTTTTAGCCATTTTCTTGACAAACTCTTTTAGGTATACGTCTTCGCCATAAACAAGCAGACAACCATCGCTTTGAAGTTCCCAAGATAAGTTTGATTCTTTAGCTAACATTTTCAATTTTTCTAGGGGCAATTCAGCAGAAGGTTTAACTCGAATCCATTTTTGCTCCCGCGGCAAACCAGGAACAAACCTTGTTTCTTCCTCTTCCAAGTCTGGAATACGCATGCTGGCTTCGTCTAACCTTTTAAGCCACTTATTCACATATTCAACCCCAAAATTTTTCTGCCCTTCAGATATGAGGTAAGATTCCACGTTGCTGAGGTATTCCTCAATTTTTTGCATAGTTTCTCCGCGGGATGGGTCTGCCTTTAAAATTTTAATCATTGTTCTGGCAGACTTTAGGTTATCCATAATCTCTGCTGGAATTTTTATGCTCTTTTTTCGAAATTCTAAAATCATTTCTTCCAAAACTTTCCAAACAGCCAAATAACCCACATTAATCTCCCATTCTTTTGGATATAATTCGCACTATAAAGATTTGCCGCCGCCATATTAAACACCGTCTAACCATTTACATGCACTTCAGCGCATTTGTTGTTAAGCATAGCTCACATTTTTCCATGTCAAGGGCGGGGTTGAAGTTTTTGTGTAGTTGGCATAATAGTCCTTTGGCGCGAATCGTTCTACAGATTTCGCAGAACCTTTGAATGAATTCTTTATGGGATAAATTGCCTTTGGCTAATGCATCCGCCAGATTCTCTATTAATTTTGTGATTTCTGGCTCGTTTTCTAGGTTTAGGGCTTTGCCGCGCATTTTTCTTTCGTATAGGCTTATGGCTGGTTGGCTTATTCCTAATCGTTTAGCTGCCTCTTCCTGTGTTAGGTTATGTTTTGTGGTTAATGTTTTGGCTATTAGGGCTCGGACTGGGGGTAAGAGGCATTTTACTGCTACTTCGCATGGGATTAGCATTTTATGTTGTCTCCTATGTGTATTGTGTAGAAAGGTATAAATATACTTTATTACAATTGTAATATTCAAAAAATGGAGAAAACAAAAAATGAGTTGGAGAAACATAACCGAAATCTCAAAAGGCATATACTGGGTCGGCGCCAGAGACTGGAACCGCAGACTTTTCGACGCCCTAATCCCACTTCCAAAAGGAACAACTTACAACGCCTACCTCATAATCGGCAATAACAAAAAAGCATTAATAGACACAGTTAACCCGGGCTTTGAAAAAGAACTTGAAGAAAAAACACGCCTTGTAATGGATCCAGCCGAAATTGATTACATAATAATGAACCATGCCGAACCAGACCACGCTGGCGCCATACCTTACATGATGGAAATAAGCAGCAAAGCCAAATTAATAACTTCCATTAAAGGCGCAAAAATGGCCCAAACCTTCTACAAAGTGCCAGAAAACCGCATAATTGCAGTTAAAGACCAAGAAAAAATAAGCTTAGGCGATAAAACCCTCCAATTCATCGAAGCGCCGATGCTTCATTGGCCAGAAACAATGTTCACATACGCGCAAGAAAACAAAATATTGTTTCCATGCGATTTCTTCGGTTCCCATATAGCCAAGGGGTTATATGATGATGAAGTGGAAGATTTGCTTGTTCACGCCCAAAGATATTTCGGCGAAATAATGATGCCTTTCAGGGTTATGGGACAAAAAGCCATAGAAAAAATAAAGGGTTTAGAAATTGAGATGATAGCCCCAAGCCACGGACCCATCCACAAAAATCCAGAACATATTTTAAACGCTTATAAAAGGTGGGTTAACGGCGAAACAAGGCAAAAAGCCATAATCGTTTATGCAACCATGTGGAACAGCACGGAAAAAATGATTCAACCAATAACCGAAACCCTCGCCTCCGAAGGCATAGAAATAGCCCTATACAATTTAGCCTCGGCGGATATTGGTGACGTAGCAAAAGATTTGGTGGATTCAAAAGCCATAGTCTTAGGAGCACCAACAGTATTAGGTGGAGCGCATCCCCTCGCAGTTTACGCCGCTTACCTCGTAAAGGCTTTACGTCCACCACTAAAATTTGGCGTCGTTTTAAGTTCTTATGGTTGGGGTGGAGGCGCCATAAAGCATGTGCAAGAAATTTTGGGTTCGTCAAAGTTGGAAGTTGTTGGAGCCTTGGAAATTAATGGTCCACCCACAGAAAACGACATTAAACAGATTATAAATATTGGAAAAGCGCTTGCCAAGAAAATCAAGGAAGAATAGGCATGAGCGAAATACCCGAAAACAAAAAGAAAATGTTAAAAGAAATAATTAGGCAGTTGCACGCTGGGGCGTCACCTCAAGAAGTTAAAGAGAGATTTAGACAAGTTTTAGAAGGCGTGAGCTCGTTAGAGATTGCAAAGATTGAAGAAGAACTCATAAGGGAAGGCATGCCAAGAGAAGAAATACAAAGACTATGCGATGTGCACATGGCAGTTTTCAGAGAACAACTTGAAAAGCAGAAACTCGCAGTTCCCACAGACCATCCAATCAACATTCTCATGGAAGAACACAAAATCATGCTCCAACTCGTAGAAAAACTTAATGTCATAGCAAACAAGATTCAAAAAATAAGCGACAAAACATACGTTACTGACGAAATACACAATTTGGAGCATATAGCCGCAGACTTCCGCGACTCTGAAAAACATTATTTGCGGGAAGAAAATGTGCTTTTCCCATATTTAGAAAAACATGGAATTACTGAGCCACCAGCAATTATGTGGATGGAACACAACAAGATAAGGGAAGAAAAGAAAAAACTCAGCCAAATAATAGAGCGATATGCCAGCATAAGTTTTGAAGAGTTTAAAGGGCAATTTGCGGAAACAGCCGAAGCCCTAAACAGTATTCTTCCAAGTCACTTTTTCAAGGAAAACAACATTCTTTTCCCAACCGCCTTACGGGTTATAACAAGCCAGGAATGGAAAGAGATAAGAAGCGAATTTGATGAAATTGGATACTGCTGTTTCACACCTCCACACCTAATAGGAGCGCTGGCAATGGAAAAAATTGAAAAAGGAGAAGCGCCAGCTGAAGGAATATTACAGTTTGAAACTGGAACCTTGACAAAAGAAGAAGTTGAAGCATTGTTGGATACGCTTCCAGTTGACATAACATTTGTAGATAAAGAAGACACGGTCAAATACTTTAACAAAGCAGAGAAAAGAGTCTTTGTTAGAACTAAGGCTGTAATAGGCAGAAAAGTGCAATTGTGCCATCCACAAAAAAGCATCCACATAGTAAACCGTATCCTTGACTCATTTAAACAAGGCAAGAAGGATGTGGCTGAATTCTGGATTCAATTTAAAGACCGCCTAATACACATTAGATATTTTGCTGTTAGGGATAAGAATGGAAAGTATTTGGGAACCATGGAAGTGACCCAAGACATAACGGATATCAAGAAAATCGAGGGAGAGAAAAGACTTCTGGATTGGGAAGAATAACCGCCCATGCCCAAAACGTTCATGATGAAACTTGACAAGATACAACCAACCCAACTCTATATCAGCTCAGAAAAGCTCTCTGAAGTAATGAAAACCTTCGACGCCAAAAATCCAAAAGCCATGGAACCCATACCAATAAAGAAACTTGAAAACGAAATAATCTTCGTAGACGGACACACAAGAGCTTTTGCCGCATTCTTACATGGCTTTTCCGAAGTTCCAGTTTATTGGGAAGACGAGGAACTTGACTGGGACGCCTATAAAATCTGCCTTAAATGGTGCAAGAAAGAAAAGATTCATACAATAGCCGACCTCAGAAATAGGGTTGTATCTCAAAGAGATTATGAGAGGTTATGGTATAAACGCTGCGAAAAAATGCAACAGAACTTAGAACTGAAAAGGAAGCGGAAATCCGCTAAGGATAAGCTTAAAAATATTTAGGAAAAGGTTTTTAGTTTAGTTGTTATATGAAAGTCTGCAAATGTGTTAAGTGTTGTGAGGTTGATGTTAAATGTCTGTGTTTGCAGCACCAGGCGCTTATGATCGTGCCATAACCGTTTTCTCACCAGATGGAAGGCTCTTCCAAGTTGAATATGCCATGGAGTTAGTAAATCGTGGAGCCACCATTTTGGGGATAAGATGTTCTGAAGGAATTGTTTTGGGAGCCGAAGAGAATGTTGAACCTCTCGAAGAGGCTGAATATTCATGGAAAATCTTTAAGGTGGACGAGCATATAGGCGCAACCATAGTAGGCTTAAGCTCGGACGCCCGAATCCTCATAGACCAAGCCCGCATATACGCCCAAAGTAATAGGTTAACTTATGACGAGCCCATAGACACGGAAGTTGTAACAAAGAGAATATGCGACATAAAACAACTTTACACCCAACATGCAGGCGTAAGACCCTTCGGAGTTTCCATAATCTTCGGAGGAGTTGATAAAACTGGAAACCGCTTGTTTGGAACCCACCCAAGCGGCACATATAGGGGTTATAAGGCTACGGCTCAAGGCGCTGGAAGAGAAACCGTTCTCGCCATATTGAAGGATGAGTACCGAGAAGAAATGAGCCTTGAAGAAGCAGAGAAACTGGCTGTTAAATGTTTAGTAAAAGCCTTAGAAGCAAGACAGTTGCCGCCAAGGATAAAGATTGCAGTAATTCCTTCAGCGACAAAGAAGATGGAAATGTTAAGTGACGAAAAAATTGAAGGGTATATGAAAAAGTTAGGCGTTGGCAAGTGAAACAAGGATGAGTGATAAATACACGGTTGCACGAATAACAAAAGATAACGAGCATTTTGAAGTTCTTGTAAAGCCTCAAAAAGCCTTAGACTATCGCATGGGAAAAATAACCGCCATAACAGAAGTCTTAGTCGCAGAAACAATATTTTCAGACGCCAACAAAGGCACAAAAGTCTCGGAAGAAAGTCTCCGCAAAGCCTTTGGAACAACAGAAACCCTCAAAATAGCAGAAATCATACTGAAAAAGGGAACACTGCAGCTAACAACAGAACAGCGCAAAAAAATGATTGAGGACAAGCGGAGACAAATAATAGATTTCATATCAAGACAATGTGTTGACCCCAAAACAAACCTGCCCCACCCACCAACACGAATAGAAAACGCCATGGAACACATTCACTATCCAATCGACCCCTTCAAACCCGTAGAAGAACAAGCAAAAGAAATAATAAAACTTCTTCGGCAAGTCTTGCCATTAAAAATGGAACAGGTATCCGTTGGCGTTCGAATACCAGCAGAATATTCTGCCAGAGCCTACGGAACAATAAAAGGCTTCGGAACAATAAAGAAGGAGGAATGGCGAGCAGATGGCTCATGGTATGGAATCCTTGAAATGCCAGCAGGCTTATATGGACCTTTCCTAGAAAAACTTGGAGAGATAACAAAAGGAAACGGAGAAGCAAAAATAATATCTTAACGAGGTTTTGGTAAAACATGCCAATATTCTTTGAAAACAGACAACTCGTAACTCCAGGGGATTTAATCGCCGAAGGAGACTACATCCCCGGAGAAAACACATACGTAGAAGACAAGAAAATCTATGCCACAAGAATTGGAATAGTGGAATATGAAGATAAGAAAGTGAATGTGGTAGCCTTAAGAGCCTTCTACATTCCAAGGGTTGGAGACATAGTCATAGGAACCGTTGTTGAAGTTGGATTTAACGGTTGGACTGTCGACATAAATGCGCCATATTTAGCCATTTTAAGGGCGTCTGATGTCCTAAGCAGACCATTTAAACCACAACAGGACGAGCTTTCCCAGTATTTAGATATAGGAGATCTCATAGTTGCAAAAATAATCGCTTACGACAGAGCCCACGACCCCCAACTAACAGTTGGCGAGCCTGGATTGGGGAAGATAACCCGAGGACAAATAATGAGAATCACCCCGACAAAAATTCCACGAGTAATCGGCAGAAAAGGCTCCATGATATCCATGATAAAAAAGGAGACAAACTGCCAAATAATCCTCGGACTTAACGGAGTCATACTAATCACTGGAAAAACTCTTGAAGATGAAGAATTGGCAATGATGGCTATACATAAAATTGAAGAAGAATCCCACACAAGCGGCCTTACAGACCGCATAACCCAAATGTTAAAAGAAGAAAAAGCGAAAAGGAAGGAAAAAAATGAGTGAAAAAACTGAAAAGTTAATTGATAAAAAAGGTTTAAGATTGGATGGAAGAAAACCGGATGAGTTAAGACCAATAAAACTTGAAGTAGGCGTCTTATCAAACGCTGACGGTTCAGCCTACATAGAACAGGGAAAAAATAAAATTTTAGCAGCAGTTTATGGACCAAAAGAACTGCATCCAAAACACATGGCGCTCCCGGACAGGATGGTTTTGAGATGTCGTTATCATATGGCGCCATTCTCTGTTCAAGAAAGAAAATCGCCAGCACCATCAAGAAGGGAAATAGAACTCTCAAAAGTCATAAGGGAAGCCCTCGAACCATCAATCTTCCTCGAATATTACCCAAGAACCGGCTTAGACATTTTCATTGAAGTTTTACAGGCTGACGGAAGCACAAGATGCGCAAGCATAGTGGCAGCATCCCTAGCCCTAGCGGATGCGGGCGTTCCCATGCGGGATTTGGTTGTGGCTTGCTCTGCCGGAAAAATCGATGACACAATAATATTGGATTTGATGGATGCAGAGGATAAAATGGGTACGGCAGATGTTCCCTTGGCTTTAATGCCGAACCTAAACGCTATAACACTGCTCCAGATGGATGGAATATTAACTCTCGAAGAGTTCGAAAAAGCTGTGAATTTAGCATTGGAAGGCTGCAAGAAAATCTACGCATTGCAAAAGGAAGCATTAAAATCTAAGTATGTGAGCGCTAAGGAGGTTGAAGAATAATGTCAGCCATGGTTACCCGCGTAAAACAGAAACAAATAGCCCAACTAATTTCCAGAGGAAAACGTTTAGACGGCAGGGGCCTAACGGATTACCGCGAAATAAAAGTGGAACAGGGAATAATTGAAAAGGCCGAAGGTTCGGCGAGAGTTTTGCTTGGAAAAACAGAAGTCATGGTTGGAACAAAAATTGAAACAGGAGAACCCTTCTCTGACACGCCAAACGAAGGCGTCCTAACAGTAAACGCTGAACTAGTGCCCTTGGCTTCACCAACCTTTGAAGCTGGACCACCAGACGAAAACTCCATAGAACTTGCCAGAATCGTTGACAGAGGAATAAGGGAATCAAAAGCTATCGACCTAGAAAAATTATGTATAGAGCCTGGAAAGAAGGTTTTCGTTGTTTTTGTGGATGTTTACGTGCTTAATCACGATGGAAATTTGATAGATGCCTCAGCTTTGGCTGCAGTGGCGGCTTTACTTAACACGAAAATGCCAAATTATGAAGTTGAAGAGGGCGAGGTAAAAATTAAGCCTGGTTATATCCCCCTTCCAATAAGAAGGCATCCGATAACGGTTACTTTTGCAAAGATAAGCGACAAACTTGTTGTAGACCCATGGTTAGAAGAGGAACAAGTGATGGATGCTAGGCTTTCAATGGCAATAGATGATGACGGCAACATATGTGCAATACAAAAAGGAGGAAGCGGATACTTCACACCGAAAGAGGTTTTAGAAGCTGCAAGCATAGCAAAAGAAAAAGCTGGAGAAATACGCAAAAAACTAAAATGGTGAAAACCTATGGGAACAAAAAAGGTAGGACCCACCAGAGGTTTGGGAGCCCGTTACGGTGCCACGGTCAGAAAACGCTACATAAAAGTAATAACAGAAATGAAAAAGCCGCACGCTTGTCCCCAATGTGGATTTTCGCGGGTTAAAAGAGTAAGTGTCGGAGTTTGGAAATGCAGAAAATGCGGTTTCACCTTTACTGGTGGAGCTTACACACCCTCAACAAAGCTTGGAACAGTTGCGAAAAGAGTTGCCAAAGGCGCACCCATAGAAGAGACAGCATTAGAAACAGAAGAAACCGAGTAATACGCCATTATTTTATGAGTGACTTAAACATTGATTGAAAAGCAACGTTTGCTGTTAACAACATCTAGAAGGCCAACAAGAAACATGAGAACTCTATGCAGAGAAATTAGTTACAACATTCCTTTTGCTGTGCGGATAAACCGCGGCAAACTAAGCTTAGAAGGAATAGCGGAAAAATCCATAGAGCTTAATGCCGAAAAAGTTTTGATTGTTGAGCGATGGAAATTTGGAGTTGGAAAAATACAGCTTTTTCATGTAAAACCAGAAGGATTGGAAAGAACCCAACCAACCATTTATGTTCGCAATGTAAGGTTTCGAAGGAATCTGGCAGCGGAGATGGTGAAGGGAAGAAGAATAAAAACAATAGCAATCGCAGCCTCGTCAAATGAAGATGTTGAGGTTAGGAAGCTGGAGAAGGCGCTTTCAGACTTTTTAACATTGCCAATTTTTTCATTAGAAGAAGTCGTTAACAGAAGATGCGATGCGGCATTGCAGATTAAAACTAGTCCACAAAAAGGTTTAATCATCACTTTTATGCTACTACCAGAAATGGCTGAAATTGGTCCCCAGATTTGGGTATCGCATTTAATTTGGAGTTAGAAATTTGAAGGCAAAGGCTGTTGTTAGGTTAAAGTTCCCCTCAAAAAAACATTTGGACATATTTCTTAAGGCTTTGGAGCCAGAGGTTAAAAAGCCAGCTACAGCCCGTTCAAAGGCAAACGTTGAAAGGATAGAAGATTCGCTGATTTTGAGGGTTGAAGCCAAGGATACGGTGGCTTTGCGTGCTACGTTAAATGCTTTTTTAAGGTGGATAAACTCTTTGGCGAGTGTTATAGAAGTTTTGGAAAAGCCCTAGATAGGTAATTTGTGTGTTTTACGGAAAATGCTTAATTAATAGCTTGGCTTAATGATGTGCAATGGAAGGATAGAGAGTGAGTGACGAAATTTCGAAGCTTCCACCCCAAGTTCAAGAACGACTGTTAAGGCTTCAGCAGCTTCAACAAACACTCCAGTCGGTGCTAGTTCAAAAGCAACAAGTGGAGATTGAATTAACAGAAATCGAACAAGCCTTAAGCGAATTAGAGAAGATGAGTGATGATGCAGTCATATACAAGGCTATCGGCTCGCTTTTAGTGAAGTCTGAAAAAGCCAAAACTGTGGCTGACTTGAATGAGCGAAAGGAGCTTTTTAACACCCGAGCAGCAGTTTTAGGAAAACAAGAAGAACGCTTACGAAGCCAAATAAAAGATTTGCAAACCAAGCTCCAGCAAGACTTAAGCCCAGTTTCTCCATCTCAGCCTTAATAGAAACTGATTAGGTGGAACTTTTGGAAGAGATGGACATACCAGAGTTAACAAGCGAACAAATTGAAGAACTCTGCACTGTTGCAGAAAATGCTGCGAGGGAGTATGTTACATCGAGAGTTCCTTCAAAAAGGATAGAAACACTAAACATAAGCGTTGAGGTAGAAGGCACAAAACCCGTGACTGTAACAATAGATGTGGATGTGGTTTTGTCGCCGTTGATGAAAGATTTTGACGTGAAGGGGCTTGCGGAAGAAGCTGTTAAAGAAGCGTTTGTTTCTGTTGATAAATATTTGAGGGCGTTAAAGTGTCATTCACAAAAATAATGAAACTTTTGGAAGAGATGGATGCTAAACTTGTTGTTTTATTATGCCACCATAATGCTGACCCAGACGCCATCTGCTCAGCCTATGCTTTCGCAAGTCTATTAAAAAGTTTAAAGCCGAAAGTTGAAGTTGAAATTGTGGCAGCTCAAGGAATAAGCCGCCTTTCAAAACATCTTCTTAAACATATTCCAATAGAAGTTAAAGCCCACTCCAACATTGAAAGGGCAGACGCCATAGTCTTGCTTGACACAAACACAATCCAACAACTCAATGATTTGGCTGAGAAGGTCAAAGTGTTAAAGGCTCCTCTCATAGTCATTGACCATCACGCTGCCCACCCAGAAACAGAACAGATGGCAAAAATCTGCATAAGCAATGAAGAAGCATCATCTACATGCGAAATCATATACAACTTCTACAAAGAAATGAATCTAAAACCAGGCGCAAATGAGGCTAAAGCATTGTTTTTGGGCATAGCTTTCGACACACGCCATTTTGTATTAGCTAATTCTTCAACACTAAAATCCATTGCAGAACTCATAGACGCAGGCGTAAACGCACAGGAAACATTAGCTTTGCTTTCTTTACCCATGGACTTTTCCGAAAGAGTTGCAAGGCTGAAGGCATGTAGAAGAGCCAAACTTTTCAAAGTTGAAGAATGGATAATTGCCTTTTCCCACGTAAGCGCTTACCAAGCCTCAGCAGCAAGAGCCATAATTGACCTGGGCGCCCACGTGGCTGTGGTGGCAGGGCAGAAGAATGAAAATCTTGAAATTAGTTTACGCTGCGTTCGCGAGTTTCACGAGAAGACAGGCATACATTTAGGCAAAGACATAGCCAAACCCTTAGGCGAGTATCTCCACGGCATGGGAGGTGGACACTCCACAGCCGCCGGCGTAAATGGTGTTGGAGATATTGAAACTGGGCTTAAACGATGTTTAAGGCTTCTTAAAGAAAAGTTGGCGAGTGTGGCATAGCATTTTAGTATAACATATTTAAGTAGCTACTCTTAAATGACCCAAAATGACGCTTAAAAATGGTAGGCACAAAAAGCATGCCAGTGATTGAAACAAAAAACCTCACATACACTTATCCGGGCGGAACAAAACCGTCAATTAGCGATGTTTCCATAAAAATAGAGAAAGGCGAGTTCGCTCTCATAACTGGTCCGAGCGGGTGTGGAAAAACAACCCTCTGCCGCTGCTTCAACGGATTAATACCTCACTTTTATCAAGGCGAATTAAAGGGAGAAATAACAGTCGCTGGATTGAATGTTCTAAAAAATCCAATTTATGAAATGGCAAAACATGTGGGACTTGTGTTCCAAAACCCGGAAAACCAGCTTTTCGCCCTTTCTGTGGAGAAGGATGTTGCTTTCGGACTTGAAAACCTTGGGGTGCCAAGGGAAGAGATAAGAAAAAGGGTTGATTGGGCTCTGAATCTTACGGGTATATATGATTTAAGGGAGAGGGCGCCCCATGAACTTTCTGGGGGGCAGCAACAGCGTGTCGCCATCGCTTCAATATTGGCTATGCAGCCGGAAGTTATGGTTTTAGACGAACCAACCTCTTTCCTTGACCCGCTAAGTGCAAAGAAAATCTTTGAAGTAATTTATGAATTGAATAAGAAACTTGGAATAACTGTTGTGCTTGTTGAACATAGGCTCGATTTGACGGCTAGATATGCTGACCACATAATCGTAATGGATGACGGCAAGGTTGTTTTGGACGGTGAACCCCGTGAAATCTTAAGCTCCGAAGAGGCACGCCTTATTGGAATAGGAATTCCGAAGGCCACACGCCTCTACCACATTTTAAGGAAGGACGGAATAAAATTGGGCAATACTGTTCCCTTGTCATCTGACGAGATGGCAAATCTCCTAAAGGAGGCTTTAAAAGTTCATGATTGAAGTGGAAGACGTCTACTTTAGGTATCCAAACGGCGTAGAAGCATTAAAGGGCGTATCCCTAACAATCAAAAACGGCGAATTTGTAGCCATCATGGGACAAAACGGTGCTGGAAAAACAACCCTCGTTAAACATTTTAATGGACTGCTAAAGCCGACAAAAGGGAGAGTCCTTGTAGATGATGTTGAAACAACGAAAGTTAGCGTGGCAACCCTAGCCAGAAAAGTGGGTTTTGTTTTTCAGAATCCAGACCATCAGCTTTTCTGCGAAACAGTGGAAGAGGAGATAGCCTTCGCATTAAAAAATTTTGGGTTCAAAGAGTCAATCATAAAACGCAGAGTCCAGTGGGCTCTAAACCTTTTAGGATTAGCCCAATACAAGAAAACTTCGCCGTTCATGCTTAGCGGTGGAGAAAGAAAACGGGTAGCCCTCGCCTCGGTTCTTGCTTGGAACCCAAAAATACTCATATTAGATGAACCAACAATTGGGCAAGATTATCAACAGAAAGAGAAGCTTAGACAGTTTATTTTGCAGATGAAAACGCAGAGGAAAACTGTGATTATTGTTACGCATGATGTGGAGTTTGTGGCTGAATGTAACCCAAGAGTTGTTTTAATGCGGGAAGGAAAAATTGTTGCAGACGGCGAAGCAAAAGAGATTCTAACAAACGAGGAAGTCTTGACTCAAGCGTCCATAGTTCCGCCTCAAATAGCCCAAATTTTCATACAAATGCCGAACTTGGAACTGCCAAGAAACGTCATTGACGTTTACGAGGCAAGGGAAATACTGCTTAAAATGTTGGAGGCGACATCAAATGAGCGTTTTTGACGGATTAAAATTTCGAAGGGTTTATTCGCCAATTCACAATTTAGACCCAAGAATAAAATTCATTTATGTAATCGCAATTTTTGTCATAGCAATAATCTTTTGGGAACTCCTACCCCTAATCGTACTTTTTGTCATACAGATACCCTTCGTCGTTTTGGCTGGAGTTAAACGGGAATGGCTTCGTTCAATGCGTGGAGGCGCATTCTTAGCCACAATAATTTTCATAACAAATTTCGCTGTTGCCTATTTTGGAGGACGTGGATTAGCAGAAAGCCTAGAAAATGCCATAGCCTTAACACTACGTTTCATAGTCCTAATAGAATCCTTCTCAATCTTCTTCTTGACAACATCACCAGACCATTTAGGTTTAGCCCTAGAACAGACAGGAATGCCCTACGAGTTCTGCTTTGCCTTCACAACTGCTGTACGCTTTGTCCCAGTTTTAGCCGAAGAAGCTCAAACAATAATGGATGCCCAAAAGGCTAGGGGTCTAGAGCTTGAGCGGGGAAACTTTCTCAAAAGAGTTAGAAATTACATTCCAATTCTCATACCATTAATCGTAAGCGCAATCCGAAGAAGCCTAGAGTTGGCAGAAGCCATGGAATCCCGTGCTTGGGGAGCAACCAAAAAGCGCACAAACCTTTACGTGTTAAAAATGCATAAAAACGACTTTATTCTCATAGCCATAACTATTGGAATTTTGTTAACAGCAATTTACATCCGCCTATACGTTCCAATTCCATCATTAAACCAGCTTTTGAAAGGCACAATTTAAACCATAAGGCTTTTAATACAGACCTAATTAATGGGTTTCGAGGCTAAAAAGTTGGAAATGCTCAAGGCAGCGGCGGAAGAAATCATTCAGGGAATTAAACGGTGCATTGAAGAACTTAACATACAAGAAGTGGAACGATTCATCGAGCTTCTTATAGGAGCAAAGGAAAGAAAAATCTTTATTGTAGGCATTGGAAGAAGCGGATTCGTCGCCAGAGCCTTCGCCTTGCGCTTGATGAATTTGGGATTTAACGTTTACTTCTTGGGCGAAACCATCACACCAGCAGCCGAAAAAGGAGACCTCCTCATAGCCATTTCTGGAACAGGCGCCACAAAAATGGTTTTAACAGCAAGCACAGCAGCTAAAGAAATAGGCGCCACAGTAATTGCCATCACATCCTTTCCAGAATCCCCACTGGGTCAAATGGCTGACCTCGTAGTGACCGTTAAAGGAAGGACAAAGATGGGTTGGCCGAGGGAAGAGGATTATTTGGCTAGGCAGATTATGGGTGAAAGGGAACCGTTGACTCCGTTGGGAAGCGTCTTCGAAAACAATTGTATGGTATTCTTAGACAGCTTAATTGTGGAGTTAATGCATCGAATGGGGAGAACCGAGGAGGATTTAAAGCGTAGGCATGCAACAATAGAGTAGGCTTAAAATTATGGAGAGTGTCGCCTATACGGGCTAAATGGAAAAAGAAGAGGATGCGAAAACAGAAGAAGAAGCGCCAAAAGAGAAGGGCGAGATATAAGTAAGTTTGTTTATGAATTAGAAGTTTAACGTTGAATTGTGCTTTTTGGTTGTTAGTGTTAAGCATGCTAAAGATTAGTTATGCATATAACTTATTAAGACATACGACACACTATACTTATGGAAAAACACCCCACACTCTAAGCCAAACAACGGTGAAAACCGATGCCAAAAGCCCCAAAAACCATAGAAGAAACAAAACCAACCATAACAATAGGGGCGGAAATAAAAAAGCCAACAGTCTTCAGAGAAGTCTACCCAATAAAAGAACCCTATGTTTACGCAGCCATAGTTAAAGACCCAGAAACCCAAAAAATCCTCTACGAAGTTGTAGAACCGACCCTACAAAAGGATGAGGAAAGGCTTCTAAAAGAGATAAAAGCGTTTTTGATGGAAGAGTTGGATGTATCTCTAAAAGAAATAGAAACAAAGGAGAAGGCAGAAAAATATCTTGAAGAAAAAACAAGAGAAATAATTAAAAAATATAAGATAAAAGTTTCACAAGAAGCCGTCGACAAACTCATATACTATCTCATACGGGATTTTATAGGCTACGGAAAGATAGACCCGTTAATGAAAGACCACCTAATCGAGGACATATCCGCAGACGGCGTCAACATACCAATCTATGTTTGGCACAGGCTTTACGAATCCCTACCAACAAACATAATATTCAAAAACGAAGCAGAATTGAACTCTTTCATAATTCGCTTGGCATATTTGGCTGGAAAAAACATTTCCATAGCATCCCCAATTTTGGACGCATCCCTTCCAGACGGCAGCCGTGTGCAACTAACTTATGGAAATGAAGTAACCAGAAGAGGGTCAACCTTCACAATCCGACGCTTCAGAGTTGACCCCCTAACCATTTCAGATTTGATAGCTTTCAACACGATTTCTTCGGAAATGGCTGCCTTCTTGTGGTACATAATAGAAAATAGGGCTTCAGTGCTTGTCGCTGGGGGTGTGGCTTCTGGAAAGACAACCATGCTGAATTGTTTATCAATGTTCATAAAGCCGGAAATGAAAATAGTAAGCGTAGAAGACACACAAGAGCTTAACCTCCCCCATGAAAACTGGATACCCTCAGTTGTAAGACTCGGTTTTGGACACGAAGACAGAAAAGGCGGCACAATAACCCTCTTCGACTTGTTAAAGGCGGCTGTTAGACAAAGACCAGACTACATAATCGTAGGCGAAGTCCGAGGAGAAGAAGCCTACACGCTTTTTCAAGCCATGGCAACAGGCCATTTAGGAATGAGCACAATTCACGCAGAATCCGTTGAAGCCACAATAAATCGTTTACAATCCGAACCAATGAACATTCCAAAACCGCTTATAGCCATGACCAACGTCATAATGGTCATGACAAGAACAGAAATCGAGGGAAAACCCGCAAGAAGAGCTAGCGTAACAAGTGAGGTTTTAGGGTTAAATTCGAAAACAAAGAGCATACTAACGGAAGATGTTTTTCGCTGGAACCCAAAAGATGATAAGTTTGTATTTTCTGGTCATAGTAGCATCCTTGAAAAACACATGAAGAAAATGGACATAAGTGAAGAAGAAATTAGACGAGAGTTGCAGCGCAGAAAAACCGTTTTAGAGTGGATGGTTAAGAAGGGCATAAGACGCCACATTGACGTTTCAAACGTAATCCGCGAATATTACACTAATCCAAATAGGGTTTTCCAAAAGGCGAGGGTGGGATTGAAATGAAAAGCAGCAAGGGTTACCAAAAAATCAAACAATTTTTCAACCGTTTCAAATCAATGTTTAAGCTGCCATCCATAAAACCTTCAAAGACAGAATCAGAAGAAGTGCCAAAAAGGCACAAATTTGAGTTGAAGGAAACGCACACCATAGCTTACCAACTCATTGGCGGAAAGATAGGACGCTTACTCCCGCTTTTCAAGGATTTGGACTTGAATTTGCAAAGGTCAGAGTTAAAGGTTAATTTTAAGGCATATGTCAGCCTAACAATTTTCGTGGCGATTTTGGCTTCACTCTCTACATTAGCCCTCGTTCCAACAACGCTATTTTTCTTTTTCAAAATCCCACCTTTGCCCGCAATCCTTTTCGGCTTAGGCGGAAGCCTATTCACAAGCGCCTTCTCGGTTATAGGGTTTTATGCGTATCCAGTCTATCGTGCGGACAAGCTAAAAAGAGAGCTGGAAGACGAGTTGCCCTTCACTACTGGTTATATGGCAATCCTTACAACAGCTGGTGTTTCTCCAGAAAAAATTTTCTATTCTCTCTCAAACCTCAGTGAACCATTGACCGTTTCCATAGAAGCAAAAAACATTGTTAGAGACGTGGGACTTTTTGGTTTTGACATAATCTCCGCCTTAGAAGAAGCATCTAAACGAACTTCGTCCGAAAGGTTTCGTGAAATGCTTCAAGGACTCATTTCCACAATCCATTCAGGAGGAAACCTATCCGCTTATCTCCGGGAAAAGTCTAGGCAGTACATGAAGCTCAAGAGGATAAGTCTCCGCAAATTTTCGGATACGCTATCCATATTATCAGAATTTTATGTAGCTTTGATCGTGACTGGACCGCTGCTTCTTATAATTATGTTGGCGGTGATGGAGATGATGGGCGGAGGCTTTTTCGGCGTGTTAAGCTCAAACCTGTTGTTAAGCTTGCTAACGTATATTGGAATACCGTTGGGCTCCATAATGTTTCTCATAATATTGGATGCTATATCACCAAAGTGGTAGTGGAATGCCAAAAATAGAAGAGCGAATTAAAAAAATTGCGTGGGTTCCCTCGGTTTCCGTAGCCTCCGCCATAATCCTTTTCGCTTATATCATGTTTGGAGGAGGCAAAACCCTCGATGAATTCGTATTTTTTGCCGTAATAGTTGCTGTTTCGCCCCCCACAATTCTAAACTATGTTGATTATAAATGGCGAAGAGCAATAGACGAACATTTACCAGACCTTTTCAGAACCCTTGTCCAAGCCCAAGAGACGGGCATGACGCTTCCCCAAGCCCTCGAAGAAGCCTCAAAAAGGAACTATGGTCCCCTCACAGCAGAACTGCGAAAGATGAATACTCAAATTTCTTGGGGAATGACTTTCGAAGAGGCATTGTTGGCTTTAGGAAAACGGGTCAACACAATTCTTGTTCGAAGAACAGTACCATTAATAATTGAGGCAAGCCGTTCTGGAGGGCATGTGGAAAAGGTTTTTGACCCAACTGGAAAGTTTATTCAGACAACACTTTTGCTGGACAAGGAAAGGCGAAACCAAACAAGACCGTACATTGCAATAATTTATGTTGCATTCTTCGTATTCTTATTCACAATAATACTGCTTTTCAGGTCGTTTTTCCTAAGCATAGAAGGCTTACCCACCCTCGGGGCAACGGTAACATCACCAGAAGAAATGCAACGCATGTTCTTTCACTTAGCCGCAATCCAAGCCTTCTTCGGCGGGTTAATTGCTGGAAAAATGGGAGAGGGAACGATAAACGCTGGCTTAAAACACAGCATAATCATGATGCTCTGCGGCTACATAGCCCTAAAACTCTTCCTATAGGTGAAGGAAAGATGAGGAAGGATTTTAAGAGATTTTTCTCAGATTCACGGGCTATAACTCCAGTTTTAAGCAACCTTCTGCTTACAGTTGTGGCTGTAGGCGCCATGGCAATTGCCACAACAGCCACCTATGTCATAACGACCAACATGCGGGAAATAATGAGCGAACGCATCGTTGCTGAAGATTTATGGTTTAACAATTCAACAGGTAACATTCAAGTATACTTGCGCAATGTTGGGAAAGTCGCCATTCACGTTTCCGCAGTTTATGTTAACCATACATCTCAGCCTTTCTCTTCACCTTTCACCCTGGAAATAGGCAAGCATGGATGGCTTAACATTTCATACGTTTGGGTGCCTAACAGCCTGTACTACATAGACATTGTAACAACAAGGGGGACGCATATTGCAGACTATTATAAAGCTCCTTAAAAAATTCAAACAAGCAAGGAAAGGCGTTAGTAATGTAATAGTTGTGATGCTAAGCCTAATTCTAATAGTGCTTATAGTTTCAAACGTGGTTTTATGGAGTTATCAAATGAACCAGTTCGACTTGGAAAGAATGCAAGAGAACATCCGAATAGCCAATATTACAAGAGTTACACGTTCTTCGTGGTTTACTGCACAAAGCGAATATAGAATAATTGCGGGCAGCAGATTAGGCGGCACCTACACTGAAACAAAATTTTTGGATGGAACTTCGGAAACGTTTAGAGAGGAAAAAACCCAAATTTTTAATCCAAGCGGCTACGTTCTTAACGGTTTTACAGAATATGTTTCTGGCGGCATATCAAATTTAATATCCAATGATGACGTTTACATGAGTTTCCGAAGTTATCCTAACTATGAAGTTAGATATCAAGAAAGTCTTGAAATATCCTCAACTACAAGCACAGTATATCAAGACAAGGTTTCAATAGAATTTACACCGCAGATAACTGCGAACTTCACCATAATCGCATCAGCAGAAGTTCAAGGTTCAAGCACAACCTATCAAGCTAAAGCAAGACTAGCAATAAACTCGGTGGCATATCAGGAACTTCTGTACAGAATTAAAGACCTAACGGATTGGTATCCATTCTGTGGGTTAAAACACATAACCTTTAACCAAGGCGTAAGCTATTCCATTAAAATTCAGTTTTGCACAAACAATGTAGCAGCCGCAGCTTCTATAAGAAACGCAAGAATAATACTCATGAGCATACCAGCAGAATACGCTGAAAGCGAAGGACTCTCAACAACGGGCAGCACGGAATGGCAAGATAAGGTCACATTAGCTTTCACACCGCCTATTGATGGAGAATATTTAATAATAGCAACTGCAAATTATAGAGGCTCTGCAACAAACCGCGACGTTAACATACGATTAATCCAAGACGACACGATAGTCCACGCAGAAGCCATTGGCAGACCTGGAAGCGGCACCACAGCTAATTATTACACTTTCGGAGTTATGAGAAAAGTGAATCTTAACGCGGCATCTCACAATTTTAAAATTCAATACTGCTCCTCTGGAACCCCCGGCATTGCCGGTATAAATTATGCGCATATAATTGCCATAAAACTAAGTGAGTTTGAAAGCAGCTATTACTCTGAAGATGAAAACGAATCTATTCCGGCGGCCAGCAACACTTGGTATGACAAAATTGTGAACAATTACGTTGCCGAAAGCGGCAATTATCTAATCATGGGCTCAATTGCATACAAATCAGGTTCTACAAGCTATTCTGTGGGATTAGATTTCCAAACGGAATCTACATCACGCCAGTTGCCCCTTGTTGAGCATAGAACTACAACAGATTATGAATATGCCTTCTTCATGGCTGTGCAAACGCTGGAGGGGGGAAGCAAAACTGACAAAATTAGGTATATGGGCGAAAGCATAAATGCAAGAGTTAAAAATGCACGGCTAATTTCATGTAAAATGCCCACCTTAACACAAACGGTAGAAGTGGAATTTTTGGGAACGGCAAACACCCCAAACTGGATACAACTTGAATGGTTTATAGATTCATGCTTCACAACACCAGACGTGACAGCAACATTCCAACTTTATAATTACCAAACCAACGAATATCCAACAAGCGGAGACGGCTACATGACCGACATAATAGGCTTGACAGATGTAACAAAAAACCAAACCATAACAACCAACCCCACCAATTATAGAGATGAAGAGGGAAACTGGAAAGTTAAAATTAAAGGAGTTAAGGCGACAGAAACACAGTTTGAACTTAAAGTCGATTGGATAGAATTCAAAGCAACCACATCCGACATCTACCGCCTCAACATCAACAACAATTTTGTAATAGATTTATCCACGTATCCGCTAGATTATGTGGACGGAATAGAAATATACATAAAATACAATGTCACAGAAGCGGCTGAAAAGTGGTTCTTAAGGGCATATAATTGGACAGAGCTAAGCTTTAGTAATTCAGGGTTTAATGCAACTGAAGGAAGCCAACCAGCGTCAAATGAGTGGAACGAATATGCAGTTAACATAACAGAAAATTGGAGAAGCTACGTTAGAGAAGATGGCACTTTGCTTATAGAATTTTTCGACGAAGGGTTGGATGTAAACCAAACAGTTGTAGAAATAGATTTCTTCGCTGTGAGAGCAATAATTAATGGCGCAAGTTTCGATTTAAGAAACAATAGTCCAATAACAACGCACATCGTTTCTATATGGATAATCAACGCAACAAATCATCAACGCTACAACGCTAACTGGTTCATAAATGCTGGGGAAGAAGCAATCTACATTCGTGCTGACATTAGTTTGCCAGAAGAGTTTATTGCGAAAGTTGTCACGGAAAGGGGCAATATTACCGTTTTTACAGAAGGCTAATTTTATTTTTAGAGCATTTTTTCTTTTATGGCTTTTATTGCTTCCTTTTGGTTTTTAGCTTCTATCACAGTAATATTGTATAGTTCAGCCATTTTTTTGCCGTTTTCGCTCAGTTTTGGAATTGCTATTAAATAGGCGTTTTCGGGAGAAACATCGAAAACTTTGGCGAAGAGGGCGATTATTGGCTGTTCTGAAACGGCATTTTCGGTGGATGTGGCTATGTCGATTACTGTTATTTTGTGCTTTTCATCTTTCATATAAGCTGCGATGTCGAACATGTGATTTGCTCCAGATTTACCTTTCACGAAGGCTGGGCTTTCCACTTCGAACCCATTTTCAACGAGAAAATCTCTTATCGGCGAGATTATAACCCAGCCTAAAGCCGCTTCTTCCCTCACTTCTTCGTTGAGGCTGTAGGCGTAAACATCCTTAATCACAGCTTCTTCAAAGGTGAAATTTGCGTGGCAGTCTCTGCAGTAGTGGGCGGCAATGGGGATGTCGAAGCTTTTATTGCAATCTTTGCAGGTGCACCATGTTCCAGCCTTTCTATAATCAACATCAGCCTTCTTCAATTCTTCATGGCATTTTGGACAGACAAGCTTATTGCCCTTCTTGAAGTTTTCTTCAACATCCATGTAACCGCATTTAACATGTTCTATTAAAGCGCTTCTTTGAATGTGGAAGGATTTGCAGTATGGACAACAGTAATGGATAGAAATGTTTGCGGAGTCACATTTTGGGCAGTAAATTACTTTGTCATAAAGTCTTTTTTTGAGTATACCCGCTTCGAAAAGTCTGTTTAAGAAGGGTTCAACTTCGGAAGCGTCGCCAAGAATAGTTTCAACGATTGGATAACGATAACCAACTTTGGGGTCATAAATGGGTTCAAGTTCGTTTATTTCGCCGCTCAAAAATTTGCTTAGAAAAGCTTGAGTATTACGATCTCTGTAAAGTTCCATCCTTTCAATCTTATTTGGCTTCTGCATCCTATTCCCAGACTATTTCATTCTCCGCAAACACTCTTGTATACGCTTAAACCATAATATTAGTGTCAAGTATTGTTAAAATTTTCGAATAAAAAGGCGACGCTTCTCAAGAAAGGTTTTTAAAATTCCAATGGATGGTTGATTATGAAAGTGAAAATGATGAAAACACAATCAAAATCCATGGTGAAATGTCCAAAATGCGGTTTTGCCTTCAACATAACTTATGGTAGAGCCTTTGCGTGTTCCGGATGCCCCTCATCTGTGCAATGTGGAATGGCTAAATGCCCAAAATGTGGACATGAATTTCCATTGTCATAAATCTTAACGCAAAGACCTTTTAAACTTCTATAGCAGCACATTTTTTAATCAGAACTTTAAATATTTCAAGCACCAAAGCATTAAAAGCATAAGCTAATGGTGAATCAATTGGCAACTAAAAAAACCCAAAAACGTTTAATGATTCGGTGGACCACATTAAAGGGGTTAACCGCCATCATATTATTCCTAATAATAGCAGCCTTAATCGAATACGCTATTGTTCTTTACGCCATAAACCTCGGAGTTAACGAGACTCCCCTACAATTTAGCCTCCAATTTCCAGGAACAGATTGGACAATAACATTAGCAATAAGTCCACTATTCCACTTGGTTCCAATCGCGGTTATAATTGCGCTCGCCGCAAGTTGGACTTATTTAACAAGGCACATTACAATAAAGCCCCCTGAAACAACAAAAGGAAAAACTCAGCCTACGAAAAGAAGGAAGGAGGCAAAGGTTTTTGGTAAAATAAAAAGTGGATTATTGCGCGTTAAAAGTATAGCGTTTATATGGCAGAAAATTCATTTCGCAAGAGCCACAATAAAAAGCGCCCTAACAGTTTTCTTGCTTTTCTCAATATTCGTTTTAATAGTTTCCCTCTTAGCCTATCCGCAACTCATTTACAGAACAATATCAAATGCCTATCAAAACAACCCATCACTCCTCAATTTTGTGAAGGGTACAGCAGAAGCCTTAGCGCCTATAGGCGCAATTTTTTCAGGCATAAATAATGCTTTATTATCTGCTGCTCCAACCTTCAGAGACTTTGTCTTAAGCATAGGAATCATAATTAAGCCCTTAGTGGATTCAGATAATGTTGGAAAATATTTGGCTTTTCAAAATGCTGCGGCTTGGATTTGCGCCATAACCGTCTTAATTTATGGAGAATACGCTCGAAAAGGTTATCGGTATAGAAGGAAATAGTGGTTATAGGGTTTTAAATGGCTGACCATCCCAGATTTGGTCCCGCAGGCGTTCCTCCCACATTTAAGATGATGAAGGTGGCTTTATCAGATGTCCCGAGACTTTTGCGTGAGGAGGGACTTGATGCTTTTGAGTATCAAGCCGTTCGTTGGGGTGCAAAACCACAAATGAAGAGAGAAGAAGCTGAAAAACTTGGTTTAGAAGCAAAAGAAAAGGATGTTTGGCTTAGTTTGCATGGCTCCTACTTCATAAACTTCTGCGGCGGAAAAGACATCATAGAAGCGAGCAAACAACGCCTAATCGCCTGCGCAACAGCAGCCCAATGGATGAACGCGTATATAGTGGTTTTTCATCCTGGATTTTACGGCAAAAGAAACCAAAAAGAAGTTTTTAAAAACTGTTTGGAAGCCGTAAGGGAAACAGTTGAGACATTGAAAAATTTGGGAATAGAGAACGTTAAAATTGGACCAGAAACCATGGGCAAACCATCCCAATTCGGAAGCTTAGATGAAATTTTAAGCTTATGCGAGGAAGTGGAGCAAACTCAGCCCGTGATTGATTGGGCACACCTGCACGCCCGAGACAGGGGACGCTTTAAAACTGTAGATGATTTTCGCAAGGTTTTGGAAGAAATTGAGAAGCGCCTTGGAGCAGACGCCATCAAAAACATGCACTGCCACTTCACAAAGGTAGAGTTCACGGAAAAAGGCGAAAAATGCCACCACGTAATGGACGAAGCCGATTATGGACCAGACTTCACAATGCTTGCAAAAGTCATAGCCGAATACAAACTAAACCCCGTCATAATAAGCGAAAGCCCAATTTTGGACTTGGACGCCATTAAAATGCGTGATATTCTCCAAAAAGAGCTCGGAAAACCATAGCCTTATAGTTAGATAAGTTTTTTATATTCTCTGCAATGGTGTTTATGGGTGCCTTTTTGGTACGGTTGAGGGGATTTCAAAAACTAACAACCATAGAAGAAGCATTAAAACTATTTTTTGACAATTTAAAAATTGAAAATTTGAAGACCGTTGTTGTTCCTTTGCATGAAGCGTTGAACCGTGTTCTCGCAGAGGATGTAATAGCCAGAGAAGATTTGCCAAGGTTTGACCGTTCCGCCGTTGACGGATACGCTGTTAGGGCTGAAGATACTATTGAAGCCTCACAGTTTAAGCCAAAAACCCTCCACATAACCAATAAAGACGAGATAGGTAATAGAGAAGCAAAACAAGTTTGGACTGGAACCCCGATTCCAAAAGGCGCAAACGCTGTTGTCATGTTGGAAAACACTAAAAAAGTTGACATGGAAATTGAAGTTTGGACTTCAGTAACGCCGGGCGAAAACATCTCCAAAAAAGGCGAGGATATCTCAAAAGGCGAAGTGGCATTAAAAGCTGGAACCCGCTTGAAACCTCATCATCTAGGTTTGCTGGCTGCCTTAGGAAACGCCAAAGTTAAGGTTTTTGAAAAACCAAAAATCGCCATTTTAGCCACAGGAAACGAGCTCGTGGAAGTAGGCAAAAAACCAAAGGAAGACCAAATTTTTGAGGTTAATAGGCTTGCTCTCTCAAACCTATGCCGTGAATTGGGCGCCGAACCCATTGACTTAGGAATTGCCAAAGACGACGTGAATGAAATTTTTGAGAAATTAAGAGGGGGACTAGAAAAGGCTGACGCTGTGATAACAACTGGCGGCACAAGCGTTGGAGCCACAGACCTTGTTCCAGAGGCGGTTAACAAAATTGGAAAGCCTGGCGTTATTGTGCATGGAGTGGCTATGCGTCCAGCCATGCCCACAGCCCTTGCCATAGCAGATGGAAAGCCAATAATCATTCTTTCCGGTAATCCCGTTGCGGCAATGATTGGATTCGAAGTTTTTGTGAAGCCGTTAATATGTAAGATGCTTGGACTAAAGCGGGAAGAGCGCAGACCATTAGTGAAGGCGAGAATGACTAGGCGAATCAGCACATTTTTAGGAAGAAAAACCTTTGTCCGTGTCCATGTTTTCCAGCGCCAAGGCGAACTTTTCGCAGAGCCCATAAGTGCCCGTGGTTCAGGAATAATTTCAACCATGACAAGGGCTAATGGGTATGTGGTGGTTCCAGAAAATAGGGAGGGCTTAGAAGAAGGCGAAACCGTTTCAGTAAACTTATTTGATTACGTGGACTTGGTGGATGATAATGTTTAGAAAACTCTTAACATTAGAAGAGGCAAAAAAGGTCATTCAAGAATATTTTAAACCAAAGCCTTTAGGCGTGGAGGAAATCCCGCTTTTAGAGGCTTGGAACAGGGTTCTCGCAGAAGACATAACAGCCCCAATGGATATTCCGCCTTTCAACCGCTCAACAGTTGACGGATACGCCGTAAAAGCAGAGGACACCTTCGGCGCAGAGGAAAACAAGCCAGTGAAACTGAAAGTTTGTGGAACGGTGAATGTTGGAGAACTCCCCAAAATAATGGTCAAAAAAGGCACAGCCGCAGAAATCGCAACAGGCGCCCCCATACCAAAAGGCGCAGACGCCGTTTTAATGTTTGAACAAACAGAGCGCAAGGGCGATGAAATTTACGTTTACAATGCGGTAGCAAAAAACGAGAATGTCATGAAAGCCGGAGCAGACATAAGAAAAGACGAAACCGTCTTAAAGGCTGGGCAGCGGCTGGGTTCACGTCAAATAGGAGTTTTAGCTTCAATAGGAATGAATAAAGTTAAAGTTCACGCTATCCCAAAGGTGGCAGTTCTCTCTACAGGTAATGAAGTAACTGAACCAGGCGAAAAGCTTCCTCCAGGAAAAATTTATGATATAAACGCCTACAGCCTAAGCGCAGCCGTGATGGAAAGCGGCGGAAAACCGGTCTATTTTGGCGTTTTACCAGACGACATGACTGTGTTACGGAAGACTTTAGAAAGGGCGTTGACATCGGCAGACATGGTTATAACTTCTGGCGGGGTCTCCATAGGACCCAAGGATGTAGTGCCGCAAACATTAAATTCCATTGGAAAGCCCGGCGTCATCGTCTGTGGGATGGCAACAAAACCGGGAAAACCCACCACAGTGGCGCTTGTTGATGAAAAAATTGTTTTCGCCCTTCCGGGACATCCAACCTCTGCTCTGCTAATTTTCCACTTGATTGTAAGTCCAATAATCCAACGGATGGCTGGAAGAAAAATAAGAAAGCCATTGAAGGTTAGGGCTTTTGCTGCTATGAGGATGTTTCCAGCAAAGGGGAGACGAACATTCATAATGGTAAAGTTAAGGCGTGACGAATCAAATAGGCTTGTGGCTGAACCAGTTCCAACGGGGCTTTCTGGGGCTATTACAACGCTTGCAAAGGCTGATGGTTTTGTGGAGATAAACGAAAAACAGCAATTTATTGACGCTGGAGAGGAAGTGTTAGTGCAATTGTTAAAGCGTTAGCCTTCGAAAACCTTCCTCTTCGCCGTAACATACGCTGTGGAAATCCATGTTAAAGCTAAATAGGCAAACATACCTATGTCGAGGGCTAGATCTTTTCCAAAATAATAATAGAGCATAAACGCTGAAAATGTTGTAGCTATAAAAAGTAACATGACAACAAGCCAAACCGCCCAAACTCTTTTTTTAAATAGTCCGTAGGCAGTTATTAAGTTTAAAACTCCCATTATGCCAATGTGCGGAGGGAAATTAGCTAT
The DNA here is from genome assembly GCA_038883795.1 of Bathyarchaeia archaeon. Classification (GTDB taxonomy): domain Archaea; phylum Thermoproteota; class Bathyarchaeia; order Bathyarchaeales; family Bathycorpusculaceae; genus JASEJA01. The sequence continues at coordinate 62,601 of JAVZLK010000006.1, forward strand.
AGGAAAAACAACAAAACATATTACTCCAACAACAGCGTAAAAGGCTAAGACTAAAAAAATTCCAACACTTTCCATTTTAAGTTTAGACTTAATTGACATTGACAACCGCCTTTAAACCTAAATGGATTGGCAGCATCATTAATAAATTTAATGTTTTAAAGTCTTTTTATCATTCCATACTGATACGCTTTGAAACCCAGTTTCTCGTATAGTTTTATGGCTGTTTCATTTTGTGCAAGCACTATAAGCCTAACAGCAGTTACCTTATGAAATTTCATTATTTTTAGACATTCCATCACAAGTTTTTTACCTATGCCCTTTCCACGAAACTCTGGAAGAACATAAACATCATTTATTATGCCAACAGATTCAGCCACATCTAATGGATAGTCTTTGGGGATGCTGGCGAGAGCAAATCCTACGAGTCTTTTATTAGCTTTGGCAACTAAAAGGAAATTTCTTTTGCTAGCTAAACCTTCATGGACAAACTTAACCCATCTTTCGCTATTAGCTTCAGAAAGTAAAATAAAATGTTCAATTTCAAACATTTCACGGGCTAAACTAAGCCATAATTCCTTCAAGGAATCATCAACCTCTTCGGGTTGACACTCGCAAATTTCAACGTCATCTTTCATAATCTTACCACAAAAGGAAACAATATACGAACATAAAAACAAATTTATTTGCACATTGCCAAAGAAAAGGTTATGCCATTCACATCATTCTATTTTGGTCCAGCACTTCTTTTTGGCTTAGCCTTATCCGGCAATTTTTAATTTGCCAACCCTTCTTGTGGCAAGCGTAATACCAGACCTAGAACCATTTATGTTATGTATTTTCATGTGTCAGTTTTAGGCATAATTCTATATCTGCATAAAACCGTGAAAGTAAAGCTTAAGGAAGAAAAGTAAATGAGTCATCGTGAACTTTTGTTTTGTTTCATGATTCAAAGCACTTAAAGCTTAAGTTTAACTTTTGTCTATTACTATCTTCTGGGGTTTTGGTGGAAGAGCAAGCAATTCTATTTGTGAAATCAGAAAAGATTGAACAAGTGGAGTGGAGTATGCCCCACCATGACCACTGGTGCAGTGCTGGTTACAGAGCCTCCAAAACAGATTTTGTTCTCGCTGAAGAAGATAGAAGGGCTGTTGAAGCCTTAGAAAAATCTGGATTAAATTATAAGGTTATAGATCTCACTTTGGCAAGCGCCACAATGCGGCTTAAGGCAAAGTTAGAGGGAATTAATGCGACGCCAACCTTAATTTATAAAGGACAAAAAATCAAGGGTTTACAGCAAATTCTTGAAACACTTACAACAACATTGAAACTGCAACAAAAGTAACTCCTTTTTATTCCAAGCGAAAATGTTTAGAACTTCTTAAGAAGAAAATAAGGCTCATAAAATGGATGCGTGCCAAAATGAGTTATCGCGAACTCTTTGTTTCCCAATCAAACGTTTTCGGTGGTTTCCAAAAACCCTTTAAAAAGGCAGACTACATAGTTTTGGGCGTTCCTTTTGACGTTACAAGCACGTATAGAACTGGGGCAAGGTTTGCCCCAAACGCCATTAGGCAGGCGTCGCTTAACATTGAAACTTACAGTTTCCGCACGGGTTTGGATGTGGAAGATTTAAAATTACATGATTTGGGAGATTTGCACATATCAACTGACACCCAAAAAACTTTGGAAAGGCTTGCCGCCGTCATAAAAGACATCATAGAGGCTCGAAAAACTCCAGTAACCATGGGCGGAGAACACACAATCACTCTGGGTATTATGAAAGGCTTAGGAAAAAAGGCTTTGAAAACCGCATTGGTGAGTTTTGATGCGCATTTGGATTTGCGAGATGAGTTTATGGGTTTAAAGCTTTCCCACACAACTTTTATGCGAAGAATAAATGAAGAAGTTAAGCCAGCCACCCTAATCGAGGTTGGCACGAGAGCTGTCTGCAAAGAAGAACTTGCCTACGCAAAAAAGGCTGGAATAGAATTTTTCACAACACACCAAATCAGAAAAGAAGGATGCGAGACAATAGTGAAAGAATTGGAGCAAAAAATGGCAGATTATGAAAGTATTTACTTGTCGGTGGATATGGATGTACTTGACCCAGCCTATGCACCAGCAGTCCAAAACCCAGAACCGGACGGGTTAGAAATGCATACATTGCTTGACATTTTATGCAGCATATGCAGCAAACACATTGTGGGATTTGACTTGGTTGAAGTTGCGCCAAATTATGACCAAGGCGTTTCAGCAATTCAGGCAGCTAAAGTCATATTTGAAGTGCTTTGCAAAATGGAGAAAACAAGAAAGAGTTAAGTTAAAACCTTATGGGTATTCTTTAATATGCATAATTTTGAAGTGGTGTTTTGCATTTTCGTATAATTTTTTGTCTGCGGTTATGAGACTGGTTTTAGTTTTATTAGTGAGGAGAAGATATGAAGCATCATAAACTGTTAGGTTTAGCTTGCATGCTATGTCCAGTTCATGGCTTGCCTGAGCCCAGTTTGTTTCGTGAAGTTCTATTTTCATATCGCCTAATGCTTCCAATGCCATCTTAGCATCTTTTTCAGAAATTCTCTCAAGTTTTATTGCCCTCCAAAGGGCGTTAGCAACCTCCTCAACAACAAAGTTGGGCGCACACAGTTCCACAACCCCAGCTACAAAGTCTTCCTTTAGCTTAACAGCACCCTCTTGGTAAGGTTCTCCAGGTAAAACCCATTTTGCAATGACACTGGCGTCAACAACGTATCGGGGCGTTTTTATCTCTCCCTTTTTTCTCTAATCCACGCAACTAACTCATCTGTTGCAACGGTTTTGCTTCTCGCCCTTATTTCATCAAGCGTGGCAGAGGCTTCCTTCACTCTTTGCTCCTCTAACTTTTTCTGAATGGCGTTTCGGATATACTCGCTCCAGTTTACACTAACCTTTTTCATTTTTCTCTTCAATTCTTCAGGAACTTTTACCGTAATAACGCTTGTTTTGCTCATATTTACCTTGTGTATATACGCAAGTAATGCTTATAAGTATTACTAAACATGTAGAAAAAGATAGCCAAAAGGTGAGGTTCATTCTTCAACTCTTCTGATTTCAACAATTACTTTATAGTTGTCTGGGCAACCAGCAGTAAACTTGTTCTTGTCTTTTTCCCATGGAAAGGAGCCTCCAAACTGCAAAGTAACTAAATAGGGAAATAGGACATCGTAAAGAAAGCCGCAAACTTTTGGTGTCCTGTGAATTTTATCCCTCTCTTCTGAGAACAATGTGAAATCAAATTCCTCGCCAACATGATGCCCAGCAACACATTCGCCTTGAACCTTAACAACCTTTCCAATTAATTTGCAGCTTTTCAAGCCAACCACCTCTTACATCCCATTTAGGTTGCGCTCCTTAACAGTTTTGCGATAAAGAAGCCGTTACACTCGTGAATATGCGGATAAAGCCTTTGGCATTTTTCCATTCCCCTTAAGCCTGGTAACCCAATGTTCGGCGTTATTTCAGCAAGCGAAAATTCTGGATGCCACTTTAGGAATTTTTCAATAAGCATCTCGTTTTCTTCGGTTGTTATGCTACATGTAGAATAGATTAGTGTGCCGTCTGGTTTTACTTTTTCAGCGCAGTTGGTTAGCATTTGCCATTGAATTTCAGCCATTTTTTCAATTGAACGTTTTGTAAGCCTCCACTTGGCGGATGGCAATTTTCCAAAGGCGCCCGTGCTTGTGCATGGCGGATCCAAAACCACCACATCCGCCTCTATCGAAAAGGGTAAGGGATTGCAAGCGTCAGCCATAATTGGCACAGCGATTTTAACAGCCATGCGGGCTACTTCATTTTTCCAAATAGCCAGCCTACGCCTAGAATAATCTACGGAATAAATTAAGCCACGGTTCTGCATTAGCTGAGCCAAATAGGTGGTTTTGGCTCCGGGCGCAGCACAAATATCGAAAACTGTCATTCCAGGTTTTGGGTTTGAGGCTTCGGCTGCGAAACAACTTGCTTTGTCTTGGATGTAAAATAAACCTTCTTTGAAGCTTACCGTGCGGGTTAGAGGTTGTTTTGTGTTTAAAACCTTGTATGTGTGCTTTAGTTCTTTAACTTTTTCAACTTTGACGCCTTCTTTTGCGAGTTCTTCGAAAATTTCGTTTTCAGCCATCTTCAAGGTGTTAAATCTTATGTAAGTTGGCGGGGGTTGCATGTTTGCCTCTAAAATTTTTATGGCTTCCATTCTTCCGAAAAGTTTGAAACAGTATTTTACGAACCATGTTGGATGGAAAGTTAAAAATCCAATTCGCTCTTCATCGCTTAAACCTTCAAAAACCGATGTTGGCTTCTGGGTTAACAAAAAGCCCAAATACTGTTCCACTTTTCGCAGAGCCTTCCATCCGAGAATGGCGCGGGCGAGACTCGCAATGTTTTCTGCTTCCTTAACATCAATTTTTGACCAGTTTTTGGCTATGCGGGTTTGGTAAACATAAAGCCTCAAAAAAGCTTGAACGCCCAAGTCGAATTCGCTTATGCTTTTCGGCTTCAAAACATTGTTTATGAAAGCGTCTATAAAGTTTCGACGTCTAACGGTTTCGCAAACAAGCATGTGCGCAAGTCTAACAGCATCAGCATCACTAATACCTAACTGCTTAACCGTTTTCGTTAAGGCTAGACGCTCGCTTAACTTTTGCATTTCCATCCAGCTTAGGCTTTCAATGGCAAGCGTCCAAGCTTCCTTAAGCAATTCTATCCACAAATCCATAAACAAATGCGTGAGATGTAAATAAAATTAGAGGCGCAGTTCGCCAAAAACTAGAGAGGGTAGGTCCGTATTGGCTGTTTCTAAAGCCAAAAAACATGGAAAAGATTTTGATAAATTAAGCATTAGAGGATTAGTAAGAGATTTTAGGTTATACTGCTCATAAAGTAGTTGGGTTAAGGGCTTAATGGCGCAGAAACGTTTAGAGGATTTTACCCGAGCAGAAACTGAAACTGTGAAGGAAAAGGAAGCGGAAGCCCTACCCTTCATGGAAACCATAAAAAAGGAAAAACAAAAAGTTGCCTATCCACCAGTGGCTCCAGAAAACCTGCCACCTTCGTATTTTATTTCTGCCACTTATGATGGGAAAACTGGAAAAGCCCTCATCAAACTTTACGAGCCAGTTTCGGGAAAAATCTATTTCTGGTACGACAACACTGGGCATAAGCCTTATTGCCTAACAAACCTTTCACCATTAGAGCTTGAAAAAATAAGCCGCTTAAAGCAGCATCCAGGCTTTGACCATTTTGAAATTGTGGACAAAATTGACCCATTATTAGATAAGGCTGTTAAAGTGACAAAGATTGTGGCTAAAGACCCATTAGCCATTGGAGGACGCCCAAAGGGCTGCATAAGAGACATAATCCCAGAAGATTTCCCATCCGTGGCAGAAACCCCAATTTCTCCAGAGCAAATCAAGGTTTGGGAATCAAAAATAAAGTATTACCAATCCTACATTTATGACAAAAATCTTTTGCCAGGAATGATTTACGAAGTAAAAAATAGCAAACTAGTTCTAACAAAAGTCGAAGAAGCAGAAAAAATGGTTAGGCGCATAAAAGAAATTTTCAAAGAAGCCACGCCTGAAGAGTTACAATTTATTGAAGAGTGGGCGAGACTTTTAGAGTATCCCGCCCCAAAATTTCTTTACGTGGCACTGGACATAGAGGTTTATACGCCAGTTCCAACAAGGATGCCAGACCCAAGGGAAGCCGCCTACCCGGTTGTTTGCGTTTCGCTTTATGGTTCAGATGGACAAAAAAGAGTTTTACTCTTAAAGAGAGAAGGCGTCCGTGAAGGAACAGAACGCTTGCCAGCCGACGTAACGCTTGAATATTTTGACTCTGAAAGTAAGCTGATAAAGGCTGTTTTTGAGGCGTTGTGGAGTTATCCCTTCGTCCTAACTTTTAACGGTGATGATTTTGACCTGCGTTATTTAGCTCATAGAGCCCTTAACCAAGGTTTTAGAAGAGACGAGATTCCCATAGAAGTTGGTAGGCGTGTCTGTCTGCTAAAGTATGGCGTGCACATTGACCTTTACAAGTTCTTCTTCAACCGTTCAATACAAATTTACGCTTTTAACAACCGTTATCGGGACGTAACCCTCGACGATGTTGGCAAAGCCCTAATTGGAATGGAAAAGATTAAACTAGAAAAAAGTTTAGGAGAATTAACCTACACAGAACTCGCACAATACTGTTTTAGGGATGCAGAAATCACCTTTAAACTTGCAAGTTTCGAAGACGAGTTGGTTATGAAGCTTATTTTGGTTTTGGCAAGAATCAGTAGCATGCCGATGGAAGATGTAAGCCGCCAAGGAGTTTCAAGATGGATAAGAAACTTCATGCACCGTGAACACAGAAAAAGAAACATGCTCATCCCAAATGCTGAAGAAATCATTGCTGCAAAAGGAAAAGCAGCCACAAAAGCCATAATCAAAGGCAAAAAATACAAGGGCGCAATAGTTGTAGAACCAGTTCCAGGAGTTCACTTCAACGTTTCAGTGATGGACTTTCCAAGCTTATACCCATCAATAATAAAAGTTTGGAACCTCGGCTACCAATCCATATTATGCAAACATCCAGAATGCCGCAGCAACCTCATTCCAGACACGCCCCACTGGGTCTGCACAAAAAAACATGCATTGGAAAGTCTTCTCATAGGCTCGCTTAGAGATTTGCGTGTCCAATGGTACAAACCAAAATCAAAAGACAAAACCCTGCCAGCCGAAATTAGAAGCTGGTACAACATAATCCAAGGAGCCTTAAAAGTTATTTTGAACGCAAGTTACGGTGTTTTCGGAGCTGAAACCTTTGACCTTTACTGTCCCCCAGTGGCGGAAGCAACAGCAGCCATCGCAAGACACTCGCTAACCCAAATACTGAAGGAAGCAGAAGATCTTCGCATCCAAGTGCTTTATGGCGATACAGACAGCATATTCCTGAAAAATCCATCAAAAGAACAAATTGAAAAACTAGCCCAATGGACAGAACAAGCGCTAAAAATGAGCTTAGACGTGGATAAAGTGTATAGGTATGCTGTTTTCAGTTCAAGAAAGAAGAATTACCTCGGAGTTTTGGAAGACGGCAGCGTCGACGTCAAAGGGTTGACGGGCAAGAAAAGGCACATTCCAATCTTCATAAAAAAGGCTTTCGACAAAATGAAAGAACGCCTAGCCACCGTAAAAACACCAGCAGACTTTGAAAAAGCTAAGAAGGACATTTGCGAAATCATCCGCGACTGCTACATGCGACTAAAGAGGCGAGAATGGGAAAGCCTAAACGACCTTGCTTTCAACGTGGTTTTAGGCGAAGAACCAGAACGCTACACAAAAACAACACCCCAACACGTAAGAGCAGCAAGAATACTAAAAGAAGGTGGGATGGAGCTTAAAGCGGGCGACCTAATAAGCTTCGTGAAAGTTGTTAAAGAACCCCATGTAAAACCCGTTGAGTTGGCAACAAAAAACGAGATAGATGTGGACAAGTATATTGCCTATCTCCACTCAACCTTTGACCAAGTTTTAGACGCATTAGGCTTAGATTTTAACGAGATAATAGGATTAACAAAGCTTGAGAGGTTCATGTAGTTCTCTTACTTTTCTGCAGCAACTTTTAGTCCTTTTGATTTCAATGCTTCTATAACGCTTGGTTTGCTTAAGGCTGTTAGTAAGGTATACCCAATTATTGCCAATGCCACTAAACTGCTTGCAGTAATACTCATCATACTTGTTACCCAAATAGGCCATGCTGCTGGGAACTCGATGCCAAAAAAGTTTGACGGAGCCCCAAATATCATCCAAATATAACTGCCAACGAAAACACCGATAACTATCGATCCCAACAAACAGCCTAATAGCTGTCTATTTCTCAGCACATAAATCAAAAAGGCGGCAATCAAATTAGCTATGGGTCCAAAGGCAACATCGTAAATGCCGTTCGGAAGAGCAAGAGAAGTCGTGGCATTGCCAACAACACATCCCAAACTTACACCAACAATAACAGGCCACCCGAAAAGAGCAGATAATGGGATAAGGCAATCAGCGAAACGAAGCTGAATACTGGCTGCAGCACTCAATCCTTGAATGGCCACAAGAACAGCATATAAAGCTGCGAAAACCGCTGTTAATGCTACGTCTTTAGTATCAAATTTCATTTTTTCACCTCCTACACCGGGGTTTTTATGGCGGAACGGGTGGAGGTCCACTCACCCGCCATGATTCTATTCACAAATTCTTAAGTTATTAATTTTACTGAAAAGAGCCGTTTGGGAAAGCGTTGTATTATTTCTTTTCTTCAGTTTCCGCTTGAACTTCCACAGTTTCTGCGGCTTCTGGGGCTATTTTCACGGTTACATCTTCGACTGGAATGCCTTCTTTACGTGAGAAGAGCAAATCTTGGGGTGGGGGTGGCACATTTAATATTGTGGATAGAAGGTACATGGCTGTGAATGCCGTCTGATAAATTCTTTGAAAGACGTAGGGGACTTTGGTTTCTGGGTCAACCTCCAACATCTTATTTATTTCAGCATCCTTTCCGCTTAGGGTTGCCATGCCCTCTATTTCAAATTTTACGAGGCTTGGTTTTGTTGCTAAAAACAGTTTGAAATCTACAATAACCATTTGGCTTTTGCGTTCCCTCTCCTCCAATTTCGCTTTCACATCAAAATTTATGCTTTCAGCTACGCTTTTAACGTCTAAACGAATACCAGTAAGGCTGGTTATTTCTACCTTAACCGAAGCATTAGGAACATACAATGTTGGACAAATAATGGATTCCCCACATCAAACGTTATAGTCAGTTGCTTCTCTAACCTCCGTAGTAAGCCTCACAGAAAACTGATTTTTGCCTTTTGTGTGTCACAAAACATACATACAACACAACAGCTACGAGAAAAACCAATGAAACAATAAAGCAGCCAAGGTTGAAGTTGCAAATAAAAGCGAAATTGCCGCAACTACCTGCCGTTCCGTCAAACGACGTTTATAGGTAATGAGGGTAACAAGGCTTCGTCTATTATTAGAGGAAATTTTCTCCCCGTCAAAAGTAACATGAGCTTTTGCTCTAAAAAGGAAATAAGTTAACAAAATCAGTGAAGAATTTAAAATGTAAGGCAAAATTGAAATAAGCAAAACGGACTTCAAATCTGAAATTATGGCAAAGGCTGCCAATGTTATGCCAATGGCAAAAGACCCGGTGTTTCCAACGAAAATTTTGCCTTGAAAATTAAAGAAGCATAGTAGAAGCCAAATTATTAACGGGACATACAAGAGAATAGCATGTACCCCAGAAATACTCATCAGCCCTATTATAATAATGGCCGGTGGAATTGTCTCCAAACCATTTAGCCCGCCAAGCTGATTCACGGTGTTAGTAGTCACGGTCACAATTAATGGAATAATTACGAAATAGTATAAAAGACCAAAATTCACGGGACCAATTAGAGGAATAGTTATGGATGGTCGCAGTTCAAGGCGTGTTGCCAATGAAACAAGCGGTATGGAGGCTAGAAGGGGGAAGAAAGCCTTATAACGCCACCGCAAATCCATCCAATCATCAAGCAAACCCATAAAACCACCAAATAAAATGCAAACAGCCAAAGTTAAAGCGGAAGAAACATTGTTAGATGCTGGAGGTTCATTAAAATAGTATAAGGCAAAAAGGTAGGCTACGCTAGCTAAAACGTAAATTACGCCTAAACCATTAGGAACTAAAGGCTTGTTTGGTTTGTGATAGTCTGGAACTTTTGGAAACAAACTATCGCTCCCTTATTGTCCAGAGTAATATTTTTGCCAATCAATTTCATAGAGGCAAACAAGTGGAACAAGACCACCATAGTTATTTCTGGCATCATTCACGGAGAGAGACAATCCAGCAAAGAAAACCTCCTTAAAATATTGCGGCTCCACCGGTGTTTCTTGGGAGACCTCGGTTACACCATTAGTTTCACACCAGCGATGCTTCCCCCAACTCATCAACTTATAAATTGTTGAGTTTGTTCCACGGTCATTCCATATCCACCTGTTTTGAGTGCTGTTATAATACCCAAATGTTTCTTCATTAGTCCAATCGGGACTTAATCCCATACCCACGAAACGGTCATACGCTTTTCCTGAAATTCTCGCCATCCACATCCATTTTCCCTCATCGCCGTAACCAGCCCAGTAAGCATAATTTTGTCCATCAGAAGTCTGTCCTATCGCAAGCGTTGTAAAGACGAGGATGTACTTTGTGCGCTTAGGGTCGTATTTTAATTCCAGCATTTTTAACGCTTGCGTCTCATTAGCCATAAATACAAAGCCTATGTTTTCGATCTCTTTAGTATCTATTGTAGCATTGTCTGCAAGAGAAGTCACATTGCCTAATACGGTAAGCCAATACCCATAATCCCACCAACTCACAACAACATCTGTGGCCGCAAGGTTAGCCCTAACCCATGCTAGCATATCTAACCATTCTCGTACTGGCTTATTGGGCGCTATTGGGAGGCTTCCAGCGGTTATAGTCACAGGAGAATAGGCCTGTTTGTACACTCTTGGGGATGGAAATGAAAAGTTCGTCATTAAAATAATGAATATTAGGAATATAGCTGTTCCACTGAATTCTTTTCCAACATGCTCTAAAGCATAACGCTTCTTAGCAATTATTTTCGGCTGTTCTTTTAAGAGCGTATTAAAGGGTTTTATTGTTCCCACAACCCCTGTTGCCGCTACTAGACCATATGCTGGAGCCATAAGCACAAACAATCGCACCATGGAACATGCAAAGTAGAGGGAGGTTAAGCCGAAAATTAAGAGGAAAAGGTTTTTGTTGTTAAGGTTTCTCAGAAGGAAATACAAACCCAAAATGAAGAATATTATTCCTATGCCAAACTCGTAATATATGGAACCCCAAGCCGAAATCCTATGTTCAGCCACAGACTCTATAAGCGGAGAACCCTCCCGCGTAAACGGATTAATAACAGAAATAAACTTTCCAGCAATATCCCGTTTAAACTGCCAAAGCAAACCAAAGCCACCAACAAAGGCTGCCACAACAACCGTGAAGAAAATAACTTTTGACCTGGCCGATTTTAAAGCTTGAAAAACTTCAACAAAACAAAGAATCACAAAAATTCCTGCGACAGGCAAAATGGCACTTTCAACAAGGTACGTAGGGGTAAGCTTTGGAATACTTATGGCAATAAACAATCCCAATCCAAAGGTTAAGCTATAGGACAAAAGTAATCGATGAGCATATCTCTTAAGCAAAATTAATACAAACACAAAAAGCACTGTCAAACCTATGGGATAATAAGCAGCACCCCACCCGATACAGAAATATCCCAAAGCTAGTCCAGAGCCAAGTGAGTATAGAATCGATGAATTTAACGGTCGGTCTTCTTCAATCGCCCTTAAAAACATGAATACAAATGCTATGAGCGCCAATATCCCTATTATTTCATCATCAAAAAATCCAAGCGACGTCCGCTGAATGTAGGAAGGGCTTAAAGCCAAAAATAGAGCAGCAAGCAATCCCATAGTTCTTCCGCCAATATCCTTGCCCAAAAAATAAATAGCCAAAGAAGCCAGCATACCCATTATGGGCGGCATAAGAGCGCAGAAACTCATCAAATCGATATTCACGCCTAAGGCTGAAACTACTTTATAAAAGAAGGCTGTTGTCATCGGTAACCCTACAAATCCCGCCCTCGCAACATCAAACCCGCCAATTCCATACCACCTCTGCGTGTCAATCCAGTGGTCCGGCCAAGCCCAAGAGATGAAGCCGTTGTTTACTAAATATTCTGTGAAGCGATATTGGAAGTACGGGTCAAACTCTGAAAGGTGCATTGTCCCTGTCTGTATTTCCCAACGCATTGGAAAGAGACGTATAGTGAGGGCTATGAAAAGTATGAGTAGCAAAGCTGAGAAAGTTATTATTGAACTGTGACTTATTTTTATCCGCAGTTTTCCTAAACTTTTTAAACCGTTAACAAGGTTTTCCTTTGACAGTTTGTCTCTGATCCCCATTTGGAGTTCATCTCTTCTACACAGATTATCAAGGTGTTTTATTTCCCTTGTGGTTAGCAGAGTTTTAAGGTGGTGTAAGCCAATCTTATATATCTTTCCAAAAGGCTTAAATTTTGATTTCTATGTTGTGGTTTTTCGTTTATAACCATATTTTTCAGAGTCGTAAAATGGGAAAGGTACAATTTCTGCTTTGGCAAGTTTGTCCCGAACCTTAACGTTTACAATGTTTCCTTCTTGGGCCTGGGATGTTTGGACGTACGCCATTGCTATACCGCACTTTAGCAGTGGGGAAAAGGTTCCGCTTGTTACGTATCCAATTTTTTCGTTATTGCTGCTGTAAATTTCAAAGCCTGGTCGAGGGATTCCCTGCCCCACCATGCGAATTCCTACACGCTTTCGCCTGATTCCTTCAGTCTTCTGTTTTAACAAGGCATTTTTTCCTATGAAGTTGTCCTTTTGGAGTTTCACCACAAAGCCGAGGGTTGCCTCCAAAGGGGTTGTTTTCTCGTCAATGTCATTCCCGTAAAGGCACATTCCAGCCTCAAGCCTTAAAGTATCTCTTGCGCCCAAACCGCATGGCTCAACTCCAAAGGGTTTACCAGCATCGAGAATAGCATTCCAAACTTTTATTGCGTTGTTCGGACTGGATAGAGGGGTGTTCCAAATGAAAACTTCGAATCCATCCTCGCCCGTGTATCCCGTTCTTGAAAGAAGAACATCAACATCTGCTAAATGTGAAGGGGCACATTTGAAGCGTTCAATCCTGCTTAAATCGTCGGGGGAAATTTTCTGCAGGGTTTTTTCGGCGTTTGGACCTTGAACAGCCAGCATTGCAACATTGTCCGAAACTTCTTCAATGTGAACATTAAAGCCCTTAGCATTTTTAGTTAGCCAATTATAGTCTTTTTCTCTGTTGGCTGCGTTAGCAACAAACATGAATTTGTCTTTTTCCAATCGATAATATACAAAATCATCTATTATGCCACCTTCTTCATTACACATCACAGAATATTGGGCGCTGTTAGGCATCAGCTTAGAAACATCGTTTGTTATTACATAATTTAGGAAACGTTCTGCGTCAGCGCCCATTATCATTATTCTTCCCATGTGGGAGATGTCGAAAATCCCGACGCTGTTGCGGACAGCCAAATGCTCTTGTATTACGCCTTTATACCACATGGGCATTTCAAAGCCAGCGAAAACCGTCAGCTTAGCCGTTTTCTGATGCACTTCGTAAAGTTGAGTTCTGCGATTTTCATCCATTAAAATCGCCTTCTCAAAGTATTCTATTTTATTGGTTTTACATCCACGTTTATAGGTATCAGAGAAAGTTTCTTGCCACATTTTGGACATTTTCCGCCATGCTGATGCAAAATCTCATCGGGAGGCTTAAGCTCAGCGCCCTCATATAATATGTGACCACATCCTTGACAGATAACCCGTTGTGGCAATTTTATACACTCCAAAGGATAATAAAGCAATAAGTTTATGGCATATTTATTGGTTGCTGATTAAAATTTCACAGAAACTTTTAATCTTAGAATAAAGTTAATTCTGGAAGCATTTACAAACAAGCATCGAATGGTTTGTGCTGAAATGGGGAAATACACGTTAATTATAACCGAGAAACCTGATGCAGCTCAAAGGATAGCCTCAGCTCTTGACATTCAAGGAAAAGCCAAAAAATTGGAGGATAACGGAGTACCATACTACTTGGCTAAAAGGGACAAGGAAATAATTGTAGTTCCAGCCATAGGACACTTATACACAGTTGCGGAAGAAATCGGCGGAAGAAATCACTATCCAATCTTTAATTTTAGATGGGTGCCAAGATACGCTGTTGAAAGAGGTGCAAAACAAATCCGAACATGGCTGGAAACCATATCAAAATTGGCAAAGGATGCTGATGCGTTTATTGATGCATGCGACTATGATATTGAAGGGAGCATTATAGGATACAGCATACTAAAATACGCTTGCGGAAACAAAGAAGCCATATCAAAACGCATGAAATACTCAACCCTAACAAAAGAAGAACTGGAAAAATCATACAATGAATTGTTGCCACACTTGGATTTCGCATTAATAGAGGCTGGACGCACAAGACACGAAGTTGACTGGTTGTATGGCGTTAACCTTACAAGGGCTTTGACAATAGCGGCAAAGGATTGGAGTGGAAAATACGCCACATTAAGCACTGGAAGAGTGCAAGGTCCAACCCTAAGATTTCTTGTAGCCCGCGAAAAAGCCATAAGATGTTTTGTGCCAACTCCGTATTGGAGCATAAAAGCAGAAGTTGAGTTAAACGGTTCAATTTTTGAAGCAGAATATGAAAAGAAAATTATCGAAACTAAAAAAGAGGCAAATGCTATACTGGATGCTTGTAAAGGAAAAAATGGTGAAATAGAAAAAATAGATTATAAAAAGTTCCAGCAGATGCCGCCAACACCCTTCGACCTAGGCGCCTTACAAAGTGAAGCCTATAGCCTTTTTGGATATACGCCCATGCGAACATCAAACATTGCCCAACGATTATATTTGGACGCATTAATTTCTTATCCGAGAACAAGCAGCCAAAAACTCCCACCATCAATAAATTATGAATCAATATTGAAAAGTCTGAACAGGGTTTCAGAATACAAAAAATTGACGGCTGAACTCCTTGCAAAAAAGGAGTTAAAACCGAGAGAAGGAAAGAAGGAGGACCCAGCGCATCCAGCCATTTATCCAACTGGAAACTTGCCAGAAAGAACTTTAGACGTTTCAGAAAGAAACATTTGGGACCTTGTCATTCGCAGGTTTATGGCGGTTTTCGACGAACCAGCCATAAGACAAAGCATGAAAGTTTACATAAACGTAAATGGACACCGCTTTTACCTTAGGGGGAGACAAACCCTTAAGGAAGGTTGGTTACGCTTTTATGAGCCTTACATAAGGTCAGAGGAAGTCATTCTACCACAAATAAAAGAGGGGCAAACAATTAACGTTAAAAAAGTCGTTTTAGAAGATAAATTCACAAAACCACCTCCAAGATACAATCCCGGCAGCCTCCTAAAAAGAATGGAAGAAGCCGAAATTGGAACAAAGGCAACAAGGGCGGACATTATCCAGACGCTTTATGATAGAAAGTATGTTCGAGACGAACGGATGGTTGTTACAGATTTGGGCTTCGAAGTTCTGGAGGTTCTGGAAAAGCATTGCCCAACGGTGGTTTCAATAAAGTTGACGAGGGAACTGGAGGAAAGAATGAATAGGATTCAGGTGAACAACGAGAAAAGGGAAGAAGTTCTCATGGAAGCTGTTGAAATCCTCAAACCAGTAGTGGAAGAGCTTAAAGAGAAAGAAGAAGAAATAGGCGAACAACTCAGCAACGCTATAAAAAGGGCAAGAATTGAAGAAAGAACCATAGGCACATGCCCAATCTGCAACACTGGAAAACTCATGACATTATATTCACGAAGAACAGGCAAGCGTTTTGTAGGCTGCACAAACTACTTTAAAGGATTATGCAAAGCCTCATTCCCACTACCACAAAGAGGCACAATAAGACCCCTCGGTAAAAACTGTCGGGGATGCGGCTGGCCCACAGTTCAGGTTCGAATGAAGGGAAGGAGACCTTGGACGCTTTGCTTTAACCCAGAATGTCCATTGAAAGAGGAGAGGATGAAAAGACTTGAAATGCGTAATATGCAGTAGAGAAGCAGAAAAGGATGGGTATTGCAAGCTTCATTCTAAAGCTTATGAAAGTATTTTGAAAAAGTATGATTTATGGAAGAAAGCTCTAGAGATTTCTTGGAAAGAGTATTTAAGTGAGATTGTTAAGAATCCGTTAACAGGAGAATGGGCTAAAGAAGTGGCGGAGTACCTAATAAAAAGCGGTGAAGAACCATATGTCAAGGAAAGTTAAGAGACAAATCACATCCATTTCCTATTCACTAAACAGGCTTTATCACAAAATCTCAACAGCAAAGCCTTCCTCGCTTATCCTTTCAATAATAGCCATCGCAATTGCCATATTCCTTTTTGGAGGAGGCTTATACAACATAATAATGAAACCCTATCCGGCAGTTTACTATGGTGGACGCTTCATCTTTCTCTACCCACAATTATCAGAACAATTTATAACGGATAGTATAGTCGCAACAATCCTATATACACTAGGCATTGTTGGGTTAGTGGCAATTTATCAAAGCACAAAGTACGCCTACAAACCCAGACAAGCCTACATGATGTTTCTGGTGGGGCTTAGCCTCATATTAATAGCTTACATATTCCTAGAAGTTACCATACAAATAAAAGTCGGCAGATAAAACTTCACCAAGGATTACTTTTTAAACCTAACTTGTAAGCTGCAAAATTTGTCAGCAAGTGTATTGGCGGAGTTATAATTAACACAGTTATTGCAAGACTTAAATCCAAGAGTGACAGGGGAAGCGAGAATAAAATTGCACCCACAATGAAGTCGATTTGATCGATGATTGGCAACAAATCTCCCGGTGCCATTCCAAGTCTTCGCTTTAAGAAGGCTCCAGCTAAATCTCCAAACAACGCCCCAAGAGACAAGAGTAAACCAAAGGCAATGGGATAATTGAAAAGCATGCTTTCTAACAATCCAACAGTCGTTCCAACAATTAATCCGGAAAAGAAGCCTCGGAAGGTTTTGTTTTTTCCAAATATTGGTTTTCCATCAAAAAACTTTTTATCAAAATCCATGGGATAGCCTCCGCCTGTAATTACTGGTATGGCGTTAGCGCAGTAGGCTGGGAATATGAATTTTAATGCTTCAATAATTAATTGTGTTATATCCATTTTCCACAACCATTAAGGAGTTAGATACTCGTGGATTCCCTTTTCTTCTATTTTTAATTGAAGAGTTAATGGCTGATCTCCTTTTGGACTTTTCTCTAAAATCACCTTAATCAGTTGGGGGTTTTCAGCTGGACGTAAGGCAATTATTATGTCTGCCCAAAATTTTAAAACTCTCGTAGCAACGGGTTCTATGCTCACATAAGCCTCATTAAAAACGCTCCGCACTTGACTTGTTATCACGACTGCAATTTTTCTTGTTTTTGCAATTTGCGCCAAAAAAGCCATTTGCCTGTTTAATTCACGGTTCAGTTCAAAGGCTTTATTTGGATATTCCGCAATTTCCACGCGATAAAGCGAAGTGATTGTGTCAACAACAACCAGCCCAAAATTTTTGGCAATGTATTCATGTAACTTGTCTACAACTACTATTTGTTCACGGAAAGTGTTTGGTCTCATCAAAATTATTTGTTCAGCAGCCTTCTCGAAATTTTTAGAGGCTATTTGAGAGAGGCGCCGCGCTGTAAAAGTGCCATCGCAGTCGATAAATAAGGTTTTGTAACGTTGCAGTGCGCAGTTCACAGCCAACTGCATCGCCAAGGTGGTTTTCCCAGTTTCCGCCTCCCCATAAATTAAACTAACATTTTCACATGGAATGCCGCCTTTCAGAAACTTGTCAAGCTCACTGCAACCCGTGGGGATTCTCTGTAACAAGGTCATGCACATCAAGGAATATAAACCACGAAACTAATAATTTGTTTTGTGTTCAGAGCTTCAAAAAACAGGAAGAGCGTATGAAAGCAAAGATTGCTGTTGCAACAGTTTCGGGAAAAGCTTACTACTTAATCGTTAATGAGTTGAAGAGGAAAAACATACCGTTTCTAAGTCTAACTCCAAACGACGCCATTCCAATAGATATTAAGGTTGTCATAACCACTAAAGAAGAGAAACCTCTCATAAACCATGAAAAAATATTGGTCTATCAAGACGGTGTGGAGCCAGAGGTATTGATAAATGAGGCACTACAGCTTGTTCAAGGAAAAGAGAATTATGAAAAAATAGTTATAGGTGTAGACCCAGGTGAAGTTTTTGGATTAGCAGTTTTGGCGGATGGAAAAGTCATCGAAACCGGAAACTGCTTCAGCGTTAACGAGACTTTGAACAAGATAAAAAATACGGTTAAAAATTTCAGTAGAAGTCAAGCAACATCTTTTTCCGTGAAAATCGGAGATGGAGTTTCAACATATAAAGAAAAACTTTTACAAGCTTTAGATAGAGCATTACCTTCAAATGTGATATTGGAAAGTGTGAGCGAAACTGGAACAGACCGCAAACCAAACGAGGTAGGGTATAGAAGGGGATTAAGAGATATAGCCTCAGCCATAAGAATTGCTGGAAGAAATGGACGCCAATTTCCAAGGAGGAAAAAGAGTGAATAAAACCATTGAGAAGGGAAAAACCCTCCTTGTTGACGGCCCAGCATCTGTCATGGTTGTTTCAGGAATTGCGGAAGTTTTCGGCTCCACAGTTGAAAGCAGAGGCAAGATTGTAATACGCGAAGGTAAACGATTGCCTTTCACAGCTAAAGAAACAACAACCCTTGAAATTTCGTTAGGAGAAAATGCAAACATTGAAGAAGTCGATGGAACCACAATTCCACCATCCTGGACAGAAGCCTATGAACAGCTATCGAATTTTCAAAACAAACCTGTTGCCGTAATGGTTTTGGGAATGGTCGATTCGGGAAAAACAAGCTTCTGCACATACTTGGTAAATAGGTTATTGCAAGAAAAACAGAAAGTCGCAATTTTAGACGGAGATTTGGGTCAATCCGATATCGGCCCGCCTTGCACTGTTGCCTACACTTTCCTAACAAAGCCGGTAACAGACTTGTTTAACTTGGAAGCGAAAAATGCTTTCTTTATAGGCGTTACTTCGCCAAGCCCGGCCATAAACAAAGTAATTGAGGGAATAACTTCGCTAAAAAAGGAAATTTTAGAAGGCACTCCAGACTTCATCGTCATTAACACTGACGGTTGGGTTGAGGGTGAAGATGCCGTAAACTATAAAGTCCAGCTTGTAAAGGAGCTTAATCCAAACATAATCTTTTGTATCCAACAAAAGGATGAGTTGACGCTTCTCCTCAACAGCCTTAATGGACTCCAAAAGATTGTTGTTGAATCTCCTCAAGCCATAAAACAAAGGAGCAGAGAAAAGAGAAGAAGCTTACGGGAGCTTGGATACATAAAATATTTAAAAAACGCAAAAGTGCAATCCATCCCCATAAGCTGGTTAAAAATTGAAGCAAACGAATTCCTCGGCTTAGGCGCAACCCATGAAAACACGAGGCAAGCGAAGAGAGTCTACGAGCTCTTAGGGATGAAACCATTACATTTTGCAGAGTTAAAAGATAAAGTATGCATTGTTATTGGTAGAGGACGTTGGATAAGCGAGGAAAACTTGAAAAAGTTGGAGGAAACTGTTGGGAAAAAAGTTGTGGTTCTCCGAAAAGGCGAAGAAGAAGGTTTACTGGTGGCTTTGTACAATAATGAAAGAAAATTTCTCGGTATAGGCATCCTACGAGAAGTCGACTACAACAGAAAAACACTGAAAATTTTCACACCAGTCTCCGAAAAAATCTCCATAGTTGCGCTAGGAAGGGTTAAATTAGACAAAAATCTTAAAGAAACTCCAGCTTTCATAGAAGAAGCTGAGTTCGTAAAACTTTAGGCATCCTTCGTTTATAATTGCCTTGAAGGACAATGATTTTTTACTGGACAGCCCTTGCAAAGGGGGTTTCTGGCTCTGCAATATTTTCTACCAAGCAAAATCAGCAAAATGTGAACCGCCAGATAATTTTTGGGATTATATAGTGATTGGAGGGAATGGCGAACCATTTCATAATCGCCTTCTTTTGGCGCTAAACCTAAACGCTTTGCAACACGGTTCACATGAGTATCCACCGGAATTGTGGGCTTTTCCGAACAAAAAAGTAGAAGCACATCAGCGGTTTTAGGTCCAACGCCGGGAAGTTTAAGCAGCGTTTTTCTTGCTTCTTCGAAGGGTAATGATAAGATAGGGTTTAAAGTGCCGTGAAATTCTTCAAGGATTATTTTTGAAATTTGTTTTATTGTTTTGGCTTTGTTTCTGTATAAGCCAGCAACCCTCAAGCATTCTTCAATTTGGCTTGTTTCCGCATTCGCTAACACTTCGGGCTCTATTTTAAATCGTTTCGAAAGGTTTTCGAAAGCTTTTGCCGTGTTTCTGTCGGCGGTGTTCTGTGAAATTATTGTAACGATTAAGGTTTCGAATGGTCTTTGTTTGAGGTTACCCATTTTGGCATTGTGAATGTTTTCTGAAGCATTTGCAAGATTTTTCCAGCGCGATTTTCATCCATTTTTTGGGTCGCCTTTGAAAACAATAAATAGTGAATTATGAAGCTATAAATAAGCAATGGAGAATCCAGATGGAACGTGCAAAAGTCATTAAAGAAGAAGTTGTCGAGCAGAACATCCATTTTCTGGCGGTTTATGTGGAAACACGGAACGCATGCTTAATTCTTTTAAGCGAAAGAGAAGACAAGCTTGGCACTTTGGCAATTGCTGTTCCAAAACCAAGGGATTTGATAGGTCCAGTCTCGTCATCTGTGCTTTTAGGTGATAAAAATGCAATATCAGCCCGCATGTTCGCCGAATACATTGCCTCGAGAAAGCAAAAAATTGCTCTGGTTTCCATTTACCTTGAAACAATTAACGAAATGCAAGCCCAATCAATTTTTATGAAACTAATTGAAAAGGTTGCCAAAGCGGAAATGGAAGGGGAGAGGACTGGAACATGAGTCTCAGAGAATTTCTCGAGAAAATGGAAAAAGAAAAGGAAATACTGCATATAAAAGACGGCGTATCAACCCGTTTTGAAATTCCATTTATAATGAAAAGTTTTGACAATCAAGGTCCAATTTTGATGTTTGAAAATGTAAAGAACCACAAAACAGGGGTTATTGCTAATGTTTGCGGAACAAGAAAAAGAATCTGTTCAGCTCTTAAAGTTGACCAAGATGGGCTTTACAGAAAATTGACGGAAGCCTGGCGTTCACCAAGAAAACCAAAAATTGTTGGAGACGGACCAGTGAAGGAAGCTACCGAGAAAGATTTGTCTAAAATTCCTGTTCTGACGCATTTTGAGAAGGATGCTGGTCCATATATCACTTCGGCGGTTGTTTACGCGAAAAGTGTTGATGGAAAGGTTGAGAATGTTTCGGTTCATCGCCTTCAAGTCTTAGATAAGAAACGTTTAGCAATTCGTTTGGTTCCCAGACATCTTTTCAGTTTATGGCAAACAGCAAGAGCGTCTGGTAAAGATTTGGAAGTGGCGATTTCCATTGGTGTTCATCCAGCGGTTATGTTGGCTGCTTCTTCGCCTGTTCCTTTTGGCGTTAACGAGTTTGATGTGGCAAATGCCTTGTTAGATAATGGTTTACAGTTAGTTGAATGTGAACATGTTGAAGGGTATGCTCCAGCAGATACCGAATTAGTCATAGAGGGAAAAATTTCTGCAAAGGAAGAAGTTGCCGAAGGACCTTTTGTGGATATAACTGGAACTTATGACATCCAAAGACGTCAGCCTGTTGTGGAAGTTTTAAATGTCATGCATAGGGAAGATTATATTTACCAAGCGCTTTTACCCTCTGGAGCAGAGCATAAACTCCTAATGGGTTTGCCCCATGAAGTTTTGATTTGGGAAGCCGTTTCAAAGGTTGTTCCAAAAGTTTATGCTATTAACCTTTCAGTCGGCGGAAGCGGATGGCTTCATGCAATAATATCAATTGATAAGCAGCTTGACGGAGATGGAAAGAATGCTTTGTTGGCTGCTTTTGCCGCCCATCCAAGCCTAAAGCATGCTGTGGTTGTTGATTCGGACATAAACGTTTTTGACCCAAATGATGTGGAATGGGCTGTGGCAACACGTTTTCAAGCAAGCGAAGATCTAATCGTTTTGAGTAATGTTCGTGGTTCAACATTGGATTCTTCTGCTGACCAAGAGACTGGATTGACAAGTAAGATGGGTTTGGATGCCACAAGACCATTTACAAAACCTAAGGAGAAGTTTGAACGGGCAAAAATCCCAGCGGACAGCCAGATTGAGAAGCTTGTTCAAAAATTGTTAGCACATTAACTTATATATTGGATTTGAAAGATAGAAAAGGGCGGTGGTTTCATTGTCTGAAGAGGAAAAAGAAGAAAGCGGAATATCATTAAAAGTTGAGGATGTCATGGTCAAAGAAGTAATAACAATAGACGAAAACTCAACAGTGAAGGAAGCAGCAGAAATCATGAACAAGTTTGAAATTGGCTGCTTAATCGCCGTAAGAAAAGGAAAAGCCATGGGAATAATAACAGAAAGAGACCTGCTAAAGAGGGTGGTTGCCGAAGCGAGGGATGCAAACAAAACAAAAGTGAAAGATGTCATGTCAAGTCCACTGGTTGTTGTGGAACCCAACATGGATTTGGAAGAAGCTGTAAGGCTCATGTTTCAGATGAAAATTAAGAAATTGCCCGTTGTTGATGGAAAACGTCTCGTGGGTTTGGTTTCGCTCACAGATATAGCACGTTTCCAGCCCCAAGTGATAAAAATACTTAAACAACTTGCCATGCGACAGGCAGCGCCAAAAAGCATAAAAAAAGTCATAGACTACTACGTTGTTTAATATAAAAGCCTTATTCCACATTATCTTTTTGCTAAATAAGAAACAAAATAAGACACTCGCTGATAATTTTAAAGATGTAACAACCTCTTAAGGATAAGCAAGGTTAATGAAGAAAACTTTAGTCCTAAAAGTTGATTCCCAAAAACCAGAAATAGAAAAAATTCAAACGGCAGCCAACATCATCAAGAGTGGCGGTTTAGTGGCTTTTCCAACAGAAACAGTTTATGGCTTGGGGGCAGACGCCCTGAATGCAAAAGCTGTTTTAGCCTTGTTTGAAGCAAAAAAAAGACCATTAGATAATCCGCCCATAGTGCATGTTGGAAAAATAGAAAACGTCTATAAACTGGTGAAGGAAGTTTCACCAAAAGCCAAAATACTCATGGAAAGATTTTGGCCTGGACCCTTAACTTTAATCTTCAAACGTTCCAGTGTTGTGCCGAGCGTGACTGTTGCTGGTTTAGACACTATTGCAATTAGGATGCCGAGGCACAATGTTGCTTTAGCATTGTTAAGAGAGAGTAACTGTCCGATAGCGGCTCCAAGCGCAAACCTAGCGGGAAAACCAAGCCCCACGTCTGCGAGTCATGTTCTCGAAGATCTTAATGGCAGAATAGATGCAGTTTTGGATGCTGGACCTACGCATATTGGGGTGGAATCCACAGTTTTAGACATGACAGTTGAGCCTCCACAAATTTTGCGTCCAGGCGGAACACCATACGAGGATTTGAAGAAGATTTTGGGTAATGTGGAGCTTCATCCAGTTGCAATTGCGGATAAGGAAGTAGCCATCGAAAAGGCACGTTCGCCCGGCGTGAAGCATAAGCATTATGCTCCAAACGCCGAAGTGGTTCTTGTGGAAGGAGAAGCCTCAAAGATTGTTGGTAAAGTGAAGGAGCTCGTGGATTTTTACAAGCAAGAGAACAAGCGTGTCGGCGTTCTTACAACGGATGAAAACTTTAATTGTTATAGGGCTGATGTTGTGAAGTCTCTCGGAAGCAGAAAAAACTTGACGGTGATTGCAAACAATCTCTTTAGGCTTTTGAGAGAGTTTGATTCTGAAAGGGTTGATGTTATAGTTGCCGAAGGCTTGCCAATGGAAGGGTTGGGTTTGGCTGTTATGAATAGGCTTAGGAAGGCTGCGGGATACAAAATTTTTAAAGCATAAGCCTAGAAAAGTTTATATTTAAGTGTTTTTCGTGTAAAATTCTGCTTGTTTCAGCTTGACAATTATATTGCATAAAAGGTTTATGTGGAGGTGATGGAAAATGGCGGCTGTACCTTCAGGAACCGTTCCCGTCTTGGTGCTGAAGGAAGGAACCGGAAGAACGACCGGAAGGGAAGCTCAAAGGAACAATATTATGGCTGCGAAGATAATAGCTGAAACTATTAAGACAACTTTGGGACCGAAGGGCATGGATAAGATGCTTGTCAGCAGCTTCGGAGACGTCTCCATAACGAACGACGGTGCCACAATAATGAAGGAGCTTGATGTGCAGCATCCCGCAGCCAAAATGCTTGTTGAAGTTGCAAAAGCCCAAGACAACGAGGTAGGCGATGGAACAACAACAGCCGTGGTTTTGGCTGGAGAACTTCTAAGTAAGGCTGAAAATCTATTAGACCAGAACATTCACCCCACAGTTATTATTGACGGATACAAGAAAGCCAGCGAAAAAGCTCAAGAAGTTTTGGAGAAAATGGCAATTCCAATAAGCATCAAGGATGACGAGCGCTTAATAGATGTGGCTATAACTTCCATGGGAAGCAAGGGCATTACAGTGGCGAAAGAGCACTTCGCCAAGTTGGCAGTGGAAGCGGTTAAGCAGGTTGCCGAAGAAAAGGATGGAAAGCTCAAAGCGGACATCGACTTAATAAAAGTTTTGAAAAAGCATGGAAAAAGCCTTGAAGAAACTGAACTTGTCAAAGGTATGGTTATTGACAAAGAGGTTGCTCACCCACAAATGCCAAAGCTTGTCACCAACGCAAAGATTGCTTTGCTTAATGCCAAGCTTGAGATTGAGAAGACAGAGTTTGACGCTAAAATAAACATTGAAAGTCCAGAGCAGATGAAGCTCTTTTTGGATGAAGAAGAGCGCATGCTGAAAGAGATGGTTGACAAAATCGCTGAGACTGGGGCTAATGTTGTCTTCTGCGAAAAGGGTATAGACGATGTAGCATTGCACTTCTTGGCAAAACGGGGCATTTTGGCAGTAAAAAACGTAAGCAGCAGCGACATGGAGAAACTCGCCAAGGCTACTGGAGGCAAAATAATGGCAAGCGTTAAAGAATTAACTGCAGATGTGCTTGGAGAAGCAAAAATTGTGGAAGAAGTAAAGATTGGCGACGACAAGCTTGTTTATGTGAGGGAATGCAAGAACCCGAAGGCTGTTACGATAGTTGTCAGAGGCGGGACAGAACATGTCGTAGATGAAGCAGAACGCTCACTGCATGACGCCTTATGCGTGGTGAGAAACGCCATCGAAGACGGCAAAATCGTCGCTGGAGGCGGCGCTCCAGAGGCGCATGTGGCAAGGCATTTGAGAGAGTATGCGGTTAAGGTTGGTGGAAGAGAACAGTTGGCTATTGAAGCCTTTGCCGATGCCATTGAGGCTATTCCCTTGACTTTGGCTGAAAACGCTGGTTTAGACCCCATTGACATTATGGTTGCTTTAAGAGCCAAACACGAAAGCGCAGCATCCCCATCCTATGGCGTTGATGTTTTTTCAGGCAAGGTCAGAGACATGCTTGAACTGAACGTTGTCGAACCCTTGCGTGTAAAACAGCAAGTGGTCAAGTCAGCCACAGAAGCAGCAAACATGATACTGAAGATTGACGATTTAATTGCAGCAAAAGGCATGGAAAAAGAAGCGAAGGAAAAGAAACCGCCTAAAGGACCATCAGAATTCGAAGAGTAAACAAGAATAAGCCCCATTTTCTTTTCTCCATATTTTTGGTGTAAAAATCAACCAATACGGGTAGCTCTCTCTAGATTTTCACAAGATTACGTATTTGCCTTAAGTTTTCTTTTTAAGTCCAAAAATTGTATATAGCAAGATGATTAATGCAATAAGACCTATAATGTGGGCTATGGGGTAGCCTACGTCAGAACGGCGACTAAACGCCAACCAAATGTCTCCTTGAAGATAAGCATCATATACTCTAACAATCATGGCTGCAGAGTACATGACAACAACCGCAATTAGCAAATAAAACTTTAAACTATGTTTTTGTGCTTGAATTTGGTCTTTCAAAGGTTTTCGCATCCTACTTTAGCATGGGCATTTTGACGCCTTTCTCTTTGGCTATTTTCTTTGCCTTTTCATAGCCTGCATCCGCATGCCTCACTATGGCTGTGCCTGGGTCTGTTGTTAGGACGGTTGTTATGCGTTTTTCTGCTTCTTTTGTGCCGTCCGCCACCAAACACATACCAGCATGAATGCTATAGCCTATGCCTACTCCCCCGCCATGGTGAACGCTGACCCATGTGGCTCCGCCGACAGCGTTAATTAAAGCGTTAAGGATTGGCCAGTCTGCCACTGCGTCGCTTCCGTCCATCATGCCTTCTGTTTCGCGGTTTGGTGAGGCTACGCTTCCGCCGTCAAGGTGGTCTCTCCCAATCCATACGGGTCCGCTGAGGCTTCCGTCAGCAACCATGTCATTCATTATTTTTCCGAAGCGGGCTCTTTCGCCGAAGCCAAGCCAACAAACCCTCGCGGGCAACCCTTGAAACTTAACCTGCTCTTTTGCCTTTTGTATCCAACGGCACAACTCCTTATTGTAGGCGAATTCCTTCAAAATAACATCGTCAAGCTTGTAAATGTCTTCTGGGCTGCCCACAAGCGAAGTCCAACGGAATGGTCCCCTACCCTCACAGAACATCGGCCTAATATAGCGTTGGACAAAGCCTGGATAGGCAAAAGCGTCTTTGAATCCAGCATTGTAAGCTTGTTGTCTTAGGTTGTTGCCATACTCGAAGGCTACTGCGCCCTTCTCCATCATTTTAACCATGGTCTCCACTTGAAGCCTCATGCTTTCGCTTGCTCGCTGCAAATACTCTTTTGGATCGTTTAATCGCAGTTCATCCGCCTCTTCTTTGGATAAGCCTGCGGGATAATAGCCGTTTAATGGGTCGTGGGCTGAGGTTTGGTCTGTTAAGACGTCTGGGATTATTCCCCGCTTTAATAGTTCTGGATGCACCTCGGCTGCATTGCCCAATAAGCCTATGCTTCTTGGGATGGCATCTCTTTTTGCTTCTAATGCCAGTTTTACGGCTTCGTCCAAATCGTCAGTCCACATTTCCAAATACTTGTGTTTGAGCCTTCTGTCGATGGCTCGCTTATCGACTTCCACAACTAACGCGACACCATCATTCATTGTAACGGCTAAGGGTTGGGCGCCTCCCATTTCGCCCAAACCAGCGGTTAAAACAAGCCTTCCACGCAGAGAACCGCCAAAATGTTCTTTGGCTACGGCGGCTAAGGTTTCGTATGTTCCTTGCAGTATTCCTTGTGTTCCAATGTAAGCCCATGAGCCAGCAGTCATCTGCCCAAACATGATTAAGCCCTTCTGTTCCAACTCGTAAAAATAGTCCCAAGTAGCCCATTTTGGCACAAGCATGGCGTTAACGATTAAGGCTCTTGGCGCCCACTCGTGAGTCTTGAAAACAGCTACTGGCTTGCCGCTTTGAACAAGCATGGTTTCGTCGGGCTCAAGTTCAATTAAAGTTTCAACAATACGCTTGAAGCATTCCCAGTTTCTGGCAGCCCTTCCAGTTCCGCCATAAACAATAAGCTTTTCAGGGTCTTTAGCCACTTCTGGGTCAACAACATTATAGAGCATACGAAGTATGCCTTCAATCTGCCAGTTTTTACAATGCAATTCTGGACCAGTCAAACATTTTACGGGTCTTTCAATTTTCAAAGGGACACGCCTCTAATATGAATGGAAAAGCAGAGAAAATTAATAACTGTTTGGAATGCTTATATTTTTAGAGATGAAGTATGAAGTGGCGTCTTTTAGGCATAGTTTTAGGTTTGGCTGGTTTGTTGTGTTTTGCTTTTGTTTATCAGTATCTCATTTTACATATCCGCCGAGCCCGATATTATTGTGCACTCGCGCCTTACAATTTTAATGGTGGGTCAAGTCTTAACAAAACCGAATTTACGCAACATTTGAATATTGTTAAAGATTTGGGATTTCAAGGCATTGTTGTTCATACCATGGAAAGTTTCTATGATGAAGGATTGCTTGATTGGTTATTTGAGGTTGCAGAAAACCGCAGTTTAGACGTTATGCTTGCAGTTTACTATTTCAACCGCACATACCATTTTCCCTTTCCAAATGAAACATGGAACCGCGCTGGTTTCATGATTAATGATGCCGAACTCTATCTTTTTGCAGATTATCTAAAAAATGTTAGCCAAATCGCAATCACACATTCTAAATTTAAAGTTACATTCTCTTTTACGTTTTCGGCTTTGCCCATGAAAACCGCACTTGGTGGCTAGAACAAATCAAAACTGCAGAATATGCAAGAAGAATGCAAATTTTAATTTCCGCTTTAAACGATAGCAAACCTCTTTACTTAACTGCTGAACCTTGGGGTGCAGAAAACAGCATAGAAGAAGTTTACGAATATCTTCCCAAAAATTTTACTGGCATTGACGGATTTGCCTTGCAAGGATATAACTTTGTAATGGATAATGTTCAATTTGAAGAAGTCGTGGTAAAGCAAGCTGATTTTTGGAAACAATATTTCAAGGAAATCCATATTGCAGAGTTTGGTTACCGAACAATGGTGACCGATACCCACCATGGTTTGGCTTCAAGTCAAGAATCTAAAGCGAATATGATTAGAGAGTTTGTCAAGAAAACATGGACATGGAACAGTTTTGTAACATATAATTTCTTAACAGACTTTTGGGAAAATAACACGAAAGTTAACTGGGGATTAATTTTTGACAATCAAACTTACAGACCTGCAGCTTATGCTTTCAAAGAAATGTTAAAAAATTAAACGAAATTTTGTGCATTTTATTCTTCTTCTTTCATTATTGGGAACTCGCTTCGGCTTGCCTCCTTGTCGATGACTATTCTGCCATTCTTAATCACCTTATCAACCAAATTCGCACCGAAATGGTAGCCCAAAAACTTGTGGTTCGGCACATCTAAGACTATTATGTCAGCTTTTTTGCCAACCTCTAAACTCCCAATTTCGTTAGCTCTTCCAATGGCGTGGGCAGCGTTTATTGTAGTTGCGGTTAAGGCTTCAGCAGATGTTAACTTCATAAAATGACAAGCGAGGGCTATAACTAACTGCATGTTTTCAACCAAACAGTTGGGATTAAAATCTGTGCCTAAAGCTATTGGAACACCCAAATCCACCATCAACCTCGCATCTGCATACTTTCCAAGCATCAAACTGAAGGCGGCCGCTGGAAGCAAAACTGCAATTACGCCTTTATTTGCCATGGCTTTCAAGCCTTCAACAGAAGAGAAGAGCAGATGGTCAGCGGAAACTGCGCCGATATCTGCCGCAAGTTCGGCTCCGCCCAAAGTACTCATTTCGTCAGCGTGAATCTTGGGTTTTAAACCAAAATTTTTTCCAGCAACCAAAATCCGCTTGCTCTGCTCCAAACTGAAAACATTCCTTTCACAAAAAACATCGCAGAACTCTGCCAACTTTTTCTCAGCAACTTTTGGAAGAGTTTCCTCAACTATTAGGTTCACATATTCATGCGAATTAGCCCTATATTCTGGCGGGATAGCGTGAGCGCCGAGAAATGTGGGAACAACATCCACGCAATGTAGTTGGTTAATGCGTTTTATAGCTTCTAAAATTTTTAACTCATCCTTTGTTGTTAAGCCATATCCACTTTTGGCTTCAACGGTTGTGGCGCCATACTCCAACATGACATCAAGCCTTTTAAGCCCAGAATCCACAAGTTTTTCAACACTTGCCTTCCGTGTTTCTCTAACAGTTTTTAGTATGCCACCACCACTGCTTAGAATTTCCATGTAAGAGGCGCCTTCCACTCGCATTTGAAATTCGTCTTCTCGAAAACCAGCAAAAACAAGATGCGTATGTGGATCCACAAAGCCTGGCATGACAGTTTTTCCATGGGCGCTTATCACGGTTTCAGCTTTGAAAGCCTTTGCCACTTCGGTGGTTTTTCCAACAGCAACTATCCTTCCATCTTTCACGGCTAAGGCTCCATTCCGTATTATTCCAAGCTCCCGCATTTGCTTGCCAACGAGTGGTTTTTGGCTTGCTCCAGCCAATGTGATAAGCTCTTCAGCATTCACAATAAGTAAGTCTACTTTTTCTCTTGCTTTCGCTTTTGTTTTACTCAAATTCACCGCCTTTTTCAATGGCGTTTTGTATGGCTACTTCCAACACTCGATTTTCGTTTAAGTTGTCAATTTTTAAATAATATGTGGCTATGTCAATAAGTGCTTTTAACGGTGCCATACCGCAAAATTCTGAACCCAAAATTGGAACGTTATAACGGGCAGCCTCAATTTTAAGCAGTTCAAAAACACGATAAAGCGGAGTTTTTTCAAAATCGCTTATACTCATACCTATCTGCGTAATTTTTTTCTCCGGAATATAAGCAGCCATGGCTTTAACATTTGAAAAACCACCCTTCTTCGCATGCAAAGCCTTAGCAATCTTCTTCGCAATATTCAAATCAGCAGTGCCAAGGTTAACGTTAAAACCAGCCATCACCTTCCTTGCACCAGTTACTGTTGCGCCCGCCGTTGGATGCGGTTTTGCTGGACCAAAATCTGGTTTGCGTTCAGGTTTAACAATATTTTCAGCCAACCGCTCATACTCGCCTTCCCTTATCCAATCCAAATCCTTACGCTCATTTTTTGAAGCTGCTTCACCATAAAGATAAACGGGAACATTACATTTCTTTGCTAAGGTTTTTCCAAAATTTCTTGCAAGTGCAACACAATCTTCCATCGTAACGTTTTTTATTGGTATGAAGGGAACCACATCCACAGCCCCTATACGGGGATGCTGCCCCTTATGCTTTCGCATGTCAATAAGCTCTATAGCTTTAATTGCAGATTTTAAAGCAGCCTCAAAAACTGATTTTTTATCACCAACAAAGGAAACAACTAAGCGGTTATAGTAGTCGTCGAAAGTGTAGTCTAAAAGAAAGATGTTCTTAACAGCCTTGATTTCTTTGAGAATCGAATCAACAATTTTTGAGTCTGAAGTGCTGAAGTTGGGCACGCACTCGATTATTTCTTTCGTACGCTTTCCCCCTTAAGGCACAAACTCTTAAG
>JAVZLK010000007.1:0-86110 GCA_038883795.1 Bathyarchaeia archaeon
TACTTTTTTGCTACGTCTAAGAAAAGTGTCTTTGAACTTGTAATGCTCTAACGCTTCCTTCTCTTCATTATAATAATCGCTAAGCTTATGCTTCCTTGCCAAATCAATGATTAAGTTATAGCTTGCTATTGCCTCATTAAGACGCATTCCACTAACAGTTATGAAATCCATAAACAAAGCTAAATCAGATCTTGCATTCTTAACTTGTCGAATCCACTCAAAGACTTCATTCACGTCTTTAGTCTTGGTTAATCTTTCAATGACAATTTGATCGCTTGACTTACCGCTCCACTCAATAGCATGACTACGCATAAGATTCTGGAATTGCGGATAAATTCCCAGGTATTTTGAAAGGTTCGCTAAAGCTCTAATGACATTGCCACGCACAGTTTTAGGCAAGGTTTGAATTTCGCTAAAGTTTCCATTCAAAAGACAATGAGCATATTTCCGAGCGTAATTTACGCAATACTTCCCATATTCGCTTCTGCTTCTCTGAAGCATGAAATTTTGAAACCCATTCCAATCAATCGCTTCAAATTTAACCTCTGAGTCTTCCAAGCTTGCGATCCCGGGTTCAAATCCCGGCGACCGCACCAAAAATTTACATTGAATGGTTTCACTTTTAACGAAGGAAATAGTATCCCACTTTTCAGTTGCCAGAATCTATTAGTTGTAAGGCGCATTGGTGCATATGCAGTAGGCGTAGTTCTGGAAATCTAGAGGGGGAGGGTTACTATTGACTGATTTTCAAACCAAAAGTATGGAGAAAATTAACGTTTCTTTCTCTTCTCCTTCTTCGCATTATCAAATTTTCTCTTTTTCTTTCCAAAAAATTCTGGATACCGCCTAACATCCTCATGAACTGGTCTTGGAATATTAGTTCTTGGAAAATAAGCATCCATACGCCCTTCAGGAGGCACCAGCGGGTACTTTGGTTTCTCCTTTTTGTAAACAAAACGATAAAGGAAAAAAAGGTATACAGCGAAGCATGTGGAAAATGAAAGCGAGTAAAGAAATAATTTAGCCAAAAGAGAGAAGAATATGAAGGGTGTGAATAGGCAGATTCCAAAAATAAGGAAAAACCAAAATTTGATTTTCCTCTTCAAAGCTTTCTCCAAACAATCTTTGCCAAACTAACTATTACGTTTTATGCCTTTGCAGTTTGTCTTTAAATAACCAAATAAGAATAACTTCTTTTAGCATGTCCTCTGCTGAAATTGCCGTTCAAGTGTTCCGCACTTTAGAAAATGAAGACATTAGGATACTGCAAGTCATAGAAGCAGCCAAAAGCAAACATGAATTTGTTCCAAAAGAAATTATAGCAAAATACGCAAAATTCAGCTTAGAAGAAACAGAATTTCGCCTAAACCGCCTAAACAAACTAAAACTCATATACAGAATGAAAGGCGCCTATGTCGGCTACACACTAAATTATGCTGGCTACGATTGTTTGGCAATAAACGCCCTCGTAAAAGCTGGAATAATCGAAGCCTTCGGAAAACCTTTAGGCGTAGGCAAAGAAGCAGACGTTTACGACGCCCTAAACCCAAAAGGGGAAAGAATAGCCGTAAAATTCCATAGACTCGGCAGAATAAGCTTCCGCCAAACAATAAGAAAAAGAGGCTACACAACTGAACACACCAACTGGCTTTATCAATCAAGACTCGCCGCAGAAAAAGAATTTGAAGCTCTAAAGCTCCTTTTTCCACATAAAATTGCTGTTCCAGAACCCATAAGCCAAAATCGCCATGTCCTAGTCATGGGAATGATTGAAGGTGCAGAACTCGCAGAATGCAAAGAAATTCCAAAACCCGAAAAAGTTCTCAAAGAAATATTACGGAATGTCCGCAAAGCTTACTTGAAGGCTGGCTTAATCCACGCAGACCTAAGCGAATATAACATCATTTTAAAGCCCAACATGCACATATTAATCATCGACTGGCCCCAATACGTTAGAAAGGAGCATCCCAACGCTCAACAACTCCTAACAAGGGATGTCAAAAATGTTTTGGATTTCTTTAAGCGCAAACACATGGTGAAAGCAAAACTGAAAGAAGCCATAGAATACGTAACTGGCAAAGATAAAACGTTAAGCTTTCAGTGAACATCAAGCACTATATAAAGAATATTGTTTCCACGTAGCAAAACATTCCCATAATTTGTAATTAACTGATCTTCTCTGCATTCCGTTGCTCCTTCCAAAAGAATATTCATGTGCCCATCACACTTTATCATCTTCCCCTTATATTCACATCCATTTTTCAATACCACAGCAATATTGGCATTTAACTGCTTAACAAGCACGTTCAAAGGCTTCTTACTAGGCTCCATGACAGCACCAGATTATTTACCTTAATACTCAATATCCAAAACCACCAAATATAAAAGTTTTATGAAAAACTATTCCAAAAAATAAAGCAAATTAATCCACCTTCCAAATTCTAAAGCTTTTTCCAAAAATAAATCGCTTTTTCACAAAAACTTCATTTAGAAAATCCCTAAATTCCAAAAGAGAGAAATGTTCCCAAAGAATTAAAACGAGAAAGCTTCCTATTGCATAAGAGGAGAAAATATTATGCATGAAGTGCGTATCGACGGGGAAACCCTAACCATTGAGGACGTTATAAAAGTTGCAAGAGAAAACGCAAAAGTCGTAATACCAGAAAAAGTAAAAGAGAAAGTGAGAAAAAGCCGAGAAGTTTTGGAAAAACTCGTCAAAGAAAAACAGATAATTTATGGCGTCAGCACGGGCTTCGGCGCTTTAAGCAACAAAACCATCACGCCTGAAGAAAGCAAAAAACTGCAAACCAACCTCATCAGAAGCCACTCCACAGGCGTTGGAAAAAATTTAAGCACAGAAATTGTCCGCGCCCTCATGCTTTTACGAGTGAATACGCTTGCTAAGGGATATTCTGGCATACGCCTAGAAACCCTAGAAACCCTCGTGGATATGCTAAACAAAGGGGTACACCCAATAATCCCAGCAAAAGGCTCTGTGGGGGCAAGCGGAGACCTTGCCCCATTATCGCATATGAGTTTGGTGCTTATAGGCGAAGGAAAAGCCGAATACAAAGGCAAAGAAATGAGCGGAAGGGAGGCAATGGAAAAAGCAAACATAAACCCCATTCAATTAGAATTTAAAGAGGGCATAGCCTTAAACAATGGCACACAACTAATGACAGCCATAGCCGCACTGGCGGTTTATGACGCTGAAAACCTAATTAAAACAGCGGAAACTGCAGCCGCCTTAAGCCTCGAAGCAATGCTTGGCGTTTCAGATGCCTTCGATGAAAAAATCCACAAAGTAAGACCACACACTGGACAAGCAATAACAGCAAAAAACATAAGAGAACTAATCATGGGAAGCCAACTTATCCAAACGGGAAAAGAAGCCTTTGAAAGACTGAAGCGTCCCCACGACCCCTACAGCCTAAGATGCACACCCCAAATTTTAGGCGCCGCCAGAGACGCCATAGCCTACGCAAGAAAAGTTGTGGAAATTGAAATCAATTCAGCCACAGACAACCCCCTCATCTTCCCAGAAGAAGAAATATGCCTTTCAGGAGGAAACTTCCACGGACAACCCCTAAGCCTTGCCGTGGACCTTCTCGGAATAGCCCTAACCATCATCGGCAATTTATCAGAAAGAAGAATCGCCAGACTTCTCGACGAAAAACTCAACAATGGCTTGCCAGCTTTTCTAATTCCACCAGAGGCAAAAACTGGATTAAACAGCGGATTAATGACTCTACAGTACACAGCAGCTGCTCTCGCTTCAGAAAACAAGGTTTTAGCCCATCCAGCATGCGTAGACTCAATTCCAACATCAGCAAACTTTGAAGACTTCGTAAGCATGGGAACAACTGCAGCCCAAAAGGCCATGCAAATCCTAGAAAACACAGAATACATAATAGCCATAGAGCTTCTATGCGCAGCCCAAGCAATAGACCTTCGAGGACCAGAAAAGCTTGGAAAAGGAACCAAAAAAGCGTATATAGCCATCAGAAAAATAGTGCCGATGCTAAAAGAGGACAGAGTGCTAAGTGAAGACATAGAGAAGATTAAACAAGCTATGTATACTCTTTTAAGGCTTGAATAACTTTCTCCGCTACTGCTACAGCGAGCCTCTTAAGGGTTTCCTCGCAATTTGCTGCTAAATGGGGTGTAAGAATAACATTATCAAACCTTGTTAAAGGATTATCTAAACTTAAAGGCTCAGATTCGAAAACATCCAAGGCTGCTCCAGCCACCTTTCCAGAAACCAAAGCCTTATACAATGCCTTTTCGTCTATGACTGCGCCCCTAGCCGTGTTAACAATGTAAACGCCACGTTTCATTAAAGCAAACTCCTTAAAGGAAATCATATGATAAGTTTCGGAGGTTAACGGAACATGAATCGATATTATGTCTGAAATCTTCAAAAGTTCGTTAAAAGAAACGTATTTTACTCCAAGCTGCCTTTCAAGCTCCACGCTTCTGTTCCGCTTATAATAGACCAAGTTGACGTTAAAACCGCAAAGCCTCTTAGCAACAGCGCTTCCAATCCGCCCAAATCCCAAAATCCCTATAGTCTTACCCATAAGCTCAACGCCCACTAGACCACTGTATTTCTTGTTCCACTCTCCCTTTCTAACCGCGCCGTCAGCTAAGGGTATCTTTCGTAAGAGAGCCAAGATAAGTCCAACAGTGAATTCAGCCACGCTATCGGTTAATGCCTCTGGAGTTCGAACTATACGAATACCCTTTTTCTCTGCAAAATCCACATCAATATGATCAACCCCTACACCATGAACCCCAATCACTTTAAGATTCTTAGAAACATCCAAAACTTCCCTCGGAATTTTTATAAAACCCCTAGTAATAAAAGCGTCAGCCTCCCTACAAAACTTTAAAATATCCTTCCAACCAGCATCGGGGC
Source organism: Bathyarchaeia archaeon (assembly GCA_038883795.1). Classification (GTDB taxonomy): domain Archaea; phylum Thermoproteota; class Bathyarchaeia; order Bathyarchaeales; family Bathycorpusculaceae; genus JASEJA01. The sequence goes on from JAVZLK010000007.1 coordinate 4,919, forward strand.
TAAGCTGAATTACCTTTCCATATTTTTCCAAAACTCCTATACCACAAGAGTGAATGGGTTCTATTACAAGAAAAGTGAAACTTTTATCCATAACGCTCTACCTGCCATTAGCATACATAAAATAGTGTTCAAGTTAAATTTATGATTGCTTGGTCGGGCGGGCAGGATTTGAACCTGCGACACTCCGGTTTCCGCTTTGCGTTTGTGCGCTTGGTAGGCTGATTTGGCACCCACCATGGGTGGATGTCTACAGCCGGAAGCTCTACCAAGCTGAGCTACCGCCCGAACCAAAAATTCTAAAATAAGAAGATTAGATTTATGCCTTTCGTTAATGACTGTTTTAGTGGGCTATTTTGTGGCATGCTACGTAATGTCCTTTTCCAACATCTACTAGTTCGGGCTCTTCAACAGAACATTTGGTGTTTTTGTATGGACATCTTGTGTGGAATCTGCATCCAGATGGTGGATTAATCGGACTTGGAACTTCCCCCTTCAACTCCATGTATTTTCGTTTAACTTTAGGATTTGGTACAGGTATAGCTGACAAAAGCGCTATAGTGTAAGGATGAAGAGCTTCAGAGAAAATAGTTTCTTTCAAACCGGTTTCAACGATTTTTCCCAGATACATTATAGCTACTTTGTTGGAGATGTACTTGGCTACAGCTAAATCATGAGTTATAAAGATGTAAGTTAAATTAAGCTCTTCTTTCAGTTGCATCATAAGTTCAAGAATTTTCGCTCTTAATGAAACATCTATCATAGAAATGGGTTCATCAGCCACAACAAGGTCAGGATTAAGAATCATTGCACGGGCTATGGCAGCTCTTTGCCTTTGACCCCCACTAAGTTCATGAGGATAAGCATAATAGAACTTTTCAGCTGGTTCGAGACCAACTTTTTCCAGCATTTCCAAAACAAGTTTTTTCTTTTCTTCCTTAAACGCCATATTGTAAATCTCCAAGGGATTACCTACAGAGTCTCCTATTCTCATCCGAGGGTTAAGGGAAGCATAAGGATCTTGAAATATTATTTGTGCATGCTTTCTAATTTTTCTTAAAGGTTCTCCTTTCAAGAACGTTATATCTGTTCCCTTAAAGAAAATTTTTCCATCAGTAGGCTCGATAAGGCGCACGATCAACCTTCCAGTCGTTGTTTTTCCACATCCGCTTTCTCCAGCTAATGTGAAAACTTCTCCCTTCTCAACTTCAAAGCTTATTTCATCCACCGCTTTAACATATTCCAATTTTCTGCTTAGAAGTCTCTCCAGAAAACTTTTTTGCACCGGGAAGTATTTCTTTAATTTCTCAACTTTCAAAAGCATGAAAGCCTATCCCACTCATTTCACATAGTTAAAGCACTTCACAAAGTGCCCTATTTTAGCCTGAATTAATGGAGGCTCCTTTTCTTTGCATATTTCTTTAACATAGGAACATCTTGGATAAAACCTACAACCTTTAGGAGGGTTAATCAAGTCTGGCGGCATTCCTGGGATATACTCAAGTTTTTGGTCTGAAAGTTGGATGTTAGGCACCGAGTGGAGTAATGCCTCCGCGTATGGATGCAAGGGTTCTTCAAAAAAGGCTGTAACTTCGGCAAATTCCACTAAATGACCAGCGTACATTAGAGCAATTTTATCAGCTATTTCGGATACTATGCTTATGTCGTGTGTTATTAAGATCAAGCTCATGTCATAAAGCTTTTTTAAACTTTTCATGAGCTCCAAAATTTGAAACTGAACTATCACATCAAGGGATGATGTCGGTTCATCTGCTATGACCAAGTCGGGTTTCAAAGCCAAAGCTAAAGCAATTCCAACCCTCTGCCGCATTCCTCCACTGAATTGATGCGGATAATCATTAAATCTTTCACGAAGAATACCGACATCTTCTAAAAGCTTCAACGCCCTTTCACGAGCTTCTTCTAAATTAACTTTTTCGTGTGTTAGTATTGTTTCTGTAAGGTGTTCACCTATCTTCATTAAGGGGTTCAAAGAAGTTGTAGGATCCTGAAAAACCATAGAAATTTTCTTACCCCGAATTTTTTGCATTTCTTTCTCATCCAATTTCGTTAGGTCTATTCCTTGAAAAAACATTCTTCCATTAACTATTCTACCAGGCGGAGGAACAAGCTTTAATATGGCTAGACCCAAAGTTGATTTTCCAGAACCGGACTCCCCGACCACCCCTATAGTCTCTCTCTTTTTAATTGAGAAATTTACATCATCTACCGCTCTTACCATCCCCTCTCTCGTATAATAGTAAACTTTTAGGTTCTCTGTTCTGAGAAGCTCCTCCGCCATCACCTTCATCTCCTAGTCAGCCTTGGGTTAAGAATTTCAGTGAGCCCCTCGCCAAAAAGGCTGAAACCTAAAGTTAGGAGGACAATCATGAGGCCTGGAAATGTTCCAGTCCACCAAATTTTAGAAGTAAGCTCACCATATCCCATCCTTAAATCGACTCCCCAGTCCGGTATATCTGCAGGCATTCCAAGTCCGAGAAAACTCAGAGCAGCCAATGTTAGAACGGCGTCGGCAGCATTTAATGATAGTACTATGGGAAGGGATGGAATCACGTTTGGAAAAATGTATTTGAATATTATTGTTTTATCCTTTGCCCCAATTGCCCTTGCAGCTTCTATGAAAAGGTTTTCTTTTAAAGAGAGAACCTCGCCTCTTATCATCCTAAAATAGATTGGAATGTACACTACCGTCAGTGATGCTGTTACGGGAATTATTCCTTGCCCTAACATGACGGCTAAGGCTATGGCTAATATTAAACCGGGGAGAGCATATACGCTATCCATCACGAGAGAGAGAACCGTATCGAATTTTCCTCCAACGTATCCCGATAACAACCCGAGAAGCACGCCGCATAAGGATGATAAAGCCATTGATAAAAGAGTTATTAGCAGAACGGTTCTAGATCCGTAAAAAATTCTGCTGAGTATATCCCGTCCAAAACCATCGGTGCCCATCAAAAAATTGAAGTTTGGACTTTCATATATTCCTCCTACCCCTATCTTGTTCGGATCGTAGGGAGCAATTATCGAAGCAAAAAGGGCCATGAAAACAAAAACTGCTATTATTGCGAGTCCAGCAAACATGAAAGCATACTCTACTCCTTTTCTTGGCGAAAATTTTCTAAGTTTAGAAACGACAAACCTTGAAAAAGAAAGCTTTGCCATTTCATTCCTCCCTAATATCTAATCCTCGGATCTATGTATACATAAATTATGTCAACCACGAGGCTTACTAAAACTATTAGAACAGCTAGGAAAACTATTGTTCCTTGGACGGTTGTAAAGTCTCGATATGATATTCGCTCAAAAAGGAAGTAGCCCATTCCAGGCCAAGAAAAGGTAGTTTCTGTCAAAACTGCTCCAACCAAAAGCATTGCAAACTGCAAGCCCATCATAGTTAATATTGGAATAAACGCGTTTTTCAGTGCATGTTTATAAATGACGGTTCTCTCTGGAAGCCCTCTGGCTCTTGCTGCTCTTATGAAATCTTTTTGCATAACCTCTATCATGTGAGCCCTTGTGAGTCTTGTGAAAATTCCAGAAAGATATATTCCTAAGGTTACGGTTGGCAAAATTAAATGTTCTATAGAGTTAATGAGGCTTGGAATGTTGAACGTTATAATACTGTCTACAATGTAAAGTCCAGTGATTGTTTGTGGCGCCATTAAGGGATCTGTACGGCCGCCTATCGGAAGCCAACCCAAATATACTCCAAATATCAGTTGAAGAATCAAACCAAGCCATGGAATGAAAATAGCATAGGTAGCGATGCCATACAGTCTCGTAAGATGATCTGCAGGTTTATTTTGTCTTTGTGCAGAAAATACTCCAGTAAATATCCCAAAAAGAACACTGAAAGTGAAAGCAAAAATTGAAAGCTCCAAAGTGGCTGGAAAATGCTCAAAAATCTCTTCCAAAACTGGTCTCTCACCCCAAATCATTGACCTACCAAAATCTAAACGCAAAAGCCTCATAACATAATCTAAATATTGAACATAAAGCGGTTTATTAAGCCCAAGCTTTTCTCTTAACCGCTCAATCTCCCCCGGAGGAGCATGACCCCCAAGGATAGCGCTTACTGGATCACCTGCAACTCTCATTATTAGAAAAACTACACTTAAAAGTATTAACAACATTGGAATGGATAAAAGTATACGCCTAATTATGTATAGCCTTAATGATGCCAATCATTTTCCCAGAAAAAAGGAGGTAGTAGTGTATTTAATTTTTACTCCTTGTAAATCAAGTAGTACCGCAATATTAGCGTAGGATCCAACACTGTACCACGCACATTAGGCCAGAAGACGGCGAAAAGTTTTCCTTGGAAGAGAGGAATAACTGGGGCATCTTCAGCCATAAGCGCTTGGACCCCTTCGTAAAGCTCTGTTCTTCTTGTAATGTTAACTTCGCTTCTCGCTTCATCAAGCAACTCGTCCATCTGAGTGTTATTGTAAAATACACCCATTTCCGGCGACCATTCTGAGTGCAAGAAAACTGTTGTATAGTCGTCTGGGTCAATGTAGTCTGGATACCATCCTAAGAGGAATATTGGCATGACACCTGCTATTATGTATTGACCGGCGTAGGTAGTCCATTCGGCGCTTTTCAGTGTTACTATTACCATTCCAGTCTCTTCGAGGCTTTCCTTAATTGCTAGGGCAACGCCTGCTTCGAGGTCTCCATAATGTGTTGGCGTGTACCATAATTCGCATTGAAACTTGTTTGTTTCGTTGTATCCAGCAGCTTTCAAATATTCTTGTGCCAAAGTTATGTTGTGCTCTCCGTACTCTTCTAAGAAAGCATCGGTATGACTCCACATACCCATAGGAATCATGCTATAAAGCGGCTCAACCGTTCCATGGTAAATGTTCTCACAAATCTTCTCTCGGTCTACGGCAGCAGCAACCGCCCGTCTCAAATTCACATCGTCGAATGGTGTCATGTTGCAGCGGCAAACTATATATCTAATGTATGGTCCAGGCACCTCTTGCACTGTTAAGACACCTCTAGCCTTCAAGTCAATAATGTCCGATGGCTTCAGAGTTCTCCATGCTATGTCAATTTCTCCAGTCTCAACGGCTAGCCGTAGGGTGGTTGCGTCTTTGTAGAATTTAATTATGAATTGTGGCGTTTTCGGTTGTGCGCCATAATAATCAGGGTTTGCCTCCAAGTCTAATTCCACATCCCTAATCCACTTCTTAATCTTGTAAGGTCCATAATGCCCAACCGTTGGTTCGGCTGTTTGATTTACCGGATAAGACGCGGAACTAACGGGGAAGTATGGTGGTGTTGCAACGAGAGCCGGGAAGAATGAAACAGCATTTTTCAGAACGAATCTTACAGTGTATGTATCTATAACCTCTACCCGAGAAACGAAAGCTTTGACCAGCCAAGATGGATCAAGACTAAGACTCATGACACGATCTATTGACCATTTAACTGCTGTGGCGTTTAGCGGCTGTCCATCTGTGAATTTTAACCCCTCTCTAAGTCTAAAAGTGTAGTTGAGCCCATCTGTGCTAACATTATAATATTGAGCTATTCCCATTTCCAGCTCTGTTGTTCCAGGCACATACTTCAATAATCCTTCTCCAATGTTGTTAAAAATCTCCCATGTATAAAAGTCATAGCACTTTGCAGGATCTAAAACTGTAATTTTATCAGTCGTACCAAGCACTAAAGGTTTCTTTGCAAAAGCTACTCCAAGGGCCTCTTCCAAACTTGCTACTCTAGAACTTAGATTCGCAATTTGGGTTGCAATTTGATAGAGGCCGCCTCCGGAAACTATAAGGGTGGCAATCAATAAAACAGCGAGAAGAACTTCCATTTTTGTTGCCATATTTAACCCCTAATCTTCAAGTGTTGTGCTGATGATTCTTATATAAATTTTGCTAATATACAGCAAATCCTTTAGGCTTACTCCATTTTCCAGTGCAAAAATTTCATTCTTATGCCCATTAAATCTAAATGATTCATAAACCATTAAATCTAAACAACATTTATCTTGTTTCTTTACGTTCACGAAGCCAAAGAGCTCCACCTATTACAACGAAGGCTATTGTTGTCCAAAAGAGGAATATTAACATTTTAACAGCGTCTGAAGCCATCTCCTCAAACATTTCCTAAGCCTTCTCAACTATAATTGCCCTTTAAAGGCTAAAAACAAAGTTTCCACCATCGAAATAAGCCAGTTAACAAGCATATTTTAAATGGGGATATATGCCAACATGAATAGCAAGCGTTTTATAAAGAAAACGCCTATAAAATCTCAACCCGAAAAAGGAGAAAGGGGAAGGCTTCCATCATCCTTTTCGGATTTTACGCAAATCGTAACAATAATACCAAGCAGTCCAACCAGAATGAAAAGCCTCTTCGCCCTTTTTCCTTCTTCTCCTAAGATAAAGCCAAATCAGCAGCAATAAGATTATCAAAATTAAAAGCAGCAAAAGCCACCAGAGCCAATCGGGAACAAACCAGCCAGCTGCAACTTTAGTGTAGTAGGCTGTGACTGTATGGGGCGCATCCATATGGACTGTGATGGAATAGCCACCGTCCATTACGTGATTATCCACTTCCCATCGATGAAAGGAGTAGTCGTTTATAGCCTGAGCTAAAATGGTAACGTTGGTAGAGGCATCGTACCACCAGCCATCTGCGGGTCCTGCTTCGCCTTCAGGGTTTCTTATTGGTTGCAGACTTAAATCTGCTGGTTCAGTTCTTACAGTCAAAAGATACTGTGTTTTATAATTTGCAGTTATGTCCTTAGCTGTATTCATTATAATTGGATTTGGACGATTAGAACCAGAAATGCCGCCGGACCAATACGAAAACATGAATCGCTTTGAAACATTAGTTATTGGGCTTTCAACATCAAGTAGAATTAAATCGTCCTCGTCAAACCATCTGACGCAGGGATTTACATACGAGGCTGTTCCCAATAAAGTTGAACCATTATAGATTTTAGCATATCCGGTGTCAAGTCCGCTTATTCTAATAGTTAGTTGATATTGAAGGATATAGTGGGCTGTAACGGTGTGATTTGCGTCCATAGTGACCGTTATTAAAACTTCTAAAAATGGTGTCCCATCCACATCCCAGTAAAAGAATCTATAACGAGCATCTGCAGCTACATTAACATATTGAGGTGCAACTAAAGATACTTTAACACCTTCATCATACCATTCTTCTCCGGGAATGCTGGTAAGACCCACAGGATCAGTTCGCACAGTTAAGTAATAGCGTTTCACGAGGAATGGAACTATTTCAAATGTTGATGTGATTTGAGGGCTATATGGTATTCCCCCCTCTTTGGGAGGGGCGGTATAAATGATCGCTGACACTGTCGCATTCCCTAGAAACGCGTTATGAGGCACTTTTGAGGAAACATTTAATCGGCTTTCTCCAAGCATTATTTCCAAGTAGTCCAATTCTATAAACATGATGGGATAACTTGCTGAATCATACGCAGCAATCACTAATGTCGCTGATTTAGGAGTTAACGCAATATTCTTAATTATTAAATCAAAAATCATCTCTTCTCCTTTTGAAAATTTCTTTTGAGGTTCCCAGTTAAAGTTCAAAGTTGTTATATCAGTTATTTGAACTATCCAGCCTACTTGAAAAGTTAAAGTATCTACAACAACCTTCTCCGCTACGTCCACTGTTGCTATTGCAAACCATTCCCCAAATATGATTTCTTCAGCATTTTTTTCAGGCCAAGGAATTCTAAACGAAAAAGCGGCTACTCCACTTTGATCTGTGGAGTTAACGCCAATAATTGTCATATTCTGAATAGCGTTAGTTGGATTATTTACTTGAAAAGCTACAAGTTTGTTTGCAACAGGAGCCTCATTATATGTCACCAATGCATATAAAATAACTAACTCTTGCGGTTGAAAAGCATCACTTGACTGGTTTATCCCCTTTCCATCAAATGGTGCCTTTTGCGTAAAAAGATCAATTTTTCTAGGCGTAGTTTCTGAAAAAACAATTTTCATATCTGTCCGTATAAAACTCGAAAATAAAAGTATAAGAGCAAGTGCTAGAGTAAGCCTTCTCAATTTCGTTTTCATTGTTATCAAGCTTTTATTAAATGCTAAATTCTTTAACAAATATTCCGTAATCATGAATATTACTATAAAGGATGCGCTTCTTAGGCATACTAATTTGCAATTTTTATAAGAAAATGTTAAAAAGAACTAAAGATTTTAGCGGGCCCGACGGGAATTGAACCCGTGACCCCCGGGTTTCTTTGCGTTTTATTGGCTTAAAAGCCCGGTGCTCTATCCTTACTGAGCTACGGGCCCTTCTGGGTTTTCGCTTTTAGAAGTTTTAGAAGATGTTTTTTAGTATTTCGATTATATAGCTTTATTATTAAAAGTTTATGGGGTGGATTGGACTTTTAGGAGGCTTGTTATGAAATTTTTTATTTTGTCGTTGGCGCTCAATATTGTTTCTATTGTTTTTCTGCCTTTTTCTGTGAGTTGGTAGACTCTTTTCCTTTCGTTCCATGTTCCCTCAATTAGACCGTTCCTTTCAAGTGAATATAGAAGCGAGTAAACTGTTCCTGAGCTTACGAGAAGATGAAATTTGTTGTGGATGAAGGAGATTACGTCGTAGCCGCTTAGGGGTCCGTTTCTTAGTTCTGCAAGAATTATTATGTCCATAAAATTTTTGATTATGCGCTCGTGCATTTTCTTTAATATTTTTCCTTCCAATCTTTCACCGCCAACGATTATTGTGAGCGCCGTCATATCTGTTCACATTTTAAGATTTTAGGTTAGATATAAATATTTAAATTTTATTCTAATTCCGAATTAGAAGTTGAAACAGATTGTAATAAGTTTATACTTTTCAACTTTATAAGTTGGAAAATAATTCTATTACAGAAAGGCTTTGATGAATTAAATGTTTCAACGTTTAATTATATAATAAGCTGGTCGCATTTCCAATTTTTAAAGATAATTTCCCATTTAACGGCTAAAGGCATCCGCTTTTAACAGCCCCAAATATATCTGCATGTTAAAAAATGTTATTTTTCTTTAAAGGCATAAAATTGCCGGTGTTTGAAATTGATTTCGTGGAAGCACTCTTTTAAGCGGTTAAACGAAGAGTACGAGATAGCGAAGAAAAAGAAGCAAGTTTTGGACAGTTTGTTGGAGAATGGCAGAATTTCGCAGTCCACACATGAAATGTTTGACAAAGAGATAACTGAGGCTATTGCAGAGATTGAGAGGCAAAAGAAGGATTTGCTGGAGAAAATGAATATGAAGGTTAAGGAGCTTGAAAGCCAAATTAAAACTTTGGAGGTTTTGATTGCAAACTACGAGATTCAGCATGTCACAGGCGAAGTGGAAGAGGAAACGTATCAGCGGGAGATAAACCTATTATCAGTTGGGCTTGATACTGCAAGGAAAGAGTTGGACGCCATTAAAGAAGCCCTAAATCAGCTTTCAGGCACTGCACAAATCCAAACCGCTGATGTAGCTCCGCAACAAGAAATTAAACCGCAAATCCAAGAGACAGAAGTTGATGTAGCAAAAGTGGAAGTTGTGGAAATTAAGGAAGCAATTCCTCAGACTTCACAAGAGCAAATTCAAGAAAAACCACAAGTAACAGAAGAAGCGCCACTAATAGAAAAGACAGAAAACTAAAGAAGCATAATATTTTCCCTTTTTCTGTTTACAAACTCTTATAATAAACATTTCTTACCTTCTTTGAGGAGAGATGCGAATGTCTGAGAAGGTGATTATGACTTTCCATGAGAAGTTTAGGCAATATGACTTAGGCGAAGGACACCCCTTTAGAGGGGACAGATTCATAAATGCCATGAGATTTTTTGAATCCCAAGGACTATTCAGCCTTTCTAAAATAGTCCTCACCCAACCTCATCCGGCATCTAGGGAAGACTTGCTAAGGGTTCACGATGAAAGTTATGTTGACTTAATTTTCCGCTTGGCAAAGGAAGGAAAATCCTATGATATGGAGACTCCTGTTTCTCCAGAAATTCTTGAGGCTGCATTGTTGATTGTTGGTGGTGCGCTAGAGTGTGGTAAGGCTGTTTTTGAAGGAAATGCGGGGCGGGCGATTTCTATTGGTGGGGGTTATCATCATGCGGGAAGAAATTATGGCGGTGGATTCTGCCTGTTTAATGACATAGCGGTCTTGGTTGAATATTTGCGAATTAAACATAGCGTCAAACGTTTTCTTATTTTGGATTACGATGTCCACTTTGGGAATGGCACAAGCGACATTTACTATCGAGATCCAAGCGTGCTCTACATATCTTTACATCAAGACCCACGAACAATTTATCCTGGAACAGGATTTGTTTGGCAAATTGGAGAAAGCGAAGGAGAAGGCTACAATGTCAATGTGCCCTTACCTCCAGGAACAAGCGATGAAACTTATCTTTACGTTTTAAGGGAGACTTTTGTTCCGTTGGCTGAAGAGTTTAAACCCGAAATAATTATTGCAAATGGCGGAAGCGATTCGCATTTTGCAGATATGCTTGGCGATTTAAGTTTGACTGTTAAAGGCTTTTTCGAGATTGCCCGTTTAATTCGTGAAACTGCTGAAAAAGTTTGTAATGGAAAGCTTGTTTTAATGCCTGGAAGCGGGTATAACCCAAAAGTTTTGCCACTCTGCTGGTATGCGCTCATTGCTGGAATAATTGGTTTGGAAGAAATCAACGTTAAAGACCCTTACAATCCGCCAGAAGAACCGCCCTATTGCCGAAAGAAAGTTGAGAACATGATTGGAGAGCTAAAAGAGTTGTTAAAGAAAAAGTGGACATGCTTTAGATAAAGCTAAACTTTTCTTTCAATTGGTTTTGCGATAACTGCTGTTCCATACGCTGCGAAAACCGTGGCTGTTCCTTGAAGTATGTCACTTGTTTCAAAATCCACACCAATAACAGCGTTTGCGCCTATTTTCTTGGCATTTTCAATAAGCCTATTCAAAGATTCCCTTCTTGCTTTTTCACATTCTGAAGTGTAAGCGGTTACTTCTCCCCCGAAAATTCCTTCAATGCCAGCAACTATTTTTCCGCCAACTCCTCTAGTGCGTACCGTCAATCCATGAATTGTGCCTAAAACCTTTACTATTTCGTATCCTGGTAATTCTGGTGTTGTTACAACAATTATTTCTTTTTCACTCATATTGTTAACCCAGAGAATTTTAATACTTAAAACTATTTAATTTGATTCCTCATCAGCATAGGAAGTAAGCTTTATGGAAAACATTGATAGGATCCGTGAACAGTTCCCCATAACCAAAAATAAAGTTTTCTTAAACCATGCTGCACAATCTCCCTTTCCGAAACCTGTTGCAGACGCTGTTTGCAGGTATGCTGAAGATTTCTCGAATTTCGGAGACACTTTGATTGAATGGAACGATGGTGGAAAACCATTATTTGCAAAGTTGATTGGCGCGAAACCGAAAGAAATAGCCTTCATCGAGAACACTTCTGTGGGCATGAATATTGCCGCTAATGTACTTCACTATCCGCCGGGGTCAAAAATTGTCACAACAGATTTGGAGTATCCCTCTGTGGTTTATCCTTGGCTTCGCAAAAGCTTAGGCGTTAAAGTTCATTACCTTAAAAATGTTAATGGCAAAATTTTGCTTGAGGATTTTGAGAAGGTTGTTGACGACAAGACAGTGGCAGTTGCAGTAAGCCACGTTGAATACGTTAATGGTTTTCGAAATAATTTGCGAGCCATAAGCGAAATAGCCCATAAACATGGAGCTTACCTAATTGTTGACGCAATACAGTCCGCAGGAGCCATACCAATAGACGTTAAAAAGGATAATGTGGATTTTTTGGCAACAGCATGCTATAAATGGCTTTTAAGCCCGCCTGGAGCTGGCTACATGTACGTGAAAGAGGAGCTTATTGAAAGGTTTGAGCCGCCCTTTGTTGGTTGGGCAAGTGTAAAACCAGAAGTGTTTGAAACAATAGATTTTTGGGACATTTATAGCTTGAGGCTTTCGGAAAACGCAAGTCGCTTCGAAGTTGGCTCCCCAAGCTTCATAAGTTTAGTAGGTGCAGCCGAAGCTTTGAAATTGCTGTTGAGTTTTGGCATAGAAAACATTGAAAAGAGAATACTTGAACTGACGGATTATTTGATAGAGAGAATTAAAAGTTTAGGTTTAGAACTATTCACTCCAGAAGAGCGACAATATCGTTCTGGCATAGTCCTATTTAGAATACACAAACCTCAAGAATTTGTTGCCAAACTGCGCCAAAAAGGCATTGTTGTTTCTGCCAGAGCTCATGGAATAAGGGTTTCACCTCACTTTTACAATACGGAAGACGAAATTGATAAGTTTATTGAAGAAGTTAAGAAATGGTAAGCGTGCGAGACAGCAAAGGATGAAATTGATGCTTAGGATAGAAAAGGTTAATGAAGGCAATAAGCAGAAGATTATAAATTTTCTAAAAAGGAACGTTATAAAGCATGTTTTTGCCGTATATGACCTTCAATATGACCCAATCCATACGATTATGTATGCAGCCCTTGAAAACAGCATATTGAAGGGATACATTCTCGTTACACAGCGCTGCAGTTTCCAAGCGTTATTTTAGAATGCGAAAAAGACCTTGCAGCGCAGCTCTTGAAATATGCTCCAGAAAACCACTTTATACTTCATGCGTCACCAGAAAACCTTCCGATAATTAAAGGCAAGTTGGGAGACGCAAAAACTTACGTTGAAAATTGGATGCTTGTCAAAAGGGGGCAAGCAAACTTTTTCAGGTCAAATATGGTGCGTAAGTTATCTTCTGAGGTTGACGCCCAAAAACTCTTCACTCTTCTTTCAAGCCGTGAAGACCGCAGAGCAGGCACCGTGGAAAGCAGCTTAGAACTAATACGTAAAATGCCAACATACGGAGTTTTTATAAAAGGCGAATTGGTCTCATATGCAAGCTCTTTTCTGCAGCTCCCAGAAGTTTGGATGATAGGTGGAGTTTACACGCATCCAAATCATAGGAATAAGGGATATGCAACATTAGCCACATCGGCGGTAACCAAAGAAGCATTAAAAAATGCGGATTCAGCCGCCCTATTTGTGAGGTCTGATAATTATCCAGCCATTAAAGTCTATGAGAAAATTGGTTATCAGAAAATAGGCGAAAAACTTTGGGTTGATGTAGGAACTGGGCTGAAACCATAAAAAGGCGTTAATATTCGCTTATGAAGCTTATTTCTGGAAATTCTCTTATTTGTCTGCCCTTACCTTTCTCAGATAGGATTTCAAGCTGCAAGATTTTGCAAGTGCCAGCAATGTCTTCTTTATTTTCACTGATTATTTTTGCAAACTCGCTTTTTCCAGCATAAATTTTAATCCTTTTGATGGGGGTATTCAGGGGTTTTCTTTTCTCCGCCTTTTCTCTTCTGATTTCGGTTATCAAAGCCATTATTAAATCGCCCCTCCTCTCAGCTTCTTCATCCAAATTTTCCGTTTTTGTTTCCGGCCAAGGTGTTAATTGTAGGCTTTTTTGTCCTATGTTTTCAGCGTACATTGCTTGGTAGATTTCCTCTGTTATGTGAGGCGTTATAGGAGCTAGCAACTGAATTATGCGGTATAGAACATTGTAAAGGGTGAACTGCACAGCCGTTCTTTTTTGTTCTCCGTAAATTTCTGGCTTGTAAAGTCTATCCTTCACGGCTTCAATATACTGGTCGCAGAAAATGTGCCATGTGAAGTTGCGAATTTCTTCTAGGGCTATGTTGAATTGGCAGTTTTCTAAGGCTTCTGTAACTTTTTGTGTAACTTTCTCAAGTTTGCTCAGAATCCATTTGTCTAAAAGTTGCAAATCGCCCTTCTCTTCCGCTTTATAATCCTTTAGTTGGGTGCTGGTGAATCGTGCTGCATTCCACAATTTAGTTAAGAAACGCCTTCCATAATCCACATCTTGCCATCGGAATGGAACATCCGAACCAGTAGCTCCACCGCCAGCAGCCCACTGTCTTGTTGCGTCTGCGCCATATTTTGAAAAAACTTCTAAGGAAGGCACATAATTTCCCAAAGACTTGTGCATCATCCGCCCGTCTGTTCCCAAAACCATTCCGTTAATTAGGCAACTCTTGTAAGGTTTTTCATCGAATAAAGCGAGATGCCTAACCATCAGGTAATAAGCCCATGTGCGGATAATGTCAACGCCAGATGGATGCATATCTGCTGGGAAAAGCCTCCGCCAGTCCTTCCTGTCCGGCCAGCCGGCATGAACTGCGCATGTTATTGAGGAGTCAAACCATGTGTCTAAAACGTCCTTTTCGGGCTTGAACTTTTTGGACCCGCATTTTGGGCATTCTGCAATTTTTGGATTTTCTATTTTCGGGTCTATGGGTAGCCATTCGGGTTCAGCTAAAATTGTTTCGCCGCAGTTTTGGCAGTACCATATTGGTATTGGTGTTGCAAAGACTCTTTGGCGTGATATTACCCAGTCCCAGTCAAGGGATTTTGCCCAATTTATCAGGCGATATTTCATATAATCTGGATACCACTTAACCTCTAAAGCGTTCTTTTCCAATTTATCCGTGAGAATACGGGTTTTCATGAACCATTGTTCTCTTTCAAGAATCTCTATTGGAGTGTGGCATCTCCAGCAAACGCCAACCTCCTGCGTGAGCGGTTCAGTTTTTTCTAGCAACCCATCATTTTTCAAATCTTCGATTATGGCTTTCTTCGCTTCTTCAATTGTTAATCCAGCATATTTTCCAGCATTTTCCGTCATTCGACCTTTTTCGTCTATGCACATTATGACTGGCAAATTATGCTTTACAACGCTTTTTACGTCAGCCTTATCCCCGTAAGTGCATATCATCACCACGCCTGTTCCAAATTCTGGTTCAACAAGCTCATCCGCGATTATCTCCACGGTTCTGTTGGTTGTGGGCACATGAATCTTTCTGCCAACGAACTGTTTATAACGTTCGTCGTGGGGGTTCACGGCAACGGTTACGCATGCTGGAATCAGTTCTGGTCTTGTTGTAGCTATGGTGAGGAAACCGCTATCCTCAAGCTTAAACTTAATAAAATGTAGATTGGCTGTTCTTGTAGCATATTCTACTTCTGCATCAGCTATGGCTGTTTCACATCTTGGACACCAATTCACTGGATGCGTTCCACGATAAATGAAACCCTTCTTATAAAGCAGAACGAAGGAGAGTTGGGTGCGCCTCCAATAGTCTGGATCCATAGTTTTATATTCTGTTGTCCAGTCTATTGAGCAACCAAGCCTCGTAATGGCTTCCTTCATAAGCCCAATATATTTTTCCACGTGTTCCTCGCAGAGTTTTCTAAACTTGTCTGGTGGCAAGTCTGTCTTCTTGATTTTATGTTTCTTTTCAACTTCCACTTCTGTTGGTAAGCCATGGCAGTCCCATCCTTGGGGAAAATAAACGTTGTAGCCTCTCATGCGTTTGTAGCGGGCTACTATGTCGAAATAGGTCCAATTCAAGACTAAACCCATGTGAAACTCGCCGGAAGGATACGGTGGAGGGGTATCAATGCTAAAGACTGGACGCTTCTCATCCTTCCAGTCGAAACGGTAAACGCCCATCTTCTCCCACTTCTCTTGCCATTTCCTCTCAATTTCGAGGGGATTGAATTCTTTAGACAAAGGCTTCATGTTCCAACATCCTAATGCGCATTAACTTTAGGAAAGATAAATATACGAGTAAATAACAATTACCCCACCCAAGGGTTTGGGGGAGCTGGGTTATGACCCGGCTGAGAGGACGGCTGAAAGCCGTCGACCCCTAGAACCTGATCCGGGTAATGCCGGCGGAGGGAAAAATGTGGGAAAAACTGCATCTGAAACTAAAGTGCTTACCGAAGGAATAGTCGTTGTTGCTTTGTCCATAATTCTTAAAGACGTTCTACCACCAATCTATCACCTACCTCAAGGAGGTTCTGTGAGCGCAGCTGGCATGGTGCCATTGCTATGGTTTTCCTTAAGAAGAGGACTACGTGCCGGTTTGGAAGCGTCTACAGTTTATGGTTTGATTCACATGGCTTTACCAGGAAGCTACATCGTAGACCCAATTCAAGCCCTACTTGATTATCCAATAGCCTTTGCAGCTTTGGGTTTGGCTGGAATATTCAAGAAATATCCTTTAATTGGTGTGGGCGTAGGAATCACTGGCAGATTCTTAGCTCACTTTGCCTCAGGCGTCTGGTTTTTCTGGGAGTATGCTGGCGAAATGCATCCAGTGCTTTACTCAGCCATATATAACGGAAGCTACCTTATTATAGAGCTCATCATAAGCGAAATAATCATATTCATATTGGCTAAAAGACGACTACTGGAAGTCTATCTTTAACATAGCCTTTTAGAAGAAAATTCCCCTCTTTTTTAATTTCAAGAACCAAAAGTTTTGACTCTCAAAGAATAACTCTTTCTGAGAAACTATAGATATTAATTCGGTTTCCGCGTACAAACCCTATTAGGGTTAAGCCTACATCCTTAGCAATTGCAATGCCAGAATCTAATGCTGCAGCTAAGGAGGCTACTATTGGTAAGCCAACTCTTGCCGCTTTAAGAACCATATCGCCCGTTAACCTTCCACTTAAGGCAAGAAAGCATAAGCTAAAATCGGTTTTGTTCAGGGCTGCCATACCAATTACCTTGTCAACCGCATTGTGACGACCAACATCTTCAGCAAAAGCGACTATTTCTCCGTTGTTTTTGTATATGGCGGCAGCGTGAACTCCACCAGTTTTTCTAAATGTTTCCGCGATAAAGTTCAAGTTTTTTACGCTGTTTAGGATTGTTTCTGCTTTCACTTTTAGGTTTGAATTGATTTTTGGAATTTTTCCGGAAAACGGATAAGCGAATGAGGTTCCACAGGCGGAAGTGATTATGCGAGAAAAATGCATTGAAAGTTTCAACCTTTTTTCCACGTTTATGTGGGATTTGATTTTGACATGGCAATTTTCGTTTTTTAGGTTTACCTCTTCTATTTCCTCAATGGATTTCAGAATTCCTTCGGAGAGTAGGTGTCCAATGGCTAGTTCTTTTAGGTTTGATGGAGAGCATAAAATGGTTGCGTAATGAGTTTTGTTTAAGAATATATGGAGTGGCTTCTCTTCAGCCACGTAATCCTTCACTTTATTAGCTGTTCGGTTTGAAACGTCAATTTTAACTATTTCGACTTGGCGTATTTTTGATACCCTCCTCTCTATTTTTTAATTTCAGACAATACGAAGTCCACAATTTCGTCTGCGATGTTAACTTTGGCTACTGACTGCAAGCCCCTCCAGCCTGGTTGACTGTTAACCTCAACAACTAATGGTCCTTTTGGGCTTTCGAGAATGTCTACGCCTGCAATTTTGCAGTCTATGAGTTTTGCAGATTTAACAGCCAAATCTTCCATAGCCTTATCAAGCGTGATTGGTTCTGGTTTGGCTCCTTGGCTATAATTTGTTTTCCAATTGTTTGCAACACGGCGCATGGCTGCAATCACACGGTCGCCGACCACGAAGGCGCGAATATCAGAAAATCCATGGTGTATAAACTCTTGGACGTATATGACGCCGTGGTAGAAGGTTATGTTTCTAAATATTGTTGAGGCAATTTCCGCGTCCTTAACTCTTGTTGAACCGATTCCTCTTGAGCCGAAAAGGGGTTTAATGACGACGTCTCCGCCAAGTTCATTAAACGCCTTTAAAGCTTCGTCAACATTTTCTGTTACTGTTGTTCGTGGGACTGGGATGCCGTTTTCTTCTAAAATTGCCAAAATATCATACTTGTCAACGCAATGTTCAATGGCTTCGGGCGGGTTTATAACATAAAAGCCTAAACGCTGAAGCCTATAAAGCATGTCCATCCTAAAAACTATCTCTTCAAGAGAACCACGCCCAATTGGGCGGATTATTAGGGCATCTAAATCTTCTAAGAGGCGGATGTTTCCAACTTTCAAGTATGGCTTATATCCTATACGGGCTGTTAGTTGTGGGAAGCTGAAGCATGTGTGGGGAATTTTGCGTTTTGTTAAGGCTTGTCTAAGCTGGGACGAGCTCCAAGAATTCTTGTTTCGCGTAACGATTCCAATTTTCAAAAGGAAACCTTCTATTCGCTTAATCTGTGAAAAATGCTATGGGAATATGCTCTTAAAGTTTCCGCGCTCATATAACGTTAAAATTTGTGGATGTAAGGAATAAATTGCCTGGCATTTTCAAACTTTTCCACCAAATCAATTTTTAAATAAGCGCCATAAGCGTTAAAGTATGGTGGTCCCTTCCGTGAAAATAATGTTAAGATTTTGCCTTTGTGGTTTATTTTGAAGCCTTCCATGCATGGTTCATGTCCCCTAATGAAAACTTTCACATTAAAAATTCTAAGCGTTTGTTCCGTAATTTTTTCGCCGAAAAGTTTTCCAGCTCCCCGAGGCGATGCACAAGAGTCTTTAACAATTTCGTTTGGGTCGCTCCAAAGCATTTCTTCAAGAAAGGGTTTTTCGGGGTGATTTTTGTGGGCATAAGCCAAATCCAACAGGGTCTTGGCTGTTGTTGGTAAGCCTCCATGAATCATTAAGCAGTGTTCTTCAACAAAAACTACAGTGTAGAGGTAATTGAACAGCTCGCGAATTTTTGTGTAGGCTTCCTCCCATTTCTCGCCAAATTTCATTTGAAACTCTAAAGGCAAATCATGCGGCGACGCAAGAAGGTCTTCTGGACCTTCGTGGTTTCCACGCATCAAAACCACTTGGGATGGAAAAAGAAGCTTCAATTTTAAAACTGTGTAGTAAATTTCTTTTGAGTATTCTCCTCTGTCGCCATAATCCCCCAAAAAAATGAGAAGTGCATTGGGGCTTTGGTTCATTTTTTGCAGAAAACTGCTTTCTTGGAAAATATGAATTAGGCTTTCCAAATCGCCGTGTAAGTCGCCAATTATTAAGGCTTCACCTTGAGGTTTTATGTTAACAAGCCTTCCCGTTATGTTTAAGTTTCCAATTTTCCCATTTTCTTTTGAAAGCATTTGCGTGACATCTTCCACCACTTTCACAAACTCATCGCATCGAGTTTCCAAAGCTTCTTTAACAATTTCAGAAAAGTTTACTTGCAAAATCAATCCTCAAACTATTCGATGCGCACTTTTTTCCCGGCAAAATCCAAAATGTTCCTTTCTATCTGATCCTTATGATTTTGGATTTTCTCCATTGTGGCATCAATTGTCTGTTCCAAAACGCTTACTTCAGACTCTAAAGCCCGCCTTTTCTGCTCCAGCCTATCAAGATTCTCTTGAAGCTTTACCAAGCCACTTCTTGTTTCGGCTACTTCCGCTGATGCGGAAAGCTGTTTTCTCCGAAACATAATATCAACACATTTTTTGTGCAAATCCGTTAGAGAATTCTTGTTAAGGATGTTGCTTATGGCTTGCTCAGCCTTTCGCATCTTATCCGGTTTCAGCTTAAGCTTCCCACCAGCCATAGCTTTGGCTAATTTTTGGAGAATCTGCCTCAAAAGAGGATAACCAAACTCTTCTGTAGAAAAGGCTTCAAGGGGTTTCTCCAAATATTGGTTAAGCTTGTTAATCTCTTCCGGGGTTAAACCGCCTCCTTCGCTATGAAGCGCTAAGGATTGAAGCTTTATGAGGGGTTTTTGAAGATGCTGCAAATTACGCTTCAACTCACCGTTAAGAGCTTCTATTTCCAAATCTATTTGGCTTAATTGACTTATTCCCCCCTTTCTTTTTAATTCAGCCATTCTTTTTTGAGTTTCAGAAATTTCCCCCTCAACCAAAGCCTTTTCAGTCTCTACACTTTTCCTCTGTTCACCCAATTTTACAATTTCTTTCTCTAAAGCTTGAAGTTTTTCAATAAGTTGGAAAGTTTCTTCCAAGGTTTTGGTTTTAACATACTCTTTTGTTAGGAAATCGTTAAGTTCCTTAAGCGACGCTTTCGCCCTTTCAAAAACCGTTAAGAATTTTCTCCTGTCAAGGATGAAAAAGGGTGAAATTCTCGGAAACCAGTTTCGAATATCAACTTCCGTCACCAAAAACGCCCTCTGAGTTTCTTGGACAAAATCGCGAAAACCATCATAAGAAACCTTTTCCGGAACCTCAATTTGCCGCATTCTATCCAAAAACAAACGCGAAAGCTTGTTTAGGGCTCTGGCTCTCCCATAAGTTTTCATATTCCTCTTCTCAATCTCCTTACTACTATTATCCAAAAGCATCCTGCTCGAATCCACGAGACTTTCGAGGGATTTACGCATCTCACCAAGCAATTTTTGAGCCTTAGCATGAACGGGAACAAAAATTGAGCTTGTCTCTTTTTCAAGCCAACCCTTAACCTCGCTGGAAGAGAATTTTAATGCTTCTGTCACACGGTTTTCCCAATAGAAGATACACATAAGCCATATTTAATTTTCTAGAATTGGACTCTTTTTTGAGTAGCTACTCTTAAATAATAAACTAAATTAACTCAGCATTAGAGTTCGGGATGAAAAATGGATGCGAAACAAATAGCATTTATAGCAACAATGAGCGCTTTAGGCGCCTCCCTTTCCATAATTTCGCTGCACATGGCGCCCATAACCATAGTGGTTCCAGGACAAGGAGGAGCAGCCCTAGACTTATCGCACCTTGCCACTTTCGTCGCGGCTGTTTTCGGCGGACCTTACATAGGCGCAACAGTTGGCTTCTTAAGCGGCATTTACGCTGGTTACTATTTTGGTTATGTGATTGGCGGCCTCGGAATCCTTTCTCTCATAGGAGTGCCTTTTGGAAAAGCTTTGACGGGTTTCACGGCGGGCTTTCTCTATAAAAAACTACAAATACATAACAGCCCACGCCCTTCAACATTAACCATTCCCATATTACTCGTTTCTTATATCCCAGAATGCATTTACACAATCGTTTATTTCCTATACATAGTTCAGATCGTCTATGGATGGGGAATGGGCTTCATGATACCAATAGTTATTCCAAAAGCATGGATAGAAATAGCCATAATGAGCCTCCTAATGGGGATGCTTGTTGGAAACGCTGGTTTTAGAGAATTCATTCTTAGGTTCTTTTATGCATCCAAACTGAAAAAATCATAAAGTAGAACCTTCGAAGCTAAACGATTCCTTTAGGGCTCTAGTGTTTATTTCTCCATTCTGGAAGGTGTTGCCTGTTTTCACGTTGTTAATTGTTATAACTGCTGGTGCGAAGAGGTTTGGGTCTATTTTGTAAAAGTCATAGTTGGCTTCTTTGAAAATTTCTATGAAGGGTTTACCATAACTTTTAGACGCCTTAGACGGCGCCTTTTCCACAATTTTTTTCAGCGTTTCTTCATCATCATGTTCAACTATGAAGTAAGTTGTTCCGCCGTAGAGGATGGCATCGTTTGTTCTCGCCATTGCCCGCGTGAATTTTGGATGAATTGGCGGAATTGGAGCACATCCGCAAGCATATAATATTGTTTTTGGGTTTAACCCCAACTTTCTGAGTTTGTGGATTCCGGTTTCAACAATTCTTCCCGCAACTTGTGTGGCGCCGGTTATGCTGGCTGTAGGCGTTAAAATCACAGCCAAGTTTTCTTGTGAAATTTTGCAATCTTTTGCGAATCTTTCTAATAGTTTTTCTGGCGGAGGCTTGTCCGTTTCTAAAACTATAATTCCCTTGTCAAAGTCGTCCTTATACCCAATTTCTTCGTAGATTTCCTTGGGCTTTAGGGCTAAGGCTCTTGCTGGTCCAGAACCTATTGCAAAGTAGTCGCCTTCCTTAATTTGCCAACCAGCATACTGCGAGCCCAAAGTTGAAATGGCTGGATGGTCTGTATACACAAAAATTGATGGAAGCGCCATGTCGCCATACTGTTTATCGATTATCTCTGTTTTTCCACAGCCTCCCATGCAAATTTCAGTTACGAGTTTTCCAGCTTCAAATCCACCATTAACATTTATTCCGGCATCCACAATTGTTACGCCAGAACTCGTTTTTTCCACGTTCACTCCATAAAATTCCGCGTTATTGCAAAGTTTTTCCAAAATTTTCCATGCCAAACGGTTAACGCTTAAAATTTTTTCCATAGCATTTTCTCCTTCAAAGAAGCCTTTCATAATGGTTTAGGTGGGGATTCTTTTCTCTAGAAACATAAAGTTTGCCTTCGCCATTTTCAACCAAGTCTCCGAGGAAAAGGTAGAAAGGTCCAGCAACTGTTTCGCCTTCCTCAATTTTCACTTTTTCTTTTATGCTGTCAATGGTGAATGTGGGCAGAATCGACTCCAAGAAGCCTCCTACAACTATTTTTCCGCCCTTCATGCATGCTCCAGCCCTTCCGCCAGAATCCTTTTCAACAAATATTGTTCCGTCCCGCATGCGCAAACCCAAGAATTGACCAGCATTTCCGTAAATTTTGATTAACCCATTCCTCATGTAAGCGCCAGTCTCATTCCCAACATTTCCATAAACAACAATTTTGCCGCCACGCATGCCCTCGCTGCTTCCACGGTAAGGAGCGCCTAAATAGTCGCTGGCATCCCCGTGAATTTCGATGGTTCCGCCTTTCATCATTGAGCCAGCCCATCCGCCAACATTCCCGTGGACAGTTATTTTTCCTTCTTTCATTTCTTCGCCTAAATGCATGCCAACATCGCCGTGAATTATGATTTCGCCACTTTTCATGCTTGCGCCTATTCGTCTAACTTTGCTTACATCGCCCTTTATGGTTATGATTTCCTTTTCCTGCGGGTTTTCTGTTCTGGTTTCTTCAACTTTGAAGAGTTCTCTGAGCGTTTTTTGTTTGTTTCCCTCCCAGATTTTTAGCTCCTCAATTTCTTTGGTTGTTTTGCCGTGGAAAATATCTGGGTTTATGCATTCAGCAATTATTGGAAAATGGAATTCCTTTCTCGGAGTTAGGGTTATCATTTTACACCTTTGCCTCTACATTTATTGGTTGTGAAATTTCAAGATAATTTTCTGTTACTGGATAGTTTTCACATTCAACAGTCCAGTATTCCCTAAACCTTCGCCGCATATCCTCACTTATCCTTGCTGGTTCAGAAACTTTCACGTCAAGCCACATGGTGGCGCCCTCCAAATGTTTCACGATTTCTCCATTTTTGACAACAATTTTCCCACCTTTAATCGTGAAGGCAGCCCTCTTGAAGGCTTTCCTCACAGCCCGATACTTCCTTGAAGGGTCAATTGTCACAGGGTTTAAGTTGTATATGGCTATGTCTGCATCCGCCCCCACGCCCAAATGCCCCTTACTTTTTAGCCCTAAAGCTTTTGCTTGCCCAGCCCGTGTCATTATCGCTATTTCTTTAAAGCTTAATTCTCGGTTTATGGATGGGAGAAGGCTTCTGCTTCTTGCCCTTGGATTAATCTTTTTTAGGGTTGCTTCTCTGGCTTTTCTGCTCATGAGCCAAGCAATAATTCTTGGATAAGCCGTGAATGGTCCGCCGTTTGGGTGATCCGTGGTTAAGAAAATTTTCCATGGGTCTTTTATTAGGAGGGCTAGTTCTAAGCCTATGGACCATTGGATGGCGTGGACATAGCTTTTTCGACGATAGTGGAAGGGAACTATGCCAGCGCTTGTCTCTGTTTCCACATCATGGTTAACCCATTTGTTTCCGCTCAACTCATAAAGCGTATACTGGAAGGGACCATCAGCAGTCATAGTTGTTGTGTCTGTAAATATCACTTGCCCCATGTCCAAAGTAACATGAGAATGGGCATTAACATAGTTGGCAATTTCCTCCGCTCCAGACTCGAGCGTTCTCCAATCGCTACCCTTAAAGGCTGAAAACTGACAATGCGTTATGTGAATTGCAGGCTTATTTTCGGTGGCTAAATCCTCAACACATTTCATGGTCTCCAAAGCCGTTAAAAAGTTTCCAGGCTTTCCGAGGTTATTTGTGTGAACGTGAATAGTATGGGGCAAATTAAGAAGCCTATTCACTTTACAGAGTCCCCGAAGGATTTCGCGAGGCGTTATGCAAAAACATGGGATTTGGTCGTCAAGACTTTGGACGTTACTGCCAAAACCCCAAGCTTCAAGACCGCCTGGATTAACAATTTTTATGGCATAGCCTTTCGTTGAAGTTATCATCCAAGCCACATGTTTTGCGCATTCCTCAATTTTTCCATCTTTCAAATATTCAAGCACGAACCACCAGTCGCCAAGAAGCGGATAACTCGCCTTATCAACCATTGGTGTGTCGCTTAACTCTTCATGGGTATGTTTAGCCTCTAAGGGTGGCATTGAAGGATTCATTATTGTCGTATAACCCATTCTTGAGTAACGATAACCAGTGGTGAAGGTTGAAGGAATCGAATAGCCAACCCCAGACCTTGTCACGGCTGTTTTAGGCTCAAAATCCCTAAAATGGTCTTCGGGTCTTAAAAGTCTGCCACTATTCACTTCGGAACCTGCAATATGGCAGTGAATGTCCACGCCGCCTGGCATAACGATCATGCCGGAAGCATCTATTTTTCTGGCTTTACGTTCGTTAACCTTTTCAACAATTTTTCCATCCTTAACGGCTATGTCCATTTTTTCGCCGTCAACACCATTAACTGGGTCGTAGACAAAGCCATTCCTTATTAAAAGCTCCATTTATGATGCCTCCGCCCTTTTCTTCTTTATCTTCCTAACTTCCGCAAGAATTCGCCTCAGAATTTCTTCATCTGAAAGTACGCCCTTTGGCGGGTCAACCACTTTCTTAAGCGGAAGCGGAACATGATCCATGCGATAGGCTGTTCCGCCAGCTTCTATGCCAACAAAAGCTGATGGCAAAACAACATCAGCCATTTGGGCAGTCGCATTCATGTGAGGGTCTATAACTATCAAGGGATTCTTGACTAAGTGTTCAGCTGCTGCTTTTGGAAAGTTGGCAACAGGGTCTGAAGCTATTATTAGGGCTGCGTCTGATTCCTTACGCAAGAGAACATCAACCACGGATGTCTCGCCGGGATTATAGCGAGGATAGCCAAGTGAAAAGTCCACAGCGTATGGATAGCCAGTCTGCCACGTGAAAACTGTGTTGGCGCCTGTAACGTTAAAGTGTCCCCTCATGGGCATTATCACAAATTTTGTCCGCATGTTTAAGTCCCGAACTAGAGAAAGAGCTGCGTCAATGTTTCTCAATTTACCACTGCTCATTGTTAATCCAAGCCCGAAGAAAAGCACCCCAAAATCGCATCTGATCATCAAATCGGCAACTTCTTCCAAATACTCCACTGGAACTCCAGCAACCGTGTCAACATCAATTTCTTGGTCTCGAATCAAAGCCCTGAAGGCTTGGAGAAGCTCATAATCCTTGTTCGGCTCAACTTGAATGAAGTAGTCGGCGATTTCTGCAGACCTTGTCTTTCTAACGTCAATCACTATGAGTTTTCTACCCTCTTTAAAAAGAGTCGAAGGAGGCTCATTCCTAACGTATGTTGGAGCGGAAGGCTTTCCCTTAAAAAACACTCTTCTTATTGCACTTTCAATCTTTTTTCTAACAATTGAGGCTTTAATCTTGTTTAAGTAGCCTCTCCAAGCACTTTTCTCAAAGCGCCCTTCAGAAAAGGCTGTGTACCTTTCTATGTGGCGTGGATGAGCACTCCAGGGGTTGCTTCCCCAATAAACGACTAGGTCTGCCCTATGCCTAATCTGCCCAAGAGTGCATGATGGAATCCCAACCTCTTGAATGCTTAAAATTGATGGTCCGTGGCAAACCACTGATGTGTTGTCAATTACGCCTCCAACCTCTTCGGCTAATTCTAAGCCTAAGCTTATGGCTTCGCAGCTTGTTGAGCTCCAACCATACAAGACTGGATAGTTAGCGTCAGCCAAAATTTCCGCAGCCCTTCCAATAGCCTCTTTCATTGAAGCCTTAACAAGTTCCCCATTCTTTCTTATGAGAGGTTTTAAAAGTCTATGCTCGCTGTTGTAGCCCAGAAATTTTGATTCGCACATGGCGCAGCCATTTTTGACTTTAACTATTCTTCCATCTTCAACCGTTAATTCTATGTCGTCGCATAGGCTTCCACATATGGGACACGTCACAGCCTTAACAACAGTCATTCAGATTCCTTCCCAAACTCCATCCTAAGAAGCTCTTTTAAACTTAAGATCGGTTTGTCTGGTGCGGGCTCGACTTCTGCTGGAATTCCCTTGAACGATGGCATTCCAATTCCATGGGTTTCTGGATTAACTATGACATTTGCCCATGGACCATAAGGAATAAAAATCACGCCTGGATGAGGCGCCCTAAGAGACTTTAAGGCTTTAATAACAACCGAACCATAATCCGTCGAAACCATAACATTAGTCTTCTCCTTTATGCCAAGCCTCTTCAAATCTTCAGGGTCCATGTAACATACGGAAACACTTTCCACATACTCCTTTGAAGCTTTTCCTCGCTCTTTTCCAACGCCTTGCTCTATGGTTCTTCCAGTAAGCAATGTCACGCGCAGTTTTGGCTTATCCATGTCTAACACGCATTTGAAAGGTAAATTGTGCAACATTATTTAATTAACTTTTATCTTCTCGCCTTAATCACCGGAAAGGCTTTTAAGTTAAAGATGATAGTAGAAGGTGCTTTGAATTTGAATTAAGGTTGAAGGTGTTGGTTAACGAAGTAGTCATAGAAGTTAAGGGTTTAGTAAAGCATTATGGAGAAGTTAAAGCCCTTGACGATGTTTCCTTCACTGTTGAAAGTGGAGAAATTTTCGGGCTTCTAGGACCAAACGGCGCTGGAAAAACTACTTTGATTGAGATACTTTGTGGTTTGAGAAGGTTTGATAAGGGAGAAGCGACGATTCTTGGTTTGGATTTAGCTAAAGATGCCTATAAAATTCGCAGTTTAATTGGATTTTGCCCACAAGAAACCCTTCTCTATGATTTATTAAGCGTATATGAAAATCTTAGTTTTACAGCTTCTCTTTATTCGTTATCCTCAAAAAGGTTCAAGGAAAGGGTGGAGTTTCTCTCAAAAGTTTTGGGTATAGGCGAGTTCATGAAAAAGAAGGCGAAGGAACTTTCAGGAGGAATGAAAAGAAGAGCAAATCTGGCAGCTTCAATAATTCATGACCCGCCCATGCTAATTTTGGACGAGCCAACAGTTGGTTTTGATCCAAATGTTAAGAGGGAGTTTTGGGAAACCATAAAGATGCTTAAGCGTGATGGAAAAACCGTGCTGCTTTCAACTCATGACATGTATGAGGCTGATGAGCTCTGCGACAGGGTCGCCATAATAGATAACGGAAAAATAGTAGCCATAGACAAGCCTCAAGTGCTTAAGGAAAAGGTGGGCGGAAAAGCATCTATACTAATAAGAGTTAAGGTTTTGGAACCCACGTTAGAAGACGTTTTCGTAAGGTTGACTGGAAGAAAACTTTTGGAGTAAGAATCTAAATGAACCCGATAATTGGCGTAGCCGTAAAAGATATCCGCACATTTTACAGAGAAAAGGGCACCCTTTTCTGGACAATAGCTTTTCCGGTGCTCGTAATGCTCTTATTCTCCGCCATTTTCGGAAGAGAAGTGCCATTCACGGCAAACATAGGCGTGGTAAACCAAGACTCTTCTAACGTATATGGAATAGCCACAAACGTCATCGCAGGGCTTAATCAAACCGAAGTTTTCAATGTAAAAACCTTCGAAAACAAAACCAACGCATTAAAGGCTTTAAATGCCACAGAAATCCGCGCCGTCATCACGATTCCAGAAGATTTTTCAATAAACATCACAACTGGAAAACCAGCGCATGCTTTATTGGCTGTTGATGAAACTAATCCAGACGTGGCTCGAATTGTTAGGGATATAATCAAAACCTTCTTCACCGAATTTTACAAGAGTCTAAATACAAACTTTAGTGAGCCCATATCTGTGGTTGAAGAAGCATCATTAATGCGGGAGAAGGTTGGCTATAAAGAGTATATTCTTCCAGGCATGTTATGTTATCCGCTTTTATTCTCCAGCATGGTGGTTTCCACAGGCGCAATAGTTTACGAAAGGGAAAAGGGAACACTCAAACGTATTAGGGCTTCGCCCATACACCCATTAAGCATGCTTTTCGGCAAAACTCTTGCCGCCCTTTTCCAAACAGCCATAACAATCTTAATAATAGCCGCTTTAGGCTTTCTAGTGCTCAATCCAAAAGTAAACTGGAACATTCCGTCATTAACGCTAATACTGTTTTTGGGTTCGATGAGCGGCATAGCCATAGGCTTACTAATCTCATGCATCGGAAGGTCTCCCCAAGAGGCTTCGGGAGCAGCCACAACCATAGGCATAGTGCTTCAATGGTTCACTGGAATGTACTTCCCACTGGAATACCTTCCAGAATATCTCCAACAAGTGGGCAGAATTGTGCCAATGACCTACGCAGCCCAAGCCATAAGAGACATAATGCTCAGAAATGTCACGTTAAACGATTTGCTTCAACCCATAATAACGCTCGCAACATCAGCAACAATACTATACATTGTTGGAATATTCCTATACAGAAGATGGGTCGAAAAAGAATAAAAGTGATTCTTTTTAATTTTTGCGAAAAGTTTTTAGCCTTAGATGTTGTGTAGTTTTCTAATATTCGGTGTAAAAAATGACACAACAAACCGTTCCTAGAAAAATTAGAATTTCAGCAAGGGACACGGCTTTAATTGCTTTATTTGCCGCCTTGATTGCCATACTCACCAGACTTCCAGGAATTCCAATTTCTTTAGGAATTCAATCAGGAGATATCGAATTTTCGGTTCCATTGTATCCTTTAGCTGGCATTCTTCTTGGTCCATGGGTTGGCGCTTTGGCTGTTATTATAGGCAATTTTATTGCTTGGATAATTCCAACATCAAGTGTGTTAGGTTTGTTGCTCATTCCAGCTGGAGCCTTCGCAGCATTATGTGCTGGCTTCCTTACACGACAAGCGAGGTGGGCAGGTTGGAAAAGTGCCGCCGTTTTGCTTGCAGTTCTAATTGCCCTTTGGTATGTCACGCCCATAGGATTTGAGGCGCCATTTTACCCCTTCTTCCTACACGTTCCCGCCTTAATACTAATCCTAATCTTTAGAAACAAAATCTTCGATTTCGTAAACAGCGCTTCCAAAAAATTTGTAACGGTAGGTGTTGGAATCACAAGTTTTGTAGGGGTAATGGCAGACCACATGTGGGGCAATGTTATGTTCCTCATGGCCTTAGAGTACGTTGTCAATATGAGAGCACTTAGAGATGCCCTCAGAAATATAGGCATGGCAATAGGCTTAGGATTTTCAGCGAGCAACCCTATGCCTCCGTGGGTATCTCAAATGGTTTCCAATCCCACCTTAGGAGACTGGTTTATGCTTTCCATTCCAATAGCCACGGTTGAGCGCATAACATTCACGTTGATTGCCACAGTTATAGGCGTAGGCGTTATAATGGCTATTGGAAAAAGTTTCTTCGCAAAATCCAAAAATTAGCGGAAAACTAAGGAAAAGAGCTTAAAAGCCGATTACGTATTCTAAATTTTGAACATTCTATTAAAGGGTGAAGAGGCTTATGAGTGAAATTTACCCTTATGTAGTTTTTCTTCCAGCAAAACAAAAAGATAGAATGCTCTCAGCAATTTTCGGCTCCAAAGCTGCAGTCGACATTTTAAGATTCTCTATAAGGCAAGGAATTTCAAACAAAATTTACCAAAAAGAATTAATTGAAACGCTTTCCTACTCCAACAAAACAATAATTGAACATTTAAAAACACTTACAAAACTTGGAGTCTTAGAAGAAGAAATGGAGAAGACAGAGAAACAGAAGCGCACCCTATGGGTTAAGTCTTATAGGCTTTCAAATTTGGGGAAATGGTTTGCTTTGTTGCTTGCTGAAGAGAAGGATTTAAGCGAAAAAGAGAAAGCGGAAATACTGCAAAACATTTTTAAAATTTACATCCAATGGGTTAAGGGGCTTTCAGAAAAACTTCACGTAAACAAGAAGGTGTTGGAGGAAATCTTTAGGGAAGAGATGAAATGAAAAAGCCACTAATCATAGCGGTTGTTGGGAGCAAAAGCTCTGGAAAGACAACAACAATAGAAACCCTAACAAGAGAATTAACCAAAAGAGGCTACAAAATCGCAGCCATAAAGCATATTCCAGAACCAAACTTCACAATTGACCATGCGGGAAAGGACACTTGGAGATTTGCCCAGTCAGGAGCAAAAACCATCATCAGCATAGCATCAAATGAAATGGCCATAATAGAAAAGACGAGTACAGAAAATTTTTCTTTAAAGGAAATTCTGAAAAAATGTGAAGGTCATGACATAATTTTTATTGAAGGTTTCAGAAAATTTGTGGGTGAAGACAAAGAAATATACAAAATTGTGGTGATAAAATCCGCTGAGGAAGCGTCGGAGGCTATTAGAAATTTTAAGCCAATATTGGCTTTTACTGGACCTTATTCAACTGAAGCTGTTTATCCAGAAATTCCATATGTGGATTTTTCATCAAATCCAGAAAAAATTGCGGATATTGTGGAAAGAGCTGTCAAGGGATTTTTGCCCTAGTTGGTTTGTGGAGGCTTGGAGATTTTGTTTAAGGGGGAGAAAGGAGATTCTTTAAAAGAAGAAGGGGATTTTCTCCAAACCTTTCCACCCAACTTCAGGCTTTTCCCGTTGGCACCTCCTTTTTATAGAGCCTTGAAAGCTTCGAACCATCTGTTATAAAGCGCCAGCATGTCAAGGGAAACGCTTGGCTTCCGCTCTTCCAATATTTGTCTGAAATCGTCCATTGTTAAGAATCTTGGCTTAGCCAACTTATTTGCGGCTTGACCAGACTCGAAGAATTCGCCTATAATTTTTAGTTGTGCTGATTGGCAAAC
The DNA here is from genome assembly GCA_038883795.1 of Bathyarchaeia archaeon. Taxonomy (GTDB): domain Archaea; phylum Thermoproteota; class Bathyarchaeia; order Bathyarchaeales; family Bathycorpusculaceae; genus JASEJA01. Next base: position 35,722 of record JAVZLK010000007.1, read on the forward strand.
GTCTCTTATGTCGCTTCCAGAAAAGCCTTCGGAAAGCCTAGCCAATTCGTGCAGGTCAACGTCTGGAGCAAGCTTCAAATGGCTGGTGTAAAGCTTAAACATCATCAACCGCGTGTGGTGGTCTGGAAGGGGCACCAAAATTCTTTTCTGAAATCTTCTGATGAAAGCCCAGTCCAAATCCCAAGGCTTGTTTGTTGCTCCAATAACGTAAACGTGAAGATTCTTACCCTTGTCTATAATGCCGTCGGTTTCCTTCAAAAATTGGTTTCGAACCCGAACTTCCCCGCCAACCTCATTTGAATGTCGCCCCATAAGAGAATCCAACTCGTCAATGAAGACTATGGCGGGTTTTCCTTCCAAAGCTGATTTTCTAGCAGAAGCAAAAAGTTTAGCAACATTTTGTTCAGCTTCGCCTAACCACTTGGACATTATTGAAGCTGCATCAATAGAAATGAAAGTGGCGTCTATCTCTGTAGCAACAGCCGCAGCCAACAAAGTCTTTCCACATCCAGGCGGACCAAACAATAGAATGCCCCTCGGCCAGCCTAAGGGGAAGAGGTCTGGTCTCTGAACTGGATAAACTATGGCTTCTTTGATTGCCTTTTTCGCATTTTCCAGGCCGATGACTTCTTCCCATTTCACGTTTGGCTTTTCAGTAACTATTAATTCCTCATAAGTTGATTTTCCCTGGCTAGTTTTGGCGCCGGCTTCAACATTAGCGGCTTCCTCTTGTGGCGGTATAGGCGCTGCGCCTTGCAAAGCCTTTATTCTTTCTTGGTAGGCTATGGCTCTTTGAATATACACCTTGTTTAGGCTATATTCGGGATATAACTGTACAAGTTTTAGGAGGCTCTCAATAGCCTTTTGATACATAGTTATTGCCATACCGCGGGACCCTTGCTTATCTAAGCGAACGGCTTCCAAGGCGTAATTGGTTGCGGCTTTCTCAAGTTCTTGGGAAGCACTCATATCGGAACACTCCTATCCGGATTTTAATTCAATTTTTATTTTTCCTTTGGCTCCCAAACTTTCAAGAGCCTTCTCAATTTCTTCATAAGAGGCTTTCAAATCAACCGAGCAACGTTTCAGGTCAATTTCTCCATTACTCTTCTTAACATAGTCGAGGAGAACATCTTCTAATGATGGTTTTTCAACTTTTAAGGAAATTTCTTGAATCTCAGCTTTCTTAAAAGAAAGGAGGGTTTGAGAAGAATTTCTTTCAGAATCCTCGACTGTTTCATTCGCTATGGCTTGCGAACAGTTAGCGGCTAAGGCTACCATTTCTTTTAATGTAGTTTTTTCAGGTTCTGGCGTTTCTAAAGTGGCGGGCGGTTCAGGGAGCTCCTCACTCAATTTTTGTTCGAGGAAGCTTGAAACTTCTTTTAATATTTCTTCGCCACCGGGTGTTTTCTTGCCCACGGGAATTAGGGTTTCGTCTGCTGTTATTTTTGTTGAATATAACGTTTCGCTTATTGTTTCGTTAACCTTGCTAAGTTCTGATGAGACATCTGGCAAAACTTCATACAACTGTTGCGAAACACTCTGCAGAATTTTTAGGGCTGGTTTTAAATCGAAAACTATGTCGCTTAACTCTTTTATTGTTTCAAGTCTGAGAATTACACGTTCTATGGCTAACTCTACATTGTAAAGAAACTTTATCAGCTTTCTAATTTCTGCAATTTCGTTGGCGCAGAGGGTTGCCCTTTCCTTATTTTTATTGTTGAGGGCGTTTATGCATGTTTGAAAGAGGATTCTGTCTCTTTCTTTCAGTCTGAAACTTGCTTGTTCAAGTTTGTTACGTTGAACTTTTAAGGTTTGTATTGATTTTATAACTACTTCACGGAGTGGAGGGCTTTGGCGAATAAATCCTTTAATAGCTTTTCCCTCCGCCCGCTACTTTATGCCTTATATGCTCGCCTTTCCCAACTCTTTCACATAAACAATCACAGGCGGCTCCGGAAGATCAGGAGCGCTAGGCGATGATGTTGACGCCTCAGTTGTTTCTTTACTTTTTTCCTGTTCCAGTGGTTTTGGCGTTTCACCCAATATAATGTTTGTAAGCTTGGTTTTTGTCTGCTCCAGGTCACTTTTCTTTGCGTTAACTCTTTTCAGATTTTCTTGTATTATGGAAAAAGCTGTTTCATAAGATTGGTCGTCTACTTTTCCAATCTCATGTTCAAGTTCAAGATGCACCAAAGCGTAGTTAAGTTCCTTAATTTCGTTGGCGCATTTGGCTATTTCCTTGTCAGTCTCCTCTATAAGGGCTTGGGCTTCAGTTTTCAACTGGTTTAATGCGCCATCAAAGTTGCTGTGGAGTTCTTCGTAGAGTTCTGATGAAATCTTCTTCTTTTCTAAAAGTTCTTTGAGGGCTTGGTTTTTGCGCCATAAGAGGGGAATTTGATCGCATAAAGCGTTTGCTTCTGCTTTAATGTGTGATGTGAGTGTAACATCTGCTCCATCGAATTTTAGGTGTTCCATGGAGTATTTTAAGAATTTTCCGTCGCCTTGTTCTATGAAGACGGCGTCAAATTTTCCGCTTGGAGTTAATGCGAAAGAAGCTATTTTGCCTATTGGGCATCCATATTCGTCTTTAATTTGTTTTCCAAGAGAAAGAAAAGGATTGGGGGTTTGTGACATGTTTTCTCCCCCTGTTTAAGAGGTTTCTGTTGGCGCCTTTTCGCTTATGGGAGTTGTTGGAATTCCTGGTGGCAGCTCTGGGAACTTTTCTTTGATTCTTTGTTCTGCAACTGTGGCTGCTTCTGTGAGAATTTTCTGGGCATCTTCATTTACCGTGTCAAAGTTTAGGGTCATTCCAGAACTTTGTCCAGCCTCGATCATTATGCCGCTTAAAATGTTGCCTATTTCGCCAAGTTCAGTTTCCGCTTCTGGGAAAACGCTTGCGAGTCCAGCTCTCACAGATCTTAAAACACCAACTGCTGGTCCTAACGTGGAAACTACATCTCCAAGTTCTGATACCGTTCGTAAACGTAATACTATTTGTTCAAGGGCAAGTCTAGCGTTCATTATTAGTTTCTCCATTTTGCGAATTTCAGCTAATTCATTGGCGAAAACGTTTGCGCGGGCGGTGTCATGCTTTGTGTAGGCGTCAACTATCCTTGCAAATATCGCTTTGTCTCTCTGGCTGAACCTTTCAGACGCTTGATCTAGCTTCTGAACTTGAAGTTCAATGCGTCTTACGGCGAAGTCTAAGCGTGGCTTTAAAGGTCCTGGTGGTCTCACGGCCTCTTTTATGCGGGTTGTGAAGGGTTGCTCTTCTCTTCTGCTTTCCCATTTTTTACCAAATCTTTCAGACAAATTAATACCTCCGAAAAGAGAAGGGCGCAGAGAATAATCTTATACATTGTTAATATGTTGAAAACATGCACGTATATACGTAGAGCTATATGTCCCAGAAAAAACGGTTTTAGGCTTTAGTTAGAAAAATAAAAGATGCTGTTGCTGGTTTTGGAGTAATAGACATAAATGTGTAAGTTAGACTAAAAAGAGGCTTAATTTGAATTCTAAGCAAAGGTGAAATTAGATGGGTGAAAGGTTAAAGGTTTTCGGATTAGTGGCGCTTTTAGGATTCATGGCAGGAATCATAGCCCAACTCACAGCAGACTACATCATTCCAGCACTCTTAGAAATCTTGCCAGCCCTCGTCCAAATAAGATTCTTAGTTTCAGGATTTGCAGGAGCATGCCTAACGCTGGTCTTAATAAGCATTTGGGCCTACATCACTGGACCCACAGAAAGATAAATTCACTAATTCCCTTTCTTTACTTTACGAATTTTTAGCTTATATGCCATTTTTGGACTCAGGAGCGGAAAAAGCAATCATCCGCTTAAGGGTCAGTGTACCTCGATTACGTCATCGTCCATAATTGAAATGCCCATCAAAAGTTATTTAGTTTTCGGACATTTATTTAGGCTGGTACGTTTTTGTCACATCCAAAATTTCCTTGTCTGTCAATGCATAAACCAAATTTACGTCTTTATTCCATTCTTGAATGTACATTAAAGGCTGGTCAATTCTTTTTTCAGTAGGGTCCACATGAACCCAACGGTTGTTAATGAAAATTTCAACCCAAACGTGATCTCCCGCCGCCTTCCTTGACTTGTCTTTGAGGGTAGAGCAGTCGATAACTATGCGACTTTTATAACCATTTGCCAATAGTAAACCGTTGTAGAGCAAGGCGAATTCTCCACATCGTCCTTTTGATTGATGAATTATTTGTATGGGTAATTCGGCACGGGGTTTGGGTAATTCTTCCCTAGTATATTTAAGGTGTCTATGCTCCCAGTCCAATAGCTCTTTCCAATCTAAATTTTCAATGGGGTCTTGTAAAACATATTTTGCAAAATTGATAAGTTCCGCCCTATATTCGGGTGTTGCCATTTTCTCGTAACGCCTCTGATAAATTTCCACAATCTGTGGATGTTTCTGAGATTGCTTAGGCGAGTTGTTTCTCATTTATGTTCACTCAAAATAGTTTTTGCCCACGTTTTCTGAAAAGCTTTAGTTTAAAAGTTGAAACATATCAACTTTGGAATGAGGCTATTATAATGTGTGGCATATTTGGCTTTGCACTAAAAAGGCATGTGCCAATGGTTAAAGTTTTTAGGGTTCTCCAGAAATTGGAAGTTCACCAGTACCCAAATGAGCCTAGACCAGTTGGCGGTTTCGGCGCAGGTGTGGCTATTCTCAAAAAGGACGGAAGCATTCTTTTGGAAAAGGTTGGAAAATCATATGATGTTTCACCAGCAAGACTTTTGTCTGAAACAGTTAACGTTAGCGAAGCTTATGTTCTAGTTGGGCATGTGCGAATGCCAAGTTCCCAATTTATGGAAACGGCGAGGTTTAGGGAAACAGCCCAGCCTTATGTTACGCAATGCCTTCCCGATTCAACGATGATTTCAGCCCATAACGGAAATGTAACAAATTACAATACTATAAGGGAAAAACTTGGCGCAAAACACATCTTTGAGTCGGAAAAAGTAGAGTTAATCGATTCTGAAGTCATCCCACACTTATTCGAAGAACTTTTGCTTAAGAAAGCCAACCCAAAAGAAGCCCTAGAAGCCCTCTTCCAAACTTTAGAAGGGTCAAATACTTTAAGTCTTCTGCAAATTGAATCAAATCGTTTGCTATTACATTTTGTTCATAAAGGAAAAACTAGAGGGTTAACAATATGGAAAAACGATGATGGAGAGGTTGTTTTCTGCTCTCGGAAAGAGCCTTTAATGGAAGAGTTTGGCGATGTTCTAGGCGAAGGTGAGTTCAGAGGGCAAGTTTCTATCCAATATGGAGAAGAAGCGAGTTTAAAGATGACAATCCCTCTTTCGAGTTTACTATAAACCTAATAAGACCTTGCACTTAAAATATATTTGAGAGTATACATGTCCCAATTAAGTAAGCATTTGCAGCCTGATGAGAAAGTTTTATGGAGCGGCAAACCAGCTTTGATACCCTTCATATTTTCTGGACTTATTGTGATTCCCGTTATCGGAATCGTATGGCTGATTTTTGCTACATTTTTTGTGTTGTCTGCTCTTTCAATGAATGCGCCCATGTTTCCCTTTGTACTCTTTAGCTTGTTCATCATTTTGATGGGTCTCGGTATAATTGTTGGACCATTATTTGTTGAGTTTTTAAGGTATAGAAATACGGAATACATGATTACTGACCAACGTATAATAGCGCAGACGGGAGCAATAGGAATCGACACAAGATTTGTTGAACTTAACAAAATTCAAGAGGTATATGTAATCGTTAGCTGGTTAGATAAAATTTATGGAACAGGCTCAATAGTGGCTGTAACAGCGGGCTACGTTCCAGTTGGTGTACCAAGCCCATACAACCCGCTTGTGCGTCCAGCTTTAAAGGCAATAAGCCACCCATATGAAGTTCAGAAGCTCCTTCAAGAAGCCGTAAGAAGGGCAAGCAGCTCCCAGAGTAAGATTTAGTAAAGGATAAGTGGTGTTTTTACAAATTTAACCTTCGGCGACGCTTAGTAATGAAAAGTCCCTCGGAATCTAATGTTTTCACTATTCTTGCTTCGTCAATTCAAGAAGGATTAAAGGAGCTTGGCTTTCTTAAACCCACTTTGCCTCAGGTTATGGCTATTCCACCAATTTTTGCTGGAGAAAATGTGCTTTTGATTGCGCCAACCGGAACTGGCAAGACGGAGGCTGTTCTCCTTCCAATTTTTTCAAAATTGATGCAGCAAGAAAAGAAAGATGGCATAATAATCGTTTATGTTACACCTTTAAGGGCTTTGAACCGGGACTTGTTAAAGCGTTTATCTTTTTGGGCAAACCATTTAGGCATTTCAATTGAAGTTAGGCATGGCGATACAGAATTAAGGCTGCGGAGACGACAGGCTATTTCGCCGCCCCAAATGTTAGTTACCACCCCTGAAACGCTTCAAGCCATTCTTCCAGGCACACGTATGAGAAAACACTTGAGCCATGTTCAATTTGTTGTTGTGGATGAGGTGCATGAATTAGCCTCTAGCAAGCGTGGTGCGCAGCTGACAATTGCTTTGGAACGCTTGTATGAGGTTGTTGGGAGAGAATTTCAGAGAGTGGGGTTGTCGGCAACTGTTGGCAATCCAAGGGAAGTTGCAAAGTTTATTGCTGGGACAAATAGAAGCGTAAGAGTTGTTCAGGCTTTATTGCCGAAGGGTTATAGGTATTATGTGGAAAATCCAGCGCCAACAGAAGCTGATTATGACTTAGCTGGGAAACTTCAAACTTCGCCGGAAGCAGCAGCCAGAATTAGGCGTATAGCCGAACTTGTTGACGCCCACAAGTCTACATTGATTTTTGTAAATAGCAGACCGAACGCTGAAATGTTGGGTTACAAGTTTAGTCAGTTGGGAAGGATGGATATTGCTGTTCATCACGGTTCCATATCAAAGGAGGAGCGCATCCAAATAGAGGACGATTTTAAGGCTGGAGTTTTGAAGGCAATAATCTGCACAAGCACCTTAGAGTTGGGCATAGACATAGGCGACGTAGACTTGGTTATCCAATATCTTTCGCCTAGGCAAGTTAGCAGCCTAATTCAGAGGGTTGGGCGCAGTGGTCATCGTTTAGACATGCTTTCTGAGGGAGTTATTGTAACAGCTTTTTCAGATGATACTCTTGAGTCCACGGCAGCCATAAGAAATGCTTATGAGAATAAGATTGAGCCAGTTTTGATTCATTATAACGCCTTAGATGTTTTGGCTCATCAAATTGTTGGAATATTAATGGATAAGGGAACTGTGGAATTAAAAGAGGTTTCGGAAATTGTTAGGAGAGCATATCCGTACAGAAAAATTTCTCAGAAAACGCTTTTGGATGTGATATACTTTTTAGACAGCCTTGACGAATTAAGATTTGAGGAAGAAGGAAAAGTTTTGAGAAAAACACGCAAAACAAGGAGCTACTACTACGAAAATCTAAGCATGATTCCAGACGAGAGACGCTACCCAATAATAAACGTAATTTCCGACAGAAAAATCGGCACCTTAGGCGACGAATTCATGGCTTTAAGGGCTCGCATAGGCTTAAACTTCATTGTTAAGGGGAAGGTTTGGCGCATAGTCCAAATAGAAGAGGAAACGGGAACCGTTTACGTTGTCCCATCAGAAGACACTTTTGCGGCTATTCCAGGATGGGACGGAGAAATGCTCCCAGTTCCATTTAACTTGGCACAAGAAACTGGAAGGTTAAGGGAAGAAATTAGAAAAGCTTTAATGGAATCTGGAAAGGCTGAAGAAGCAGCGAAGAGGCTTGCAGAAAAGCTCAAAATAAACCAGACTGTTTTGTTAGCTGCCGTTAGGGAAGTGGAGGAACACATAAAGCAGGGAGCCCCCCTGCCAACGCATAACCATATTCTGATTGAAGCCTTCGAAAAATACCTCATAATTCACGCTTGCTTCGGCGAAATAGTAAACTCCACTTTGGGAGGTATCTTCGACGCAATACTTTCAGACAGAGAAATCATAACTGGATGGTGGAACGATGGCTACCGAATACTAATTGAAACTCCACGAAACTTAACGCAGCAAGAAGTTGAAAAAATGCCAGAAATCCTCCTTAAACTCTCTGATGAAGAGGTGGATAAAGCCTTCAAAGATTATTTAGAGGCAAGGTTTCCATTCGCTTACAAAATGAAGTTTGTAGCCGAACGTTTCGGAGCCTTGCCCCGTGGAAAAACTATGGGTCCGGAAAGACAGAGTCGGCTGCCAAGCAAGTTTAAGGGAACACCAATTTATGATGAAACCTTACGAGAAGCCATGCTGGAAAGGGTAGACATTGAAAAGGTGAAAGAAATAATGCATGCGATTAAAGAGGGAAAAATGAAAGTTAGCACCTTATATCGCCATGAAAAGCCAACACCCTTAGCCTTTCACATATTGGCGAAATATTCAGATCTTTCAGAGCTAATGGCTCCGGAAAGAGTGTTGTTAAGCAATGTAGAAAAAATGAAAAAGGCTGTTGAAGCCAGAACAGCCACGCTATTGTGTATGTCATGTGGTGAGTGGGCTTGCGAGGAAAAGGTTAGGGATTTGCCAGAACAGCCCGCATGCAAGAAATGTGGGTCGAGGCTTTTGGCTCTTTTACATCCGAAACAAGATGTCAACCATTTAAAAGAGCTTTTGAAGAGAAGACGAGAAGCAAAAGAATTTGGGGAAGAAGAGCTTAAAGAATTGACAAAAGCGAGACGAACTGCAGACCTTATTTTAAGTTATGGAAAAAAGGCAATTATAGCCCTAGAAGTCAAAGGTGTTGGTCCAGAAACAGCCTTTAGAATTCTTGGAAAAATGCACCCATTAGAGGATGAGTTTTACTTAGATTTGTTGAAGGCGAAGATTCAGTATTTGCGAACCAGAGAGTATTGGGAAGATAAGAAGGCTTTAGATTAAAGCTTTAATAACAATAACTGTTTAGGAAACATTCTTTAAGGTGTGTTCATGAGCAATGAAGAAGCTCCAGAGAGTCGACTTAAGCCAACCTTAGGCTTGTTTGACGCCACTGCCATAAGTGTTGGCGCTATTATTGGGGCTGGAATATTTGTTGTTACTGGTATTGCTGCTGGTTATGCTGGTTCAGCTTTGATGGTTTCAATGGTTATAGCGGCAATAATTGCCATGTTCACTGCCTTAAGTTTTGCAGAATTAACGGCTTGGATGCCTAAGGAAGGAAGCGTTTATGAGTATACGCATCGGTTGATTTCGCCTTTTGCTGGCTTTTTAACTGGTTGGATGTGGGTTGTCTCCAACACTTTTACTGGCGCTGCAGTGTCTCTCGGATTTGCCTACTACTTGACTGCTTTATTTCCAAGCGTAGAAGCGAAATGGGTTGCAGCCTTCCTCTGCATGTTTTTTACAGTTCTGAATTATTTTGGTGTTCGCCAATCCGCAATTGTCAACAATATTTTGGTGGCGGCAAAACTATTCATTTTGGCTTTTTTCTGCATTTTTGGCGCCTTCCACATAAACCCATCAAATTTCGCATCCTTTAACCCGTTTAAAATGGGAGTTTTTTACGGCGCAAGCTACATCTTTTTCGCCTATGGAGGCTTTGCAAGGGTTGCTGTAATAGCTGAAGAGGTTAAGGACGCAAAGCGAAATGTTCCAAGAGCAATGCTACTCTCGTTAATCATATCTACAATTTTCTACATCCTCGTAGGCGCCGTCGCCATCGGACTTGTTGGAGAAAGAAGTTTGGCGGGTTCCAAGTCGCCACTAAAAGAAGCTATTGGCATTACGGAAAATTCAGCAGCAGAATACCTTGTATCCCTTGGAGGATTGTTAGCCACAGCAAGCGTTTTACTCACATCAATTTTAGGAGTTTCGCGCATGGCTTATGCAATGGCAAGAAGGCAAGACCTGCCACAAGCCTTAAGTAAAGTTCATAAGAAATATGCCACGCCATACTATTCCATCTGGATTATTGGCGCTTTAATGATAATCCTTGTCTTATCCATAGACCTAACAAGCGTTGTAGCCATAAGCACTTTCGCATTACTTTTCTATTACGCTTTGGCAAATCTTTCAGCCTTAAGGTTAAAGACGAAGGAGAGAAGATATCCAAAATTCATTCCCACAATTGGAGCATTTACTTGTTTGGCGCTTTTGGTTTTTATCCTATTTGTTTCACCGCAAGCATGGGTTATGGGCACCACAACCTTATTAATAGGCGCAGTCTATTACGCTGCAAAACATAAACTCAGCTAACGGGAGAAACTATAATGTGGGATTTGCTGTTAACCCTATTCGGTTTTATTATTGGAATAATAGCTTCTCTAACGGGTATAGGGGGAGGCGCCTTCATAGTTCCCATACTAACAATCCTATACAATTTTGTTCCAGCCAACGCCGTGGGAACAAGCCTAACCTCTATAATTTTCACTGCAGCAGCATCAACAATAAACTATGCAAGACAAAAGCGAATCTACTACAAAACTGGCTTAATTTTGGCTACAACCACAGCGCCCGGAGCTTTCTTAGGCGCTCGCCTCACTAGAATAATACCGCCAAATATGCTGGGATTGATTTTTGGGTTCTTCATAATCTTCGTAGCCTTGCGCATGATTATCAGCGTAAACGATTTCAGACGGAAGAAGGCAAATCTTGAAAAAGAAACCACTCAAATAATTTTAAAATCCGACGATGAAGTCATAAGTTCTGGAAGAACAGTCTTGTGGGGGGCAGGATTAAGCTTCTTTGGAGGACTTGCTTCAGGACTTTTGGGCATCGGCGGCGGAGTATTAGTCGTGCCAATAATGGTTTTCGCTCTGAAAATGCCCATTCACAATGCCACCGCAACGTCCATGTTCACAATGATTATAACATCCATTTCTGGCGTTGTGGAACATTATATGGCAGATCACATATACTTTGATTATGCGCTTCTTTTAGCCCTAGGAACAATTTTCGGCGCTCAGGTTGGCGCTTACACTTCTAAAAAAATTTCTGGTAAAGGGCTTCGCAGAATTTTCGGCATGGTCTTGCTATTTGTATGCTTACAAATGATTCTAAAATACTTGCCCTCATAACCTTTCAAGGCTTTTGAAGGAGAAATGCTTAATCACATCTGTTTTTAGGGAAAACAGGAAACTTTCAGCCGAAGAAATTTTGGAGCCAAGTAAGCCTTTAAGTTCACGGGAAAAAATGGAAAAATCCGTGAAGTCCTTATGAATTGAAACCAGCAAAAGAGTTTTTCCGTCGAGACCTTCGCCAGAAGTTATGAAGAGGATTTTCGGATTTTTAAAAATCCAATCTTGAACCTCCTTTGCTTGTTCCAAATTTATGTTTGACGCTAGAAAGTTTAGTGCTACCATTTCAAATCCAATTTTCTCTAGGTTTGGGATTACGGTGTATTCACGGATATATCCTAACTTTTCAAGGCTTTTCCGCATTCTTGTTATTGTTGGCTGAGAAACCTTAACGGCTTTTGCAATTTCTCTGTCGCTTCTTTTAGAATTTATCATCAACTCGTAAAGAAGATCTATCATTTTCTGTTTCGGCATACTAAAGAAACCACGCTGTTTTGAGCTATTTCTTTTCTTTCCTTTTTAGCATGTTCTCCAAAATTGGACGCAACTTCTCATTTTCCGCTTTAATCTTCTCCTTGCCTAAGGCGTGCATCTGCTCGGTCATTTCCCTAATGAGTTCTGCAAATTTTACGCCTTCTGCAGCGGAAACATATTCCACTCGGAATCTTTCTGGGCTTAATCCAAGCTTGTGAAGCATTGGCGCCAAAGCATCCATCCGCGCTTTCATTTTCCAGTTTCCACTAATATAATGGCAGTCGTAGGGCAGGTGACATGCAGCGACAAGAACCATTCCAGCGCCAAGCCTTAAGGCTTCCAAAACAAAGTCTCTGTCAACTCTGCCAGAACACATTACACGTATAGGGCGTATTGTTGGCGGATATTCAAATCTGCTTGTTCCAGCCAAATCCGCTCCAGCATAGCTGCACCAGTTACATAGGAAAGCCAAAATCTTGCCTTCAGGGTTCGTTTCGAGGGCAGCTCTTATTTGGGCAAAGATTTGGGCGTCTGTAAAGTGCATTTGTGTTATGGCATCTGCTGGGCATTCAGCTACGCATGTTCCACATCCATGACACATGGCGGTTATAACTTCTGCTGGTTTCTTTTCTTCAATTTTAATAGCCCCATAAGGACAGCGTTCCGCACAAATTCCACACTTTGTTGTAACGTTTCTGCACTTGTTTGGGTCTACTATGGAAACTATGGGCTCAATTTTCCAGGTAGGCTTTGAAAGCACAGTTGCCGCTCTGGAAGCAGCACCGCATCCTTGTGAAACGCTGTATGGTATATCCTTAGGCGCTTGGCATGAGCCAGCTAAGAATATTCCATCAGTCGGCGCATCTAAGGGTTTAAGCTTGGGATGGCTTTCCATGAAGAATCCGTCTGCCCCCCGTGTTAAGTTAAGTATTCGGGCTATTTCTTCTGAACCTTTTTTGGGTATGGCTGCGGTTGCGAGAACAACCATGTCGGCTTCAATTTCTATTGGTTGACCCAATGTCATGTCTTCAGCGTGCAAAATCAAGTTCTTTGTCTCTGGGATCTCTAAAACGCGGCTTACCCTTCCACGGATGAAGTTTACGCCAAGCTCCCTTGCCCTTTGATAGAATTCTTCAAAACCCTTAAAGTTGCTCCGTATATCCATGTAGAAAACGTAAACTTCAACATCATCCTTATACTTCTCCTTAAGTTGGACTACGTGCTTAAGCGTGTACATGCAGCAGAAGTTGGAGCAATATGGATACTTGTTTGTGTCCCTTGAGCCAACGCATTGGATGAAAGCTACACTATGCGGCTTTTGTCCATCAGAAGCCCTAACAACCTTCCCGCCCGTTGGTCCCGCCGCAAGGATTAGCCGTTCAAACTCGAGGGATGTTATTACATTGGCGTATTTGCCATATCCATATAATTGGTTGTCATAGGGCAAGTATATGTCATAGCCTGTTGCCACAATTATGGCGCCAACTTCCAACTCTATTTCTTCCGGCTTCTGTTCAAAGTTTATGGCTTGTCTCGCCCCGCAAGCATCAACACACTTGTAGCATTCAATACAATAATCCTTGTTTATGGTGTAAACAAGCGGAACGGCTTGGTCGAAGGGGACGGATATGGCTTTTCTAACGCCTAAATTCATGTCCCACTCGTTGGGATATTCTATGGGACAGACTTCTTTACATTCACCGCAACCGGTGCAGTTTTCAGCTATAACATAACGTGGGTTTTTGCGAATCCTAACCTTAAAGTTCCCTATAAAACCGCTAACGCTTAGCAAATCAGCAAAAGCTATAATTTCAATGTTCGGATGCCGCCCCACATCAACCATTTTTGGACCTTCAATGCATATGGAACAGTCAAGGGTTGGAAACGTTTTATCCAACTGAGCCATGTGACCGCCAATGCTTTCTCCCTTCTCAAGCAAGTAAACCTTAAAGCCCATCTCCGCCAAGTCCAGGGCTGCATTCATCCCAGCAATGCCACCGCCTATGACTAACGCCTTATTGATTACTGGGACCTGTATTGTTTCAAGGGGTTGAAGCAACCTCGCTTTTGCCACAGCCATTTTTATCAGTTCTTTCGCTTTTTCGGTTGCTTCCTTCGGTGTGCTTGGATGGCACCATGAAGAGAACTCTCGGATATTCGCCATCTCAAACAAATAGGGATTCAAATTTACATCGGAAACTGTTCTTCGAAACGTGGGCTCATGCATCCGCGGTGAACAAGCTGCAACAACAACACGATTAAGTTTATGCTCCTTAATCCCCTTCCTTATTTCTTCTTGTCCAGGGTCTGCGCATGTGTAGCGATTATCCTTCACATAAACAACATTTGGCAAAGTTTTTGCGTATTCGACCAGTTCTTTTATGTCTATTACGCCTGCAATGTTTAAGCCGCAGTGACATATGAAAACTCCAATCCTTGGCTCTGCGGTTTCAATTTTCTTTTCAGCCATATTATGCACCCATCCACCCCAACCTTTTTTCCACAGACTCCATAACCTTTTGAGAACCTTTAGCCTTCAACTCCTTACTCATCACAATAGGAGACGCCAACCTTTCCAAAGCTTTATTCCAAGCTCCAGAACGGACTGGCGTGTGAATTATTTTTGTTCTTTCAAGCTCTAGGGCTTCCTCCACTGGACAAACAACTTTGCAGGCTCCACAGTAAACGCAGAAAACCTCGTTTACATGAACCTTTTTATCTTCATCGGAAAAGTATAAGGCTCCAGTTATTGGGCAAACGTCTAAACAGTCTGTACATCCTTCTGGACATTTTTCTTGGTGGATGAGGATTTTTCCATGAAAGAATTTGCGCACGTGGATGGTGTCTTCTGGGCATTTGAATTCGCAGATTCTGCAACATGGGCAACGTTCCTTTTCAATGTCAATTTTCACTTTAATTCCTTTCCTCTTCCTTTTTGGTCTGGTTTCTAAAACCTTTCCATCCTCCGTCATCCACCCAATTTTAATTAAGCCTAAAGGACAAGCCTCTTCACATTCAACACATTTTATTGGACATTTGCTCGTGTCAACTTGAATTTCGCGAACCAATTGGGGGAAGCTTTCTTTCTCCAAAACTGAAAGGATGTGTTCGCCGTTTATGGTTAATTTTATCGCCCCGAAGGGACAGAGTATATCGCATATTCCACAGAAATTGCATTTTGCCAAGTCGATGTCAACTTTAGCCTTTTTGGCTTTCTCACCTTGAATTTTAGGCTGTTTCTCAATTTTGATGGCTTCTTTTGGACATGCTAAAGCGCAGATTTGACAGCCCACGCACAAGTCTTTGTTAAGGTTTAGTCTGTAATTTTTTACATGCAAAATCCATTCTAATGTTAATGTTTGGGCTGTATCCGTTTTCATGGTTTTTAACGGCATTTAATTCACCAAACCGCATCTTTATGATGTGGTAGCCGTAATTGAAGTATAGCCTATAAATTCACTTTCATATATAGTTTGGTTTTAAAACTTCCCATAATTTAATGATAAATTTTGGTGCAAACAGCCACATAACACTTCAACCCTTCACTTTTCAAACTAAAGGGCTTGAGACTGGCATGACGTAGTAACTCTTCAAACTCTTCTTTAGTGAAGCTTTTCTTCAAACCAGAAACAACTATAACTGCATTCTCCTTTGCAACCCGCTTGATCTCCTCTAATGTTTTGGTTGGGTTTGGCATGTTTTGGAGAACAGTAATCCCAAAAACGTGAGTAAACGTGCCTTCTTTTATGGGAATATTATCCGCATCAGCCAAAATTAGATGCGCATCATCAAAATTTTTTGCACGATTCTTGGCGTAAAGCAAAATCTTCTTTGAAATGTCCAACCCAACAACGGTTTCAGCTTTTTCGGCTATATAATCGAATAAGATTCCAGTTCCACAGCCGACATCCAAAACCCAAGCGAATTTCTCCATTTTAAGCTCGTCCAATGCTGCCTTGATTTTCGCTGTTTGTTCTTCGGCATAGCGCATATCATAAATTTGCGCCGTCAAATCGTAGCGACGCATTATACTGCGCTTTTTCTTCCATTCACTCATGGGGACTCTTCAGAAGTCTTATGTATGCATGCGCCCTTCTAAAATTATTGGCGAATTAAAGTGACAAACTCTAAGAGTTTAAATTTGCTAGTAAATCCCACCGTGGCTGAAGCGGTTGAGGCTGTTAGGGATGCAGTTTTGCAACATAAAACGGTTATTGTTGTTGGCAAATGTTGGGTTCACTACGTTGGTAGAGCAAAATCGAAACTGGAACCAGGCGAACGCATACTAATAATAAAAGAAGACGGCTCCCTTCTAGTCCACCGTTCCGTAGGCTATGAACCAGTGAACTGGCAACCGCCAGGCTGCCTATTCCAAGTCCAAGCCAAAGATAATGTTCTTGAAATTCGGGCTGTGAGGCGTAAGCCAGCCGAATCCGTGAAGGTGTTTTTTGACAAAATCCAACTTTTCTCCGCCTTAGACCTTATGGATTCTGGCGAATTCGCCTTGTATGCAAGCGAAGAGGACATGCATAAAGCCATCTTATTGGAGCCTTCACTTTTGGAAGAAGGCTTCAAACCAATAAGTTATGAGAAGAAGGTTGAGCCAGGTTTTGTGGACGTTTATGGCGTGGACAAGAGTGGGAGGCTTGTTGTGGTTGAGATTAAACGTAAAACTGCTGGAAGGGAAGCGGCCCTTCAACTTGCAAAATACATAGAAGCCATCAAACTCAAAGCAAACCGAGAAGTGCGAGGAATCCTTGCAGCGCCAAATATTGCCAAAGATGTTCAAAGGTTATTGGCAACTCTTGGGTTAGAGTTTAAAGCTTTAGACCCTAAAAAGTGCGCGGAAATCCTAACGAAGACTGAAACTAAAAGGCTTGAAGCCTTTTTCAGATAGTAGTTTTAGCTTCTAAAAATCAGTGGCACCATATTTGAATGTTGCATACTGCCTCCACATCTCTTGCGAAAAAGGCCTTTCCACCTGAACGCTGAAACCCATTGACTTATACTTCTCCTTGATTTCACCTATCATTAGATCTTCCACTGGATCTATTAGAAGGATTCTTAAGTCGGATTGTAGGATTCTTACTGCTTTGGCTTTTATGTAACATTCAACCGCAACAATTCCTTCTAACGTATAGCCTTCCCTAATTGAGGTTAGATTTTGAATAAAATCTGAATCTTGAGGTCTAGGAAACCAAAGAACACCAGCACACTTAGTGCCAGCCTTTTTATCTGTTACAATAACTGCATATCCGCCAAGTTTCACTAATGAGGTTTCACATAAACTCTTCAAGTCTTCGGGTTTTAGGGGATTTTTAAAAGTTATAAAAACCTCAATTAAAGAATCAGCAGTAAGCGTATCTAAAAGTGCATTTAGAGCGTTCGTTCGTGAGTTCACATAAGCCGTGAGGTTTTCTTCAGAGGTTATATGGGCTTCTATGTGAATGGATATATAGCCTTTTTCTCGTGGATTATAGTGCATTTCGCGTACTACTATGTCACCGCCTAAGAAACTTATCCTTTCTATCTCTTTTGGACTCCATACACTTTCGTCAAAATTTGAAAAGAATATTGATGGCAAAAAAGCCATGGCAACACATGCGGTAAATAACAAGCCTCCAATAAGAATTGAAATGTATATAGGCGCAGCTAATCTAGTGAGATTTGTTGAAACTGGCTTTTTTGGTTTTGGACACCAATTCCACAACTTTTGACGAATACCCATTTTCATCCACCTATAATTTTTGAGAATAAAATTTCAGCCAGTTTAGAGGGCATCATCGAGTTTGCGTTTTCTGGAAGTTGCATATTGCGATCCTCTGCTTCTACCAACAACATTTTTCTGCAAGTTTCAAGTTGATCACAATTTCTGCAGTCTCCTTCATGTTTATACCATACCTGAACACCATTTTTTGCTGAGAACGTGATTATTGCATCTGTTTTGAAATCTGAGCTATAACCAACCAATATTCCTTGAGCTGAATCTATTGTTTTGATTTTAATTTTATTTATTGTAGCTGCTTCTTCAAGAGCTGCATAGATTTTGGAATTTGCAACGTCCAAAGCCTTATGAACGGTTTGGCGGGTCACTTTGAGTTTTCTAGCAATGCTTACCTCAGATAACCCCCTACTTTTCAGATCCCAAATCATTTTCTGCTTAGGAGTAAGATAACCGGTGGTTAAGCTCATTGCGACGAATCCTAGTAAGCCTTAAGAGGCTGACAAACATATAAATCTTTCGTAAAGCAGAATCTACCGAGAAGGAACACACATTGATTCGGAGAATTGTTCCTTTAGCCTTTGACAGTTTTGGTGTTCGTTCAATGGCAACTTTCATAGAAACAGACGACCTAAAAATCCTAATAGACCCCGGAGTTGCTTTGGCGCCTATTCGCTACGGATTGGAACCGCATCCTTTAGAGTGGGAGAGGCTTGAGGAAACTTGGGAAGTTATCAAGCAATATGCAGAAAATGCTGATGTTTTGGTTGTTACGCATTATCATTATGACCATCATGACCCAGACACTCCAGAACTGTACAAGGCGAAAAATGTCTTCATAAAACATCCAACAGAAAACATAAACCTAAGCCAAAAAGAAAGAGCAGCCATTTTCCTAGAAGCCATAAAAGGAATGCCCAAGAAACTCGAAACTGCCGATGGTAAAAGCTTCCAACTTGGCAAAACCCGCATAAGCTTTTCAAAGGCTGTTTGCCACGGAACAAATCCACGCCTCGGATACGTAACAGAAGTAAGCATAAAAAGCAATAATGAAAAATTCCTTTACACGTCTGATGTTGAAGGCTCATCCTTGGAAGATCAGATACGCTTCATTCTCGATGAAAAGCCAGACATCCTTTTTGTCGATGGACCAATGACCTACATGCTTGGATTCCGCTATTCCTTCAAAAGTCTAGAAATTTCAAACGCTAATCTTGTCAGAGCCATAAGAGAGACGAACCTTCATACTTTGGTTTTGGACCACCATTTTCTACGAGACTTAAACTATAAATTGAGGATAAAGCTAGTTTATGAAGCTGCTGAAAAGCGTGGGGTAAAGGTTGTTACGGCAGCAGAATTTTGTGGGAGAAAGATTGAGATGCTTGAGGCTTTGAGGAAGGAGCTTTATGCAAAATATGGCGAAATGGAGTTTAAGGGCAAAAAACGTGCATTGCGTGAGTGAGGAAAACTAAATTAGCAAGTTCGCTATTTAGCTTGAAGGTTATGTCCATGAACATTTGGAAAGATATCCCCTCAGGCGATAAGCCTCCAGAACTGCTCAACATGGTTGTTGAAGTCATTATGGGTTCAAGAGACAAGTATGAATACAATCTCGAATGGGAAACTTTTGTTTTAGACCGCATCATACCCTCATCTGTGGTTTTTCCGGTTGATTATGGCTTTGTTCCCCAAACATGGTTTGACGATAATGACCCCCTTGACATAATGGTGCTAAGCTATGAACCGCTTGAGGTTGGCTGTATAGTTAAGGTTAGAGTCATAGGCGCCTTAATAGTGGAAGACGAAGAGGGCGAAGACCCAAAAATATTGTCTGTGCTAGTTAATGATGCGAGGTTTGAGGGCTATAAGGATATTACGGATGTGCACAAGCATAAACTTGTAGAGATTCAAGAATTTTTTGAAACCTATAAGCGGTTGGAACCGCATAAATGGGTTAGGTTTAAGGAATGGAGAAACGCTGAAGAAGCCAAAAAGATTGTGAATTACGCCATTAAAAAGTTTAAAGAACTTAACAAAAACAGTTCTTAACATTAAATCTGGCGAACGTTAAAAAAGATATTTGCAAGCTATTCCTGAATGTGCGATATTCTTAAATCGCCCTAATGCTGTTCGCCTATTATAGTTGAGGTACAGTAGGCGCATGGAACTTGCGAAAATATCTGATAAGCTTCGTCGGTGGACTATTCATCCTTGGCGTAATGACTTGGCTAATTGTAACTTTCGTGAATTATCCAGAAATTAAAAATCTTCCATTATACACATTTAGCACAGTTTTGAGAATTATAATCACACTTCTAATTTCGGTTGCTTGGGGAGTTTCTTTCGGCATTTTAGCCGCGACAAACAAGTGGGCATCACTTATCCTCACGCCCTTCATAGACCTCTTACAGTCAATTCCCATACTCGGATACTTCCCAATGGTGATAAGCTTTCTATTCGCTTTAGGCCCCTTAGGAATTGAACTTTCAGTAATCATCTTACTCTTCACATCCATGGCTTGGGCCATATTCTTTGGAGTGTTAGGAGCCATAAGAGGCATCCCAACAAACGTTGTAGAATCAGCTCGAAGCTTCGGATTGACTGGATGGCGATATATTAGACACGTGATTTTGCCCGCAATTACTCCCGCTGTGATTTCTGGAGCAAATCTCGCGTGGTGTGATGGCTGGTTCTTCATGATAGCCGCAGAATACATCCAATACAAAGGAACAGTAGTAACGCCGCCTTCAGGTGGATTGGGTTCTCTCTTAGCGATGGCTGCTTATGAATGGCAAGACATGAACGTTTCCTTAATCCTTCTCGTATTCATAACTTTCATTGTTGTCTATTTCAACACTTTAACTTGGCACAGGCTTATGGAGAAGGCTAGCACTGGCACTTTTAAGCCGGTTTTCACGGTGGACTTGTCTGGAGTTGGAAAAATTGGAGTTGTTAGAGCAAGAAGGTTGCTGCATTTTGGAAGATTCCACTGGCCAAAGGCTTTTTCTATTGCCTCCCAACGTTTGCGAAAGTACACACGCATCGAAAAGAGTATTGCTATAATTCTGGCTTTTTCAGTCGTCTTCTTTTTCTTGTACTATATGTTTGGTCAGTTTCCAACATGGGGAATAATTCGTGGAGGATTTAATGAACCGCCAGCAGAACACCTAGCCCATCTTCCATTTTTAATTGCTTTTACCATGGGAAGGCTTGCAATAGCTTATGGAATTTCTCTTGTTGCGGCTATTAGTATGGGTGTTTTGGCCGCAGAGCATAAGAGAATTGCAGCTATTTTTTATCCTCTTTATGATATTGGGCAGGGAGTGCCAATATTAGCGTTATTTCCGGTGCTTTTTCTCGGATTAAAGCAGCTCATTGGAATTCCTGGAATTGCCCTTGAACTTACTTGTATAATAATGCTTGTTCTGGACATGATATGGTACATGTTCCTTAACATTGTAAGCGCTGTGAAAAATATTCCAACAGAAATAAAGGAGGTTGGTCAACTCTTCGGGTTTAAAGGCTTGAAAAGAATAACGCACATAGTTATTCCATCAATCCTGCCATCTATAGTTACGGGAAGCATACTTTCATGGGGAACAGGTTGGAACACAATTATATTTGCAGAGTACATGCCCTCAACAGAACCCACAATTCCGCCGCTTTCTGTTCCGGGTTTGGGTTCGCTGCTGGATAAGGCTGGATATGAGTATGGAAACACAGTATTACTCATTTTCCTCCTTGGCATAGTAGCAGTAATTGTGCTTTCAATGGAAGCATTTGTTTGGAGACGTTTACTCAGAAAGTTTGAAAAATATCATGTGGAGGTATGACCCTTGTCAGTGCTTGAAGTGGAAAACATATCGAAAACATTCGCAACGGATAAATCAAAAATATTAGTCTTAGACAACGTGAGCTTTTCAGTTGGAAACGACGAGTTCGTCTGTTTAGTTGGGCCTTCCGGATGTGGAAAATCCACATTGCTTAGAATAATTGCTGGTCTCGAAAAGGCTGATTCGGGCAAAGTGTTATTCCGTGGACGACCCATAACTCAGCCTACTCCAAAAATTGCCATGGTCTTCCAGCTTTTCGGGCTGCTACCATGGAAAACTGCATTAGAAAATGTTGAAGTACCCTTGGAAGTTCTCGGCATAGAAAAGGAAAAAAGGAGGCACATTGCTGAAGAATACTTGAGAATGGTTGGGCTTGAAGGTTTTGAGAACACTTATCCCCATGATCTTTCAGGTGGAATGAAACAGCGTGTTGGGATTGCAAGGGCATTAGCCTTAAAACCAGAAGTCTTGTTAATGGATGAACCATTCTCTTCCTTGGATGAACTTACGGCTAAAACCCTTCGTAAATTGGTTCTTGACATTTGGCGAAATCCAGCCTTGCCAACAAACACTTTCATAATGGTTAGCCACAATGTTGAAGAGGCATGGCAGACAGAGTTATAGTGATGTCGCCCAGACCAGGAAAAGTTGTTGGAGAAGTGAAAATTGAAATCCCAAGACCCAGAGAGAAGCATCTAAGGGACTCTACCTACTTTAATCTGGTAGACAAGGTCGTAGAAATACTTGAGAAAAGTAAGGCGATAACACAAACTGAAAGTCCCATATCCTTAACGGCTAACAGAACAAACAAAACTTGAGAAAATGCTTGTCAAAATCAAGGCTGAGTAGGAGCCTTTGAAAAAGGTTCTGCGAAAGCTTCATATTCTTTCTCTGAAAACCAGCCTTCCGCCTTAAGCTTTTCAATTCCACCTTTAATTTTTTCACGCATCCCATTTGTCTTTAAAATGTCAGCCTTCTCCCCAGCCTCGCTTATCTCTCTCTCAAAAACCGCATCTTGCCCAATCAATGAAGGAAGTTGTTGAAGGAAGGAACTTATAGCTTTGAACCTTGGAACGAGAAGCTGTTTAACTTTTGTCTTGCCTAAGGCTCCTTTAATTTTCGCCAAAAAACTTACACTGTTCACTATTGACGGCGGAAATAAAACATAACGCTTTTTTGATTCAAACTGGTAACAAGCCACATAGAAAGGTATGTAGATTAAAGCGCTCTTCACCCGTGTTTGTCTGATTCCCAAAGTTTCAAAATTGGAAATTTCCATTTCCCTCATTTTAGCCATCTTATTAATTTGCTCAATTATGGCAGAAGTCTGTTTTTCCAGCTTTTCCATTTCTTGAATGAGAAGTTGGATTTCGGCATCCCTCGAGGCTTCAAGCTCCAGCAACTCCTTCTGGGCTTCTTTAATTTTGGCTTCCCATTCAGACCTTAACCTAAAAGTTTCAGCAGACTTGTTGTCTTCCGTTTCCTTTATCTTCCCTTCAAGTTCCTCTATCTTAACTTCGATTTCAGAAAACTCCTTTCTGCTTTCAGTCTCTTTCTCTTTCCATTTCCGTTCGCCAACACCGTCCTTATTAGCGGCGCATGTTTTTGCTTCCATTTTGCAGCGTTCAATTTTGGCACGAGTTTGCTCTCTGAGTTTTTCATATTTTACCTTCTCCTTTTGTAGGGAAAGGAGTTGCTTCTCAAAATTTCTTGTTAGCTGAGTTATTAGCTCATCGTATTCTTCGTTTATGCGTTCAACCTTTGGCATTATAGCCTCTTTTTGCTTTTCAATTTCGCTGTTGAATTCTTCTTTGACGGTTCTTATTTTACCACGTAATGTTTTAGTGAAGTTGCGGGTTGTTTTATTTAGGAGTTTCATGCTATTGTAAAGAAGGGCGACATCCTCTTTAAATTGTGATTTTAGGTTTCCAAGTTCTTGAACAGCGGATAAAATTGCGGTTTCATCGATCACTGGTGGCAAAAACACCATTTCAAAAGGTGAAGTTTCTGCTTTAGCCTCTAAAAGGTATAAGCTAAACTCGTTAAGGAAGTTTGGTTCTGTAATAAGCGCATCTATTGTCATTGTTTTTTCGCTTGCAGAAATTTGAAAATAGTTAATACTGTCGGACAGAAAAGTTATGTAAGTCTCTATGCTTTTTGAGCTCCTCTGCACATTCTCCATGAAGTTTCTTACGTCTGGAACAATTTTGTAAGTTAAAGTATGCGCCTTTGTTTTCAATCCATCAAAAATTAGACTTAAATCGTTCCATGGAAGAAGCCATAACGGATAACCGAACTCAGCTAGAAAAACAAGCTTCTCCTCGGGCTTCTTTAATATTAAACCGCCACCCCTTTCCCGCTCTAACTCGGCAAAACAGTAAATGGCGCCGTTTTCCATCTCGCTTGAAAAGGGTTCTATGCGATTTTCAGATGGAACCGAAAAGGGAAGAATCAGTTTTTGAGTTTTTTGAGACAAGGTTCACCAGTTTACAATGATAAGGATATGTTTGGTTTAAATGTTTTACGAATAACATACAACTATGATTCTGCCCTTCGTTTAAGTAATGGAATGCCTACACTAGCTATTATTGCGGTAGCCAAAATCACTATAACAGCAAGATTGATGTAAACGGGTGACAAAACCTCAAAAATGGAACTTGCCTCCGGATATTTTGTTGGATCAGCATATTGTAATGGTAATGTTGCTAAAACAGCAGCTGCTAAGCCCCTTGTCAGCATTACGCTCATAATCGACCGTTCCTTTGCGAGGTCATCGCTGCGGACAGTTGTTAATGCCACAGCGCCAAATCTAACCAAAAGAAGTATAAGTGAAAGAATTATTCCAGCTATCACAATTGCAACATCAGTAATTGACACAATTAAGCCTATATAGACAAAAAAGAAGGTTCTCAAAAGGAACGCAACTTCAGACTCAAACCTCTTTAATCCCATATCAACCGCCATGTTTGGGGGTCTCTCCATCCTAAGAATTTTGTAAATCTCCTTTTCATTACCCAACATAATGCCAAACAGGAGGGAACAGAGGGAACCACTTCCACCTAAAAATTCGGAAAGGGAATAAGCTAAAAGCACCACAGCCAAGGTGAGTATGTAAACGTAAGAGGCTTTTGCAATTCGCTTTAATACGCTTAACCAGATTAGGCCGAAAATTATTCCAAGCACTATTCCAGTTGAGAATCGACTTGCAATAGATTGCCCAATGGTTGTTAAGTCCACAGCACCCTTTAATATTATTTCTATGATTACCAATGAAAAAACTATGCAAAAAATATCCGTAAGCGCAGATTCGAGGCTTAATACTGTTGAACATTTTTCACTAACTTTAAGGCGTGAAGTCAAGGAAATTACGGCTACACTGCTGCTTCCTCCAAAAATCGTTCCAAACAGAACAGAATACAAAAATGGCACATTCGACGGAATTACTATATATGCCATAAACAGCGTTGTTGCAATAACACTTAGCGCAAATCCGACTATGGCGAGAATGAAAGCCCTCGGACTTTCGGCGAAAACACGATAAATGTTCATGGCCATTCCGCCATCAAACAAAATGAAAATCAATGCCAAAGCAGCCAAATATGGAGCCAAACCCATGATAGAAGAGGCGTCCACCCAACCGAAAACTGGTCCAAACAGTATGCCCAAAATTATGAGGAGGAGCGTGTCTGGAAAACCCTTACGTTCAAACAAGTAATTGCCAAGAAAACCTATTACAATTATTGAACCAGCAAGTATCAATGCAAGCGTGACCGGATCCATATATCTAAACCTTTTATCCCCTAATTAATAATGCTGCTTAAAGATTTTTCGTCAAATATGTAAGTAAAAGATAAAAATACGATAGGTATGCATATGTAGTCGGAAGCGTGTCTTGAAGTGTTTGATCTTGTACTAAATGTTTTGGCATTAGCTCTTTCGCTGATCATATTAGCTGTGGCTAGCCAATTTACCATTAAATCAATTGAAAGATTAGTCGAGCTTACACATCTCAGTGAAGCCTCTGTAGGCTTTGTCGTAATGTCTGTAATGACGAGCATTCCTGAAATTTTTGTTGCTGTATCCTCTGTTTTGCATGGTAAACCTGGATTTTCTGTAGGTGACGTGCTTGGTTCGAATGTTTTTAACATAGGAATTGTGGTGGGCATTTTAGCGACAATGGGTTTCCTTAAGAAATGTTCTAGTGGGCTTTTAACAGAGCTTGTTGACATTCTGTTTCTTTCATCATCGATTCCCTTAATTCTTGTCGTCTTTGGAACGGCTCACTTTTTGGTGGGTGCAGCGCTTATAGGGATTTTCATATTTAGCGTTCGTGAAATGACAAAGAAGAGAAAACAGCAAATATTGATTAATAATGAAATAAATAACAAAGCGATAAGCAAAAAAGCCGTCACCTTTAAGATAATTGTTGGAATCTCGGTGGTTATTACAGCAGCTGAGCTCATCATAATGTCAGCATCTAACATTTCAATAATCCTCGGCGTTGCACCAATACTTATAGGTGCAAAAATTATCGCGATAGGAACATCAATGCCAGAACTTGCGCTTGATTTAACGGCTGTTCGCAGAGGACGAGTTAATCTTGCCCTTGGAGACTTAATTGGTTCCAATTTGACTAATATCACTCTCATTTTAGGCATTGTTTTATTGTTTTCCCCAGCGGGGGCGGTTAACCTTTCAATTCTTGCTGAAATTGTTCCTTTTATTCTGATAACAACTCTCATTTTATGGCGTTACCTTACAAAAGGTGGAGTTTCACAATTTGGCGGAATAATGTTAATTATTGTTTACGTTATATTTCAAGCCATCATAACAGCATAAAACTCATTTCACCAGATTTTGTCCACTTTCAAATGGGTTAAATATCCACTTGTACCGTAAAGTGATAAAGAGATAACTTCAAGCATGTTTCCAACACTAATTGGAAATTTAACAAAAGCAAAAAATCCTAAGGCTAGAAGAAAAATTCCATAGACTGTTAAAGATTTAAAGTCGTGGAATGTTTCTTGCGTTTTCCAGCTTAGGCGTATTCCGGAAAATAAAATCCAGATTAGTAAAGGTGCAAACAATAAAATTGCATACTTTTTATACCATGGCAAATCTTCAGTTGCTTCTCCATCCTTCTTTCTTCTGTAGATAAAAGGCAAGTCTGGAAGGAAATTGCTATAGAAGAAAATTAATATTCCCCAAAGCATAGAGCCCAAAGCGTTTTCATTGAAAAAGTAGAAAAGTGAAAACACGTAGATGAGGCTTGCTGGCAAAATCATCCACTTAAACACTTCAATAACAGAGTGGACATGCTCTAAAGTTTCTTCTTCCATACGCCAAAGGGGAAACTTTGACCTAACCCTGCGGTTTAGGCTCTTAAAGGAGTGAAGCACAAAACCGAAAAGAGCATTGTATAAGCCAACAAGTATGCCTCGAAGCGCTTTAAAGAAGCCCTTAATTTTAGATTCCCTCGTAGCTATCGCCACGTAACTGTCTCGCTATTCATGTTTTTATCCATTACTTAAATTTTAAACGTCACATTTTAGAAATAAAATCTGTTATCTTCCTTTGGAAAAGCGCATTTTTCAACAGTTCGCTTTTCATAATCCACCGTTTTATTGGGATTTGGAATCTGTTTGCAATAAACTTTAAGGCTTCATCCAAAGTTTTGAAAGCGTAGGGTTTTTGGCGCATGGCATTCCTCACGTTTTCACGGACTTGCCAAACGCCCACGGGCATTATGTAGCCTGGATGCGCTTCCCGCAAGACTATGACTGCGGCTTGGCGTTGTTCTTTTACGAGGTGTTCGCAAACTGCTAGGCGTGCAGCGTAATAGCAGCCTCCAATTTCCGCGTAGGTTGTTCTTCCTTCGTAGCCTTCCCAATCAGAAAACATGACAACGTTTCTGCCGCTTGGGTTCCAAACCGTTCCTGGATACCATGCTTCTATGGCTTCATAACTCCATGCGCTTGGAAGCATTAAAACTTCAAAAATGTTGTCCAAATAAACTGATTCGTAAACGCGGTATTCGCTTATTTCCGGAAAAGTTTTGACTTTCTCCATGAGCTCTTTTGAGATTATGCTGTCAACGGCTGTTATGCTCCAGCGGGTTGGCACAAAACGCCTATTTTTTTCTAAACCGAAGGAGCCAACGCTGAAAGCCCTTTGAATTTTGGTAACCAATACGCCTTTACTGTAAAGCTCCAAGACTGCTTCAGCCGCCCTCAAATCAGTATCATTATAGGCTTTCTCTATCTGATGATCCCAGCGAGCATTGCCAACAATTAAGTCTCGGATAGGCGCAGAAGGACCGAAGGGTTGAACCTCATCGTCTAAGAGTATGAAGCCTCTTGGCTTTTTCTTAAGGATAAGCTCAACGTCTACGGGTTTTACTGCCAGAGCCAATTCTCTGGTTTTGTCAATTATTTTCCCAGCTTTTTCAAACTTCTGCACGTGAACTCGATGTTTTCCACGGATAAGCAGGGAGCGAAAACCAACAATTTCGTCTATGGATTTTCCAAACCAAAACTCCGGCAAATCATAAACGCTGGTATCCTCTTGAACTGGCGGAACAAGGGGACCAGCATAAACGTAGGGATAGCCAATCCTTCCAACAAAAACGCTTGGGGGAGAGGCGCCAGCAATGTCTTCGCTCTGCATTAGGGGCACACTTTTCAGGAAGTAGTTAGCTTTAACAATTATTGGACAGCGGGTTTTACCACACAAAAAACGTGAACCCTTGCAGGCGACGCATAAGCCGCTCGACGAAGCCCTAGCAACCAAAAGGTTTTCATCAAATTTCACTTCCGCTCCAAGGTTTGAGTCTTTTAAAACGTCAAGTAACCAAACATTCGGCGAACACCTATCCACACGCCTTGGAGAAGACCACAACTTTACTCATCAAAATTTGATTAAAACACATTCATATGCTTTCTGTTATTGACACTCATCCGAAAGAAAAACTTAACTGTTTACACATCAAAATTTAAGCTTCCAAAAAGAGGCGAAACCCATGAAAGTGGATAAATTTTTGGTTGAAAGATTCATAGGCGCATATGAACATGAAGTGGAGCTTAATCTTGCAGAAACATGCGTTAACCCCTTCACCCTAGGCGAATTTCTAACCCTTATGGGTAGAGAAAAGTTTTTTGAAGAGCTTAAAGAAACCCAGCTTACATATGGTTTCGTTGACGGTTCTCCCGAACTTAGAAAAGGAATTGCAAAACTATACAAAAGTATGAAGCCAGAAAACATTCTCATTTCAGGAGGAGCCATAGGCGCCAACTTTCTTGTTTTTTACACTCTTGTTGAGCCCGGAGACACGGTTATTTCCGTTTTTCCAGCCTATCAACAACTTTACAGCGTAGCCAAATCTTTTGGCGCCAATGTTAAACTATTAAAATTACGTGAAGAAAATCATTGGTTGCCAGATGTTAACGAATTATCTGAACTTGTTGACGACAAAACCAAACTAATAGTGCTCATAAACCCCCACAACCCAACAGGAAGCCTCATCCACGATAAGCTTTTGAAAGAAATCTGCGCTGTTGCAGAAGATGCAGGCGCATATTTACTCTGCGACGAAGCCTATAGGGGCCTTTACATAAACCCTAACGATTATGTTCCATCTGCTGTAGATTTAAGCGATAACGCCATAGCAACAGGATCCTTTTCCAAGGTTTTTTCACTTACAGGTTTAAGGTTGGGGTGGATAGCAGCCAACGAAGAGATTATTGAGGAATGCAAACTTCATAGGGATTATACAACAATCAGCAATGGTTTAATAGATGATACCCTCGCAACCCTCGCCGTTAAAAACGTGGATAAAATCTTTAAACGCAACCTAAAAATCATCCGCACCAACCACCAAATTCTCTTTCAATGGATTGAAAATGAACCCTTAATCGACTGGGTTCCTTCAAAAGCAGGAAGTATCGCCTTCCTCCGCTATAAACTAAAAATATCATCAGAAACTCTATGCCTACGCCTAATAAAAGAAAAGGGAACACTGCTTGTTCCAGGCTCATGCTTCGGAATGGAAGGATACTTACGAATTGGTTATGGATGCAAAACCGAAACATTAGAAGAAGGATTAGCAAGATTCAAAGATTTCCTAAACTCTCACCGTAAAAGCTAAGCAATCCATAAAAATTTTGGCGCCCTGGCCGGGATTTGAACCCGGGTCTAGCGGGCGACAGCCGCTTATACTAGACCGGACTATACTACCAGGGCTGTTGATGCGAGATGTCGAAAGAATAGAGGAGATTTTTGATTAATTAAGTTTTCTTGAGTTTATAGGTTAGAAATAATTTCGTTAGGCTTATGTAAAAGTTTAGTTTCATTAACAACTTATGATTTCGATAATTGGTGCTGGAAAAGTTGGGAGTTCTGCCGCTTTTAGGATTTTGGAATTTAGAATTAGCGATGTTGTTTTAATAGACATAGCTGAAAATTTGGCGCATGGCGAGGCCTTGGATATGATGCAAGCCGCCCCCGCCATAGAGTTTGATGGAAAAATAAAGGGAACAAGCGATTTTAGCGAAATGGAAGGCTCAGAACTTGTGATTGTAACGGCTGGAGAAGCCCGAAAACCTGGAATAAGCCGATTAGACCTCATGGCCAAAAATGCAAGGATAGTAAAATCTATAGTTAAGGAGGTTGTCAAATACGCTCCAGACTGCAAACTCATGATGGTAACAAACCCAGTGGACGTCATGACCTACATTGCCTATAAAGAGTCTGGGTTTGAAAGAAACCGAGTCTTCGGCATGGGAAACATATTAGATACGCTTCGTTTCAGATCTTACATTGCCTTAGAACTTGGCGTTTCAAGAGAAGACATTCGCGCCCTCGTCATTGGAGAACATGGAGACTCCATGGTGCCCCTTGTAAATTATGCCTCTGTTTCCGGAATACCAATAACCGCTTTACTTAGTAAGGAGCAAATTGAAAAAATAGTTAATTTGACAAGAACTTCGGGCGCTGATGTCATCAAGCTTAAAGGCGCAACCACCTATGCGCCAGCAGTCGTAATTGCGGTAATGACTGACGCTGTTTTGAGGGGCAGAAACCGTGTTATGAGCGTTTCAACATACCTACGAGGCGAATACGGATTTTCAGACGTTTCCATTGGCGTGCCTTGCATTCTCGGAAAAAACGGCGTAGAAAAAATTTTGGAGCTCAAATTAGATTTTGAAGCAAAAGAAGAGTTCAAAAAATCTGTTGCTATCGTAAAAGAAGCCATAGAAAAAATGAAAGAGATAACGTAAAAAATCATATAGGTATGGAGCGGTGCGCATATAACCTGTACACAAACATTAAAAGAGCAACTATTCCAGTCCAAAATGTTACCACACGAACCGCTGTTTGGTTCACGCCATGCACATTAATGTATGTTGGATCATGAATTAAGAAAACGGCACAAAACACGAAAATGCCAATGGTTGCTGCAGCTAAAACATCAAGGAAACGCTCTTTTCTATAAACTGGAATTTCTGAGACACTCCGTGGCAGCACTTTCCGAAAGGCTAATGCTGTTATAATTAGTAGAAAAGCAACGATGATGTAAGCTGAAGGGGAAATCCGCGGAGCTTCGGGCATGTTTAATTGGATGCTTATGCGAAAAGCTAAACCAACAATTATGAGAACTGCCAAAAAAGCTGTTTGCTGTACCTTTGAAAGCAGTTTATGGTTCCAGTTTCGAGGAAAGAGGCGATTTGCAAGGTAAAATGTTAAAACGCCTTGAACAGCGCCCCACCAAACAAAATTAACAAAAAATAGGGCAAGCCAGTTTATGCCAAAAGCTTGCGGTTCCACAAACTGGGTAGCAGGCACGAACAAAGTGAAGGCTGTGCCGAAAAAGAAGCCTACAAGCAAAAGATGATAATCACGAAAACGATATCTTGTAATTAAATCTTCAACCAACACGAAATATGGAAAATAAACTAAAAACAAGAAGAATGGGAGAATGGAATGGACAAGCAAATTGTTAATGCCACGCATAGAATACTCAAAAAGCAAGTTAAAACTCACAGCAACAAACACAATTTTCCAACGATTTAACACGTTTTTATCAGTCATCAACATGACCCAACTCATTATGGATTTTGGCGCCGGGGGTGGGATTTGAACCCACGCGGCCCCGAGGGGCCACAGGCTGAATGGCGTTTTAACGCTTTTGTCTCCAGGCCTGCTCCATACCTGACTAGGAGACCCCGGCACGTTTTGTTCATGTTTATTTTGGTTTTTTGGTTTATTATGGTTTCTAAGCGTTTTTGTTTGAAAAGGTTTATATGTTGGGTTTTGAATGTGTGTGGGAAAATGGATCGCCTATGGAGCCTTTGATTTTAGGCGCCATTGCCTTCATCATAAGTTTGTTGCTCCTGTATGTTGGCGCTAAAAAAACTTTGCAGGGAGCCGTTTGCTTAGCCAACAGTCTATATATCAATAAGGTTGTGGCTGGTACGGTTGTTGTGGCGTCTATTACTGCTTTGCCAGAGTTGATGAGTTCGCTTGTGGCGGTTTTTTGGGAGTCTTCCCATTTGGCGCTTGGAAACCTTATAGGCTCGAACATTTACAATGTGCCATTAATCATTGGGTTATGTGGTTTAATAAGAGAGTTTAAGATGAAAAATTCCTCGGTTGTGACTGAAAGCGCTTTCATGATTGCTTTAAGTTCGTTTTTTGCCCTAACTATAATCTTAACTGGTCAGGTTACATGGTGGTTGGGTCTCATTTTCTTATTTGCATATCCACTTTTCATCTATTATTCGATTCGAAAGTCAAACAACAATCATGAGGGGGACGGAAATGGCAATCCAAAGAAGGCTTTGGTTTACGTGATTTTCGGTGGCGCTGTCCTTTTAAGCGGCACAGTATTGCTTGTCCGCAGCGCTTTACTCATAAGTGAAGCTTTTGGTTTAAAGGAGTTTTATGTGGGGCTCACAATAACCGCAGTGGGATGCATAATTCCAGAAGCCGCAGTTTCCATATTCGCTGCTTTACAAGGGGAACAAGAAATTTCCATCGGCAACGTTATTGGAGACAACATTATAACAATCACTTTGGTTTTTGGTTTAATAGCCATAATAGTTCCTTTGAGGGGACATTCTTTTGATGTTGCGCTTCCAGAAATTCTAACAACCGTGCCGTTCATGGTGCTTGTCACGGTCTTATTGCTTTTTATGAGTAGGGCACATCAAAGAATTACTAAACCATTAAGTATTCTAATGTTAGTCATCGCTGCAATAAGTTTCATAACCCAAACAATTTTCCTAACGTAAACAAAATTGGGGTGGTTACCGTTTTAAACTTCATTCTACATAAAACTATAATGGTGAGCGTTGTTGAAAGTGAACAAGAAGTATGCGACGGTTTTGTTTGGGGTTTTCATGTCGTTAGGCATGTCCTTCTCTCAGTCTTTAATCATTAGCATAATAAATTTGAGAGGTTTCTACTTGGAAAGGTGGCTTTTGGCATTTGCCCTAGGCTTTGCCGTGAGTCTCCCCACATCCTTGGCTATAATTCCAATAGTGCAGAGAATCGTAAAAAAATTAACTATAGATTAGAATGACACTTTTCTGCCATTAAAACGCGGTAACCACTCTTTCTTGCTAGAATTTGGAAATTTCCAAAGGCTTCTTCAAAAAATGATTGAAGTCTTTCTTTGCCAATTTTTGATTTTACAACCATTTGAAACACGCCATTAAAAGCCAAATGTTCTGGTGCTCCAGAAATTATTGCCTTTAAAGTTTTCATTCCAGCGCTCACCGGAGGGTTAGAAAGAATGCAGTTAAAGGTTAAGCCTTTAACAGGCTCATAGAGGTTTCCATGCCTAACCTCCGCATTTTTTACATGGTTAATTTCAATGTTCTTTTTTGCAAGCCAAACCGCCCGAGTGTTCACATCCACC
Source organism: Bathyarchaeia archaeon (assembly GCA_038883795.1). Taxonomy (GTDB): domain Archaea; phylum Thermoproteota; class Bathyarchaeia; order Bathyarchaeales; family Bathycorpusculaceae; genus JASEJA01. The sequence goes on from JAVZLK010000007.1 coordinate 68,721, forward strand.
ATTACAACATGCAAATTTGGATTAAAAGCGGCAGCGGCAATCCCAACAGCTCCATAACCGCATCCAACATCTAAAACATAACCCTCTTCAGGTAGAAGCATGGATTCAATAAGCACTCTTGTGCCCAAATCCACACGCCTTTTGGAGAAGACGCCCGAGGCTGTTAAAAATTGGAAGGGAATTCCACGGATGTTTGCGTGTATTATTCCAAGCTTAAGCTTAGATTTTGGATGTTCTTGGAAATAGTGGTTTACGCTTTTCTTTTGCATTTATATTTCGCCGCTTTTCCAGCATTTTGGGTATGTGCCTCTATTCATTAGTACTCTTTCGGTTTTGGCGACAACTCCATGGCCCATTTTGAAAATTTCTTCTGTGGAAGCCGCTGCTTTGGCTAGGGCAACTGCTTCGCCCTTTAAGGTGAGGATGGCAACTATGGAATCCGTGTTTATTCCAGTTTCAAGGGATAAAACTCCAGGCGCTGTTAGGCTTGCTCCGTGGCAGATGGCGTCGACAGCCGAGTCTCTAACGTAAATTTTTGGAATTAGCGCTAAAGCCCTTTCCATTGGTTGGATAAATTTGCGCAGGAGCTGTTCGTCTTTTTGTTTTTGCCACTCCATAAACCAGTAAGCCACATCATGCAATGTTACAATATCCCCATTTTCAGTGAATGGGCCAGCCCTTGTTCTGCGAAGTTCCTGCATGTGCGCTCCGCATCCCAAAACTTCTCCTATGTCAAAGCAGAGCTTACGAATATATGTTCCTCCTTCACATCCCACCTTGAAAAGGACATTACGTCCATCCATTTCCAGAAAATCTATGTAATAGATTCTTCTCGTCCTCAGTTGACGCTTAACAGAAGCCCTCAAGGGTGGTCTCTGATAAATTGTGTCCTCAAACTCGCTTAAGACTTCCCTAACCCTTTGCTCAGCCATGTCGCCGTGAAGTTTCATTAGGCAAACGTATTCTTTGCCACTGTAAAGCAGGGCTTGAACGACTTTTCTGGATTCCTCTATGGTTATGGGTAAGACGCCGGTCACTTTGGGATTTCTCTGGCTTTTAAGCCTCTAGAGTCCCGCCGTGACCGACGCTTTGAAGGTTGAGGATGCGTTTAACCCATGCAGCAACTTCATGACTTGTTGGACCCGCTGGCTTATCAAGGTTTATGACGCCATATTTTATGTAGTCTTCTGCTGGTCTCTCTTCTGGTTTATGCCCGTAACGTGGGTTTGTTTTATCCTCAGCCTTCACCAATAGCTGGCGCTTAATTTCCCATGGAGCAACTGTTCTAGGCATATGTGGATGCATCACTCCTAACAATGTAAGAAAAGACTTAAGGAGTATAAGAGGCTTAAACTATGCCAATTGCTGGCTTAACCATCTGCACCATTTCTTCCAGCTTGCCAGCAGCTTTTAATGCTTCTATCACTTCTTCGTCTGAAGCTCCCCGCTTAATAGCTATTTTTTCTTGGAGGGGTTCAATGTGGTTTATGTTTGCCCTCCGCCTTTTTACGCCCGTAACATTTTTTGGTCCAGTTATTAATACGAAGCTCTTATCAATTATATCCACTATAACGCATTTTCTCCCAGCCTCTCGCCCAGTCAGCTTAACACAGATTCTGCCAACCTCTATCGCTGGCACATCCTAAGCCTCCTTAACATGCGTAATAGAAACCGTTGTAGACATATATTTATTGGTTGCCCCAATAAGAGTTAGGCTTGATTGAATTGAAGATAGGATTAGTAACAATTGGGCAGTCGCCGAGGACAGATGTAACGCCGATTTTAAGAAATACGCTTGGTTCGAAGGTTGAGCTCATTGAAAAAGGCGCCTTGGATGGCTTAACAAAGAAGGAAATTGAAAAGTTGGCTCCAGCAGCACGAGATTATGTATTGGTTACACGATTAAATAATGGAACATCTGTTAAGGTAGCAAGGAGGCATATTGTTCCCAGAATTCAAAAATGCATAAGAGAGCTTGAAGAAATGGATGTTGATTTAAATCTGCTTTTGTGCACAGGAGAATTTCCCAGTTTTAAGGCGAAAAAGCCTTTGATAATGCTAGACAAACTAATCTCCAACGTTGTTCAATGTGTGAAGGGCGGAAAAATTGGCGTAGTTGTTCCAGAAATGGAGCAAATATCCCAAATTAAAAGGCGATGGAAAAGCTTGGGATTGTCTATTATTATAACCAGCGCTAATCCTTATGGCGAAAATGAAGCCTTTGAAGAGGCTGCCAAATTTTTGGCCAAAGAAAATGTGGATTTGATAGTTTTGGATTGTATTGGATATACCCCAAAAGTTAAGGATTTATTTGGACGCTTAACTGAGAAACCTGTTTTGTTGCCGCAGACGATTCTTGGAAGCATATTAATGGATTTAATTAAGTCATGAATTTTTCAACGATAGCGTATAGGACGCTTGTTCCAAACACTAGATTTTCTATGGAAATTCTCTCATCTATTCCATGAGCCATTTTCAGAATTTCTCCATAGGATAAATCGGCACGCATGGGTTCAAAACCATAGCATACACTGCCCATTTTTCTAAAGAATCGAGAGTCTGTTCCACCAGTAAGTAGGAATGGCACTGCAGAACAGTTAGGCTCAAACTCTTTCAGAACATTCACAATCAAATCATAAAGTGGCGTGTTTGTCGGCGATTCTGAAGGGTCATTGGCTTGGATTATTTCAAAATCCAACTTTTCTAAACCAACATCCTTTAGCAAGTTTTTAATATACTCAAACGCTTCTTTGGTGTTCTGTCCTGGCAGTATTCTGCAGTCAAAAATTGCTTCACATTCCGATGGAATAATATTCTCTTTAACGCCGCCGTGGATTATTGTGGGAGTTATTGTCATTCTGAGCATAGCTCGAAGCTGTTCAGCCATGGCTTTGTCTTGCTGGGCTAGCATGTCCAATATTTGGTCGCCCATGTCTGGGTTTTGAAGCAAAAGCGAAACTCCTTGTTTTAGGGTTGGGTTTTCCTTTGCCATCTCGTTTAAGAAACCTTTCATTGTTGGTACTATGGAAATTTTTGCCCTATGATTTCCAAGCTTTTCCACAACCCTATTCATGCGCAATATGGCGTTATCCGCTGCGCCCGGAACAGAACCGTGTCCCGGGCTGCCTTTGGCTTTAACTTTGAACCATAAAATTCCCTTTTCCGCAGTTTGTATGGTGTAGATGTTTTTGCCATTTATTGGGATGGCTAGTCCTCCTCCCTCGTTTATAACGTAATCCGCCCGAACCTTTTCTGGATGGTTGCGCACAAGCCATCCTGCTCCAGCTTCTCCGCCCTTTTCTTCGTCTGCGGTTGCAGCCAATATTATGTCGCCTTTAGGTTTTACGCCATTCCTTTTTAAGAGTTTTATTACCATGACTTCCATGGCTGTCATGGATTTCATGTCTATTGCGCCGCGTCCCCAAACAAAGCCATCTTTGATTATGCCTCCGAAGGCGTCTACACTCCATTCTTTTGGGTTTGCAGCCACCACATCCAAATGGGAAAGCAAAAGTAGGCTTGGCTTTGCTTTTTCTCCTTTAAGCCGTGTTATAACGCTTCCCCTGCCAGGCGAAGACTCTAAAAGTTCACATTTGAAACCTTCTTTTTCGAGAGTTTTTGCCAAATATTTTGCCGCTTCCGTTTCGTTTCCAGGAGGGTTTGTAGTGTTTATGCGGATTAAGTCGCTGAGAAGGTTGGTGATTTCCTCCTCGATTTCCTTTAACATTTGAGCGCCCATTTTAATGGTTCACCTTTTAGAGCAAACTAATAAAATGCCCATTCCACTTAAGGTTTTATCCCTCTTTAACAGGTGAGGTGGAAAGCTCCAGCAACCCGTTTGCCAGAAGCCAAAATTTTGTTAAAGGTTTGATATGCCTCTTTTGTGGGCTGAGTTACCAATTCAATTCCATGAGATTTTAGGGCCTCTCCAACCTCATTCGAAACTTTCAAAAGTCCAGAAAAACCTGTGCCAACTACTAAAACTTGAGGTTTAGGCTCAAAACTGAAAACCTTACCTAAATCTTCCACGAATAATCTGTGGCCTTCCTTTCTCCACCAACCATCAAAAACCTTTTCCTGATAAACTATTAGGTCGCTTGTGTATCTTTTACCCTTTATAACCATAACACCAAAGTCATAGGACTCTATCATATCAAGCGCACCAATAATAATCATTAAAGCTTTTACAATTTAAATTTCATCACTCCAAAATATTATTTTAGGGATTAGGAATTAAGAAAATGGAAGTACTGCCTAAAAGTTTCTATAAGAGAGCACCAGACGTTGTAGCCAAAGAATTGCTTGGAAAAATTTTGGTAAGAAAATTGAATGGTGTGCGTTTGTCTGGGAAGATCGTTGAAACAGAAGCCTATTACGGAGAAAGGGACCCGGCCTCAAAAGCGTATAAGGGTAGGAAAGGTTTTAATGAACTAATGTTTTTGGATGTTGGAAGAACCTTCATTTACATGGTTCATGGAAACTGGCTTCTAAACATTGTTGCGCATCCAAAAGGCGATGTTGGAGCTGTTTTGATAAGGGCTCTGGAGCCGATTAATGGACTGGAAATCATGAAAAAGAATAGGAAGGTGAAGAATCTGCGCTTTTTGACTAATGGTCCTGGAAAACTATCAAAGGCTTTAGCGATAACCAAAGAACTAAACGGGGTTTATGTCACAAAAAGGAACAGCCCAATAATGGTGATGGAAGGAAAAAGGGAAAGCTTTGAAATTTGTTCGTCCCATAGGATAGGCGTGAAATTTGATTTACCACAAAAACTAAGATTTTTCATAAAAGGCAACAAGTTTGTCTCTAAAGCCTCTGGCTAAGATTCTTATTTCTGAAACGCTAAAATTGGTTAGAGAGGAAAAGTCAATGACTTACCAGCAGCCCAAAATTCTTTCTAAACCGCCTGAATATGCTGTGGCGAAAACTGTGGGTTTAATTTCTGACACCCACATACCAGTAAGGGCTAGAACTATTCCAAAAAGGTATTCGAAGTTTTTGAGAAAGTGGATTTTATAGTTCATGCTGGCGATTTGGTGCAATTATCCGTAATTGACGAGTTAGAGCAGTTGGCGCCTGTTTTGGCTGTTTATGGAAACATGGATGGACCAGAAATTCGTGGAAAACTTCCAAAAATGAATTCTGTTAAGGTTTTTGACTGGAAAATTGGAGTTATGCATGATCCTGGAGCCCTTTTTGGAATGGGAAAAATGCGTGAAATTGCTAAACAGAACGGTTTTGATGTGCTGGTTTATGGGCATACCCATAATTCAAGCGTAAAATGGGAAGGAAAAACTTTGTTTATAAATCCTGGAAGCCCCACTAATCCCATTCCGCCTTTTATAACAAAACCGACTTTAGCCTTGCTAAAAATAACAAAAGAAAAAATTGTGCCAGAAATAATCCAAATATAGATTATTCTTTTTCAAAAAATCGTTTGTGTTCCATCATTATGCACTTGTCCATAATTACAGTCAATCCCGCTTTTCTCGCCTTTTCTGCTGCTTTTTCGTTGACTATTCCAAGCTGCATCCAAACCACATGGGGCAAGCCATGATGCTTTCGCAATTGGATGACTTGTCCAATTATTGGCGAAACTTCATCCGATGGTCTGAAAATGGCAACAATCTCCAAGGTTTTTTGAACTTCCTCTGGTATGTCTAAGAGGCTTTTGTAGCTTTTTTCGCCGAGAATCTCATCTGCCGTTGGGTTTACCGGAATTATGTTGAAGCCATTTTCCTTCAAATATTTAGCAACTCTATAACTGTCTTTTGATGGATCTTTTGATAATCCCACAACAGCTACATTCCTATATTTTGACAAAATCTTTCTCAAACCTTCCGAATTCAAACCTTAACTCTCCAAGAAAAGGTATGCGTTAACTTCACTTTAACTTATCTCTCTCCCTAGTATGCAAATGTTGTTTGGCAGAGAGTTTTAAAAGGAGAAGAAGTTGAGCATCTTGATTGATTTGCGAGTGGAGGTTCGCTTTAATGGAACATTGCAAAAATCCGTGGAACAAAGGGTGCAAAAGTAATGACATTGAAGTTTACATTCTTTTTAGAGGTGAGAAACTACCAATTTGTAGGCGATGTTGGAGCAGAATAGCCAATAAAGATTTGGAGTGGTAATGGATGGAGCGGTTTGGCTTAAACACGGCGAAATCCTTCATCGGAAAAAACGTTAACCTACATTTGAAAGATGGTTCAGTCATAGTTAATGTTTGTTTTTCAGAGATTTTGAGGGATGAGTTTGGAAGAGAAACCTTCGTTAAATGCGTTCCATACAAGAAGCAAAAAGAGTTTAGGATACCCTTAAAGAACATTGCGTGGGCTGAAATCCTAAACTTAAACCTCATTTTGGCTGAAAACAGAAACTAAAAAGATTTTACATAAAAACGTCAAAAACTCTTAAATAAGGAATGACAATTTTTGTCATTGGTGATAATATGCCTTGCACAGTCATAGCTGGAGCCTTCTGGGGAGATGAAGGCAAGGGAAAAATAATTTCCTATTTAGCCTTAAAGGACAAGTTAGATGTTTGTGTAAGGACGGGATCTGTTAACGCTGCCCACACCGTTTGGATTGAAGGAAAACGTTACGCTTTACACATGGTTCCAGCAGCCTTTGTTTATGAAAAATGTCGCTTGCTTATAGGCGCAGGCTCAAACATTCATGTTGCCCAACTTCTTAAAGAAATTGAAGAAACAAAGGTTGAAAACCGCATAGGCATAGACCAGCAAGCTTCCATAATTGAAGAGAAACACTCAACCCAAGACAAAACAAGCACCCACCTAAAAGGAATTGGAACAACAGGATGGGGGGTTGGACCAGCCATAGAAGAACGAGTTCGCAGAACCGCAAAACTCGCAAAAGACATTCCAGAACTAAAGCCATACTTAACCGATGTGGCGGAAGAAGTTAACAACGCCATAGATAAAGGCAAAAAAGTCCTATTGGAAGGAACACAAGGTTTACTATTGTCGCTTTATCATGGAACATACCCCTACGTGACAGGAAGAGACACAAGCGCCGCAGCCATATGCTCAGAAGCCGGAGTAGGACCAACAAAAGTGAACGACGTCCTAATAGTTTTTAAATCCTTCATGACCCGGGTTGGCGCAGGACCATTACCAGGAGAATTAACAAAGGAAGAAGCCATAAAACGTGGATGGTTTGAAACTGCTGCTGGAACAGGCCGCGACAGACGTTCAGCCCCATTCAATTTTGATTTGGCAAGAAAAGCCGTAAAAATTAATGGCGCAACACAAGCGGCTTTAACGAAACTTGATGCTGTATATCCAAAATGCAAAGGCGCAAAAACCTATGAAGAGCTTCCAGAAGAAGCGAAGGAATTTGTGAAAGAAATTGAAAGGCAAACGGGCATACCCGTTGTGCTTATTGGAACGGGCCCAGAAGCCTTAGACATAATTGACAGAAGAAAATAATTTTCCTTCGCTAACATTGTTTTTAAATGCTCTTTATTTTCCTTAAAACAAATTAACCGATTTTGACAAATAAAACGCTGTGAAGTGTATGGGTAAGATTGTAAGAAGGGTTTACTATTTTGATGAGCCGGGTAAGCAAAACACGAAAGAAGTAATAGAAGTTGTTAAGAATGTAATTAAAAAAGCGAAAATAGATTGTTTAATAGTTGCGAGTACATCTGGTGAAACGGCCCTAAGATTCGCAAAGGCGTTAAAAAATGAAAAAGTTAAGATGATATGCGTTTCTGAACCGCCTTCTAGGAAAATATTCGGCGATAAATGGCCTTGCATCAATAGTAAAAATCAGAAAAGAGCTGGAAAAATACAATGTGGTTATGGTGGAACGTGTTCCATACAAATTTCATGATTCAGTCCTGGAAATGGCGAAGTGGTATACACCAATCCCTGAACACATAGTTGGCGACACCCTTGCCTTCGTTGGAGGGCAAGGATTAAAGGTTGCCGTAGAAGTCATGTTTATGGCGGTGCAAGGAGGTTATGTTGAGCCAAACAAAGAGGTTATCTCTGTAGCTGGATACGGAGGCGGAGCCGATACTGCCGTAATTTTGAAAACTTGCTTCCCAGAAGACATGTTCTCCGCAGATGTTGAAAAAAGACCAGAGGTTAGGGAAATAATTGCCATGCCGAGAAAGAAGAAGTACTGGGATTGGGATAGGAGAAGCTGCCTTAAACAATCTTTGTAAACATCAAAAATAATAAAAGATTGATAACCATTGGCTTAATAATCTCCAAGTCCCAAGGTGCATGGGGTTCAGGTTTGAGCTTTAACAAGCTACAGAATATCTTAAGGTCAAGTTTTCCCTTCTATGTGTTAAGTAGGGATTTGAAACTAATTTATGCATGCAACCTTGTAGGATCTTTTGGGGATGGTCTTTATGCTTATCTCTTACCATACTATATAACAAACACTCTTAATGCGGGTTCTGTGGAGGTTGGTGTCCTCTACGCTGTAATGACTTTGGTGGCTGCTTCAACGCTGTTTTTTGCTGGAACCCTTGCAGACAAGTATGACCGCAAAAAGATTATGCTCATTGGATGGCTTGCGTGGTTGCCAGCGCCTATAATTTTCTCTTTTGCAAGAAACTGGATTGAAATGTTGCCAGGAATGGTTTTGTGGGGTGTTTGGCTTGGCGGTCCAACGGGCACAGCCTACATTGTAAGCGCTGCTGATGAGAAGCGGGTGACGTTAACTTTTGCCATGATTTCTTCTTCATGGTCTTTTGGATACATTTTCTCTCCTGCCTTTGGCGGTTATTTAGCTGGGATTGTCGGAATGCGAACCGTGTTTTATTTAGCCTCAACCTTCTATGCCATTGCCACGCTTATTCTTGTCTTTATTAAAAGTCAAAAGGCAAAGGGCTATGCTGTTCGCTCTTCAGAGGAAGACATTTCATTTTTTCAGTTATTAAAGACGAGAAGGTTGCTGAAGCTTTCGGTTTTCTTTGCCTCAATGATGTTTATCATAATGATGTTTAGACCTTTTGTTCCAAAATTTCTTGCGGATGTTTATGGTTATGGCGATTTTGAAATTGGAGTTTTAGGCTCCATATCTTTTTTCGGCTCTGCGGTTTTAGGAATTCTTATAGGAAAAATTGGAGACAAGTGGAAGAAAGCCTACGCCCTATCAGCTTCTTTGCTCTTGTGCAGTCTCTCCCTTGCGCTTCTCTTGTTTTTTGGAAATTTTGAAATATTAACCGTAACATTCTTCTTAACTGGTGGCTCCTACCTAACATGGTCCCTCCTAGGTGCTGTTGTGGGACCTCTGGCTCCAGAATCCATAAGGGCAAGGTGGGTTTCTGTGCCCCAAACCGTAACTATGTTTGCCTCTTTCATTGCTCCATATATAGGAGGCGTTCTTTACGGCATTTCAGCCTACTACCCCTTTATGGCAGCAATAGCTGTTGCCTTAGTTTTGGCGTCTGTAGCCTTTGCAATGCAAGACGTTTGACTAAGCTTCCCTTTCGCCTAATTCTAACGATATTTCCAAAACTGTACCGTTGCGCTTAACTTTCAAATGTATGATGTCTCCCGGGGATTTGTATCTTTCCAAATATATAAGCAAGTCTTCTGGGCAAGTAACTGGGCGACCGTCAACTTCTATTATTATGTCTCCTTCCATCAGTTTACCATGTGCTGGTCCATGAGGGTCTATGTAGACCAGATATACTCCACCCAAGTATTGGCTATCGCACAGTATGCCCATGTAAGGATGCGTGTAATTGCCTTTGTCAATTAAGGCTGGAACAACCCGGTTAAGAATTATTGAGGGTATAGCAAAACCGATTCCTATGAAAGCTGGAATTTCTTCTACGGTTTCTATGGCGAAGGTTACGCCAACAACTTCGCCCAAACCATTTAATAATGGACCACCGGAATTGCCAGGATTAACCGCAGCATCAAACTGTATAAGATCAACTATGGAATAGTTTCCCCAAGGCGCTGGAACACCCAAATCGCTTAGACGTATGACTCTGCCCAGTTGGCTGACTATTCCAGCAGTCATAGAACCCCTCCAACCAAACGGGTTTCCAATGGCGTAAACGGGCTCGCCAACCATAAGCATAGTTGAGTTTCCAATAATTAGTGGCTGAGATAGCTCAGGTATCTTATTTACCTCATCTTCGTTTATTTTTACCACTGCCAAGTCACTGTAAACGTCATATGCCAAAACCTGGGCTTGAAGGGTTGTCCCATTAAAAAACGTAACATTAACGCTTACTGCTTTTTCAAAGCCTTGTTGGGTTACTTTGCCGACAACATGGCTGTTTGTAACAATATATCCTCTGGCACGATAAACGAAGCCTGACCCTTGAACGCTGGAGCCATCTTGAAGGGTGCATGAAACCAGCACTACGGAATATTTTGTTCTATTGTAGATATCAACAGCTGTTAAGTTAATTACTCGCCCATGATATTGGGATTCAATAAGTTCTTGAAGCCGCTGCATTTGAATTAAAAGAGTTTCATACTTACTATCCAAAATTTCATACTTTTCGTTTAAAGCTTTAAAATCAGCTTTCAAATCCAAATAGATGTAGGCGAAACTTCCGCCCAAAATTAGGCAGACGAGAAACATTAATGCAATAAATTTTTTATCAACCATTAATCCGGGAATTTTCTCCATACGTTATGGCTCCTATATTGTTTGTATATAATGCATAACAAAACTGCAATAAATACTTAACAAAGCGTTGGTGGGGCTGCCCGGATTTGAACCGGGGTCTAGAGAGCCCAAGTCTCCAAGCCTAGACCAAGCTAGCCGACAGCCCCTCTTCTCTTATATTAGAATAATAGAATTTTGAAGGCTTAATTTAAGATTATTCTCTTTAAAATAAAGATTTGTTTAGTGTTTTTTGATGCTGCATTGCAACACTTTTGGGCAGATTAGGCATTCATCTGGGATTGGCATGTCTTTTGGAATTGCGTTTAGGAATCCGAAGTAGTGGGCGCATTTTGCTGGTGTTTCAAAAACCTTTGGGTATTCTGCTGGTTTGACGCTTACTATTTTCATGTTTTCTACTGTTATGTCGATTTTTGACATGCAATAGGGACAAGCGTAATAGGTTTCTCTTGGTATTGTGGAATTATCCGTAAGAATTGTTGGTTTGTCGAAGGTTTTTCCACATCCCTTATAGGGACATTTAAGTTTTTCATCGTGAATGTGGAAAGGCGGCATGCTTTGTCCTCCGATATGAATCGTTAATATTAATATTTAATAAACATTTCTGTCCACAAGCACAACAAAAATACACAAAAAACAAAAGCCTCGGCCGGGCTTTGAACCCGGGACCTGCGGTTTACGAGACCGCCGCTCTACCAAGCTGAGCTACCGAGGCACCACATATCAATTTTTATAAATCACATATTTAAGCAGAAGCAAATGAAGAAATTATGAAATGTTAATTTGGAGCTAGGAAAGTCGTTTTAAATAACTTAGAGTGTAGTAAGATTGGGAAATAAGATGAATACAAGTTTACTTGCGCCATGCACCATTTATTGTGGCAATTGCGCCCTTTACAGAAAAGGTAAATGCTTGGGATGTGCCGAAGAAAGCAAAAAGGCCCAAAGCGTTGGAAAAATGTTCTGCGACATTTATTCCTGTGCTAAAGACAAAAACCTAGTTGCATGTTCTGATTGTGGGGATTATCCCTGCGAAAAATATGATAAGGGGATTTTCTCTGAAAGTTTCATTAAATGGGTTAGGGAGAAACTGAAAGAAACGTGAAAGTTGTAGGGAATAAAAGAATGAAACTACGGAAAAATTTAGGTGAAAGAAAAATAATTGAAATCATACAAAATCGCTTAGACTTACTGCCGAAAATGCCCATACCCTTCGGTGATGACGTCTCCGCTTATGACGTTGGAGATGGTAAACTTGCAGTTTTGAAAGCAGACATGCTCGTTGATAAAACTGATGTTCCACCTGGCATGAGTTTGTGGCAGGCAGCCCGAAAGGCTGTTGTCATGAATATTAGCGATTTTGCAGCAAAGGGCGTTAAACCATTAGCAATCCTCACATCTCTCGGATTGCCAAGAACACTAACGGAAAAGGACATAGAAGAAATTGGAAGCGGGTTAAATGCTGGAGCGCGCGAGTATAGCGCTTATGTTATTGGAGGAGACACAAATGAAGCCTCAGACCTTGTAATCAGCATTTCGCTCTTTGGAACAGCCAAAAAGGCGGGAATCATGCTGCGGAGCGGAGCAAAAGCTGGCGACGTTGTTGCGGTTACAGGCTTTTTTGGCAAAACAGCCGCTGGATTAAAAATTCTTGTTGACGGTTTTGAGGCGCCAGCCAAAATTCGCCGTAAGCTTGTGGAATCGGTTTTGATGCCGAAAGCCCGTTTAAAGGAGGGTTTAGCCCTAAGCCAAACAAAGGCGGTTACGGCATCCATAGACTCAAGTGATGGTTTGGCATGGAGTCTTCATGAAATTGCGAGGGCAAGCAAGGTTGGCTTCTTAATTGATAAATTGCCAATAGCCAAAGAGGCTGAAAAGTTTGCTGAAATCCATAACCTTAACCCATTAGAGTTGGCGCTTTACGGTGGAGAGGAGTATGAGCTTGTTTTGACTTTAAAGCCTAAACTTTGGGAAAAAACTGAAAAAGCCATCCGAGAGGTAGGTGGAAAACTCTTGCCCATAGGAAAGGTTAGGGCTGATGAGCAGATTCTTTTAGAAATAGACGGAAAGAAGAGTGTTATTGAGCCTCGTGGTTGGGAGCACTTCAGAAGCCTTAAAAGTTAATTTTGAAGTTTATGCCATTGTATTTGAGTGGTAATGTCTGATTTAACACATTATCCAACCGTTCGAAAGGCAATTTTCTATGAAAAATTATCTGGCAACAAGGTTAGATGCAGCCTCTGCGAAAGAAGATGCGAAATTCCATCTGATGCTAAAGGGTTTTGCAAGACAAGAGTTAACATTAACGGCGAATTATACACGCTTGTTTACGGCAGCATAAGCGCAATAGAAAGCCGTCCAATCGAAATTAAACCCTTCTTCCATTATTGGCCAGGCTCCACAGCCCTCACATTTTCTACATGGTCTTGCAATTTAGACTGCGTTTGGTGCCAAAACTTTCACCTTTCAAAGACGGAACCAAACCCGGCAAAAGCTGTTTATTATCCGCCTGAAGAGATTGTTAAATTAGCCCTTTACAATGGTGATGCAGGCTTATGCGCAAGCTTTCAAGAACCAACCCTTCTTTCTGAGTGGGCGCTTTCGCTTTTCAAGTTTGGCAAGGAAAGGGGAATAAAATATTGCTGTTACGTTTCGAACGGTTACATGACTTTAGAAGTGCTTAAGGCACTTTTTGAGGCTGGAATGGATGGACTAAAAATTGATGTGAAAGGCAAAAGCGCGATTTATGCGCAATATTGTGGAGGCGCCGATGCAGAGAAGGTTTGGAGAAATGCCAGAGAAGCCAAAAATTTTGGTTTGCATGTGGAAATTGTAAATTTGGTTGTTAGAGACGTTAATGACGACGATGAAGCCTTAAGGTGGGTTATTGAGAAGCATTTGGAAAATGTTGGACCAGAAACGCCATTACATTTTACACGTTACTTTCCAGCCTACAAGTTCAATAATCCGCCAACAAAAATTGAAACTTTAGAGCGAGCATATGAAATGGCAAAGAAGGCTGGAGTTCTCTACCCATATATTGGAAATGTTAACGGCCATAAGTATGAAAACACTTACTGCCCAAACTGCGGGGAAAAGTTGATTAAAAGGTTTGGACCTCATGTGGTTTCTTATTCGCTTACTCCAGACAAGAAGTGCCCAAAATGTGGCACGTCCATACCGATAAAAGGCAAATATGTACGGTCTTCTTTCCTTAGCTTATAATTTATTTTTCCTTTAAGGTTTCTTTTAAGTTTAGGTGTAGTATTGCGCCGATTATTCTGCCAACCATCGAAACCATGTAAACAATTTGCAATCCAACAATTAACCCAAAAGCGTCAATCGTGTAGGCGGATAAGTAGCCTCCAATAAGGGAACCAAAAAAGGAAGTTATGCCCAAAACTAGGTTGAAGACTGCTGTGAAGCTTCCACGATATTCCGGCGGCGAAATGTCCAATAGATAAGCTGTTATTCCAGCCTGTCCAAGGGCTGTAATTAATCCCCAGAAGGCACCGATGGCTATTAGGGCGTTTATGTCTGGTGCGAACGCATAGGCCATAGGCACTGTTATTAGGCTGAATCTGTAAATGATTAAGGCTGGCCTTCTCCCCATAGTGTCTGTGAACCTTCCAGCCCATCCCTGAAAAATTATGGTCAGCAAAGATTGGACAACAGAGAGTAAGGCTATTTGCAGCATAGAGGCACTCAACACATCTACTTGTGTTCTTGGGATGAGTGGCCAGCAGATAGACATGGAAAATTCGAAGAAGCCAACAACAGCGCAGTATTTTACGAAGGTGTGGCTTTTTCCCGCATACTTTAGCATGCTAAAAAAGTCTGAGGCAAATTCCCTTGTTAAGTTTAGTTTTTCGCCGCTTTTTCTCTCTTTTATGGAAAACATCGGCAAACATGACGTTATGCCGCAAATGGTTGCAATTAATAATGGCAAAAACATGATTTCTTGGGGAGTCCCTCCAACACTTATCATAAGCCAACCAGAGGCTATGGTGGCTATTAGGCTTCCAGTTGATGCCCAGAGGTTTATGTTGGCGTTTGCCCTTCCAAGCATTGATGATGGAACCAAATCGCCTATGAGCGCTGTTAGGGCTGGGGTTGCCATAGAACCCAAAACCGCTTGGATGGCAATTAAAATGATGAGTTGGGTTGCGTTTGCTACAAAAATCATTGGAATCCAAAGCAAAGCCATAGTTAATGTGCCTACGATTATGAAGGGTACTCTGCGCCTTACTTTGTCGCTGAGTCTTCCCCAAAAAACTTGCATTATATTGTTAGATATATTAGAAGAAGATTGGTACCATCCCATTTCTGCTGATGAGGCGCCAAGTTTTACGGCGTAAGCCCCCATGAATGGGCTTACCATTCCAGTGCCTAGGGAGTTAACTACCGAACGGATGTAAAGGGGCTTCAAATCTGCTTCTTTCTTGTCGCTGTTTTCCATTTTGTTTTCACATTGTATAGTTTTTGTTAGATTTTCAGTAAAGCCTAAAAGAAGCTTAAAAACTTAATCGGCTTTTTAGCCTAAGATTTGCATGTTGTTTTTGTTGTTTTTGGAGCGAAAATTATATTTGAGGGTTCTTTTTGTTTTTTCAATCTCGGTTCGAGATTCAGAATTTTGGGCGAAAATGGTTATATTGGCTTATTTCTTTTTCTTTTTGCGTTTCTTAACAATAGCAACTGTGGATGTTTGGGTTAGTTGTCGAATTCTTGCGTTTGGGAATATGCGTTCGATTTCTTTTCGAAGTTTTGTTAGGTTCACTTCGCCATAGGTTTTCACGTCTATTACGGGTTTTTCATTTTCGTCATAACTCACAGATACTGTATAACCGGAGCCAACTTCAACTTGTGTTGGTTCCAAAACAAAACCAGATTCTTCAGCTTCTAGTTCGATGATGCCTTGGGTTTCATGTTTTTGTTTGCGTTCCGCCATTTCAACCACAACATTATAGGATATAGCATGTGCAAATTAAAGGGTTGTTATGTTTCAATATGGATTTGCATTCTGTCCAATAGATAGTTTAGGATGGTTATGCACGAAGAAGCCAAATAGGGCTTTTTGCCCAAAGAAACCTTTTCGCCATAACGCAAGGCGAAGGCTTCAACCTTTTTGGGTAAACCCACATGATCCCCTAAAACGAAAATTGGGTTTGCGCCGATTTCAGTTTCAAATATGTCTTTTCCGCCCTCTTCTAAAACATAAATTTTTGATGTTTCAGCCTTAACCCTTATTAGAGCTTCAAAGCTGGTTTTTGATAGGCTTACGCCTGGATGCGGCTTGCCAGATAATGCCTTTTTTAAGATTTGTTTCCATGTCTCTTGGTCTGTGCGAACATCGTGAAGAGTTGCACCATCAATTTTTAATTGCAAAGGCGGGTTTGGCGGACCATTAAGTATGGCGTGGAATATCACGTTTTTGCGGATGGCATGGCTGAGGAAGAGGCTGGCAACCGCGCATTCGTAAACTATGTCTAAGCGTCCAGCATCATGCAAACTAGTCCAATTCGCGTCTGTTCTACCCAAACGAGAGTATAAAATAAATTCTCGCATTGTCTTTTTCCCAATAGTTGATATGTTTTGTTGGAGTTATTGTTTGCTGTGGAAAGGTATATAAGTGTTATAGTTGTTATAGTTTTTGTGATTTTTATGACGACTATATCTGTTACTGAAGAAGTGAAGCAGAAGCTGCTAAAAATAGCCTCCGAGCTTCAGATTAAGCTTGGGCGGCGGGTGGATTTGGACGAGGCTCTGCGGTATTTATTAAGCGAGAGGGAGAAGAAGCCATGGCTGCTGGAAAAAGCTTGCAAACCCTTGTCTGGGGGTGAGGAGATGCTTGAGGATTTGTATAGGGAGAGGAAGCTTGATGAAAAGCGGCTTGAGCGGAAGATTGGCAGTAGACACAAGCGTTCTAATTGAGTTGGTTTCTGGAACTCCTCGGGGCACTTTATTTAAGGATTTATTAAAGAACGGTGTTGTGGAAGCCTTTGTTAGCGAAATAGCTGTTGCAGAATTGCGCTATATTCTTTGCCGAAAACATGGATGGACTGTTTCAATGGAGCGAGTGGATGACCTATTAAAGTCTGGATATTTCCATGTGGAAGAAACCTCCTTTCTAATCGAGGATGCTGCTAGGCTGAAATGTGAAAGGACTCTTTCGCTTGCAGATTGCTTTTGCCTCGCTTTAGCGAGAAGATTCGCCTGCAAAGCCCTTTTTGCAAAGAAAGAAGATGATTTGTTGAGGGAAATACACAAAAAACCTTTTGACATTGAAATATTATTCCTAGAAGATTACAAGCAAGAATCGGCGACATCCGAATAATATACGCAAATCCTCTGGAACCAAAAAAGAATTCATATACTAATCATCGCACTAAGAGAAAGAGCCCACTAAACCCAAAGAGAAGAATTCTAAAAATCTATAGAGGGAGGTCTGCTATTGGCTTTTCCCGCAACCAAAAACCTATAGAGGGTATCCAATTTAACAACGCAACAAGCCATAAAATTGACGCGACAACTACACCAATAAGACTTCTGAAACCACCTTTAAATTTCGCAAAACCAACATTTCTTACCAACAAAAAGCCTCGGGCGGGCATCGATCCCGCGACCTACGGCTTACAAGGCCGTTGCTCTACCAGGCTGAGCTACCGAGGCACGCATGCGCAATACGCATATCGCAACAACAAAAATAAAAATATTCCCAACACCAAAAACCCTTATAACGTACATACGCAATACTTATATC
>JAVZLK010000008.1:0-52950 GCA_038883795.1 Bathyarchaeia archaeon
GAACGATTCAAAGATTGCCCAAGAGTGATCCACATTTTTAAGACTATGGGCGGCTACAACCTAATCGCCTTGGTTGTGGCGGAAAACCAGGACACCCTCGAAAGCATATCTATAGAAAAATGCTCCCTAAGAAGTAGCGCAGGCATACGGAGATCAGAATTCTACCCAATAGGCGAAATCCACTTTTCACCCTTCCTCCCAATAAGAGAATACCTAACCCATAAAGGGAAAGAAACAACACCATGCAATGTAGACTGCAGACCATGCGCACGCTACATAAACAACAAATGCGTTGGATGCCCAACAACAAAACACTATAAAGGAACACTCTAAGGAAGAACATGTTTATACGAAATAAGAAATAACCATAGAATTTTCTGTTAGTGTCTCCTAACAGAACTTGCAAAGATTTTGCAGAAAGTTTTCTTATTGACGATTGAAAAACTTCATTTAAAGCTTAACGCTTACTTCAAGGCCACCCGCACTTGCTGGCACGTGTTTGCTTGTATATTTCCCTGAATGTCTTACATAATCCAGATAGTCCGGTGCATGCTTCGCGTTATCTGCAATCACGATGCTCCCTTTGTGGAGTTTATCCTCGATTAGCCGTGGATAATCTAGATATTGTTGTTTCTCAGCGTCTATGAAAACAAGATCAAATTTGCCCTTCAACTTTTGAAGTAGTTCGAGAGCGTCGCCCACCAAAACTTTAATCCTGGGCGGTATTTCCGCCTTTTTTATGTTATCCCTTGCAATTTTTGCTGCTTGAGGATCAACTTCTACGGTAATCAGTTCGGCATTGCCTTCCAGCTCTTTTCCCATAAGAATCGTTGAATAACCAACAAAGGTTCCAATTTCCAAAACACGTTTAGGCTTAATTCCGCGAATAGTTTCAATAAGAATCCGACCTCTAATAGGCCCAACGATTGGTAGAAACTCACCCTTTTTAATTTTGCTCTCAATTTCGCTCAAAACTCTTTCCGCTTTGCTCATCTATTCTTCTCCAACTTTCAAACCATATTCAATGTTTTGGTTGTGCAATAAAAACTTCTCGAACTCGCCTTGAATGTCACCGTATTTTAGGCTTAAAAGGTCTGATATGCTTAAGCCGCTTTGAACGATGCAGGCTGCGATACAACGGTATTGGGTGTTCTCCATCAACGCTGTGAATTTGGCTATCTCTTCAATGGTCCATGGATGCTTTTTGTGGACAGCCGTAGCTGGCGGTCGGCTAACATACCGCATGCCCAACGAAATGTCGTAGTATTTAGCTAGGGACTGAACAGCTCCAACATAAGTGTTTATGGATTTTGGGGCAAAGCCTTCACCTTGTAAATAGCCTATGAAGGCGTTTAGGGTTTTGCGGGCTACCCGTGTTTTCTCTAGCCTGGGCTTTTGCAGGTCTTCCTCAACAAGCCTTAGAAAATCAGCAACGTTAAGTCCTTGGCTGGCTAAGAATTCTTGGAATATGGCTAAGCCCCTAGCGTAAACGTGGCGTGTTCCAGCTCTAAGGGCTGAGAGGAATTCCTCGACTTCTGGCGATGATAGTCGCGACATCAACTGAAAAATTTAATGGAAAAGCCATAACTCGGAACAGCCTTTCATATTATGGCGCTTTCAAGGTTTTTTGAAAATTTTCTGTTCAGTTAGGCGTTTTGGGCTTTTCTGTTAAGAGGTGTTAACAGTAATGGAGTTACCATGCATGAAAACGCTGGGGTGTGGTTTTTCTGCGCATAAAAACGCCAACCGAGGGCTGAGTGGCGGCGCAATAGAGAGTTAAAATAATAATAGTTATAAATGGAGTGATAGGCGCAAGGCTAGTATATGTTCAAGTGTGCAATTTTTCTTTTAGAGGGATGCCTCTATGCCGAGGCAGAGGCTTGCCGGAAAAGTGGGCGTGTCTTTGCATCTTTGGGTTCCCCTTGACTTGGCTGAGGCTGCTAAAAGGCTGTGTGTGTCAAGGGGCACTTCTCTAAGCGCTGTGGTAACAGAATTCCTTAAAAGATGGGTTGGTGAGGCAGGCGAAGCAGGTGAATGGGCTGAAGACTACGAGTTTTTGAAACGGGAATATCGCCGCCTATTCCGCGAGTTTGAAAGGTTACACGCCCAAATGAGGAAGGAAGATCCAGAAGACGAACTATTAAACCTAGCAGTAGAACAAGGCCTAGACACCGAAAAACTCGCAAACATGGATGAGGTTGTCGCCAAGCCTGATCAATTCAGCAATAGCTTTACTGTCAACCCTGTCGCTCTTAATCCTTGCCTCCGCTATATACCGCGTCTTCTTAGGATGGGAAACCTCAACTCTAAAGCCCTTTTCACCAAAGCACGGTACAAGGGGGCACATGGAAGTATACGTCATGGTGTTCTGGTTGAACAAAAATGAAATTTAATCTACTATCAAACGCGTGAGTGTAAAAAGGGTCTAAAAGGCCTTCCCGTGCCTTAAAACGCTGTAAAAGCCGACAGATAGATTGCATGTTAAGGCTGTTTATAACGGAAGTTTTAAAATGTATGAGGTGATTTTGAAGTATTAAAAGCGATTAGAGTGTTTATGAAGGGATCGTGGCAGAAAGGGTTCTAAAGCTTAAGCTTACTCCTTTACAATTGAGTTAAGTCGATAATGTAGGAAAATGGGGATGCGCTATGCATAGAAGGTTTTCGAGCCCCCTCTTACTTCGGCTATTTTAGTCGGGCTAATTAGTAAAGTTATAATTTTTTTCTTTAGGCTTTGCTGGGACATACTTTAATGAGGGACCTGCGTCTTCATCGAAGATATTGATGCGTCAATTTTGCCGTTGGGACGACGCGCGCTGCAAAACTGAGGAAAAATTATTTCAACCTTAAAATTAAAGTTTGAAATGTTGGGTGT
Source organism: Bathyarchaeia archaeon (assembly GCA_038883795.1). Taxonomy (GTDB): domain Archaea; phylum Thermoproteota; class Bathyarchaeia; order Bathyarchaeales; family Bathycorpusculaceae; genus JASEJA01. Next base: position 2,873 of record JAVZLK010000008.1, read on the forward strand.
AGGGTAAGACGTTATAGTTAAGTGGACTAGGGAATTGGGGCTTCATGTAACGCTAATGAAAGACAACTGGAGGCTTCGAAGGATCAGCGGCCTATTGATCATGAAGCGCAAGAAGGGTAATCAGTGGGCTTATTACATAGCAGTAAGAAGGGATGAAAAGGGCAAAAGGTACAGACACATCTACCTTACAAGCGTTCCGACAGACATAAGACATTACTTTATGGGTTCAGACACGGATTTACTTCAAAAGTATGCCACAGAAGACTTGAAAAAAGCTGGGTTCAAAATCCTAGAGTGGCATCCAGCCCCTCGAAAACCGCCAGCCCCAAGAAGAAAGCTGAAGACCAGGATTAGGCGTTTACTCGCGCGCTGGAAAGGTTAATTTAGAATAAGGACTCGAACCCATTTGGGTTTAGTTCCCGGCGGGCCCGCCACCTAAAACCTACATGTTTCGAAACATCGTTTGGGGTGAGGCTTGATTAAGGGTTATTGTTCTTAGTTTTTGTTTGGAATTTTTGACCTATGTTGACCAAAAATTTTATGAGAAACTCTTATATTTGTTTCGAAAAACAAAAATGGTGCAACTATTGGACGATCAAGAAGTAATCGAGGTTTTAAGATCCTCCGGTAGACATTTCGGGCGGCTTTACCCTGTTCTTTTGGATAAACATGGAAACGTTATTGATGGTTTGCATAGGCTTGAGGCAGATCCAAACTGGCCTAGAATAAGACTTGATCACATAACATCAAGCGAAGACAGGCTTGTGGCAAGGCTCATCGCCAACGTTTGTAGGCGTAAAGTTTCAGCTGTGGAGAAAAGCCAAATGCTGGAGGAACTTGGAAAACTGTACATCAAAGCTGGAGTTAAGCCCGGAGCTGAATTAGCTCGAAAGATCTCTGGGGCGACGGGCATGAGTTTTAGGTGGGTTATGAAGTACTTGCCTGACAAACTTAAGGAGAGGCCTGGTGCAGGGGGATGGTCCAGAAGACCCAATTTGCCAAATGTAAAAGAATATTTATACACATGTAAAGTTGCACAACATACAACTGAATCTTTTGCGAAATTTTTGACGGCAGAACCCGCGAATAGGGTTTTAACCATTAAGAAGTATACTAACACAAACTTTGTTCAAATTCTGTTGGCAAAGCGATTTTACGAGGATGTCGATAGATTCGCTAAAGATTTAGGCACTACCGCTGAAATAATCATTAATAACGCTTTGATCTGGGCTGTGAGGAAACTTAAAGAATCTTTATCGTTAGATAGTTGTCCTTCTTAGGAAAGCTCTATGACCAACAAAACCTTAACTTGATCCACTAAGCTATGTTGAATAATTTTATTTCAAATGATAAAAACTCCCTATGTTTTGCTATTTAAAAAAGGTATAACTAAGAAGTTCGCGATAATACAAGATAATGCTTATAACATAAACTTACGAGGAAATCCTCAGATAAACATGAAGCAGACGTTAAAGGAGTTAATAAGACAAGGGGAAACAAGCCCCTACTACAAACTTTTAGGAATCAAAATTGATGAGGTAAAAGAAAATTATGCGAGGCTATCATTGGAGATCTGTAAGAAACATATGCAATTTTTGAACACTATTCACGGTGGAGTTGCAGCAAGTCTAGCCGACTCAGCCGCAGCATGGGCTATTTTAGGGTCAAGCGACGTTGATGGCTTTCCAGTTACTATTGAGATGAAAATAAACTTTTTAAAACCTGTGAGTTCTGGTGAGCTTATTGCTGAAGCGAGAAAAATCTACTCAGGCTCCCGGATCATGGTGTGCGATGTAGAGGTCAAAAATTATGAAAATCTCATCGCCAAATGCCTAGTAACTTACTACCTTATAAAAAATGCGAGCTGAGCTTTCGCTTTTAATCATTAAAATCGTTCTTTCTCTATTTTTGCTTACCATTAGCATGTTCATTTAACTTAATGCTAAACATATGGTTTTAATCCTTTAGGGGCTTCATGCAGTGTTTAACTTTGGCTCGCATTTTTATCGGCATGTGTATGCGTATACATTTTGTAGGGCAATGGGCTTCGCATGCTGTCTTCTTTTCTTCTGAAAGACGGTGAAGGCATAGGTCACATATTCTCATTTTACCACTAGAATCAAATTGTGGAGCATTACATGGACAAGCATAGAAGCATAATCTGCAACCCGTGCATTTAGATGCATCAATGTGTACAATCCCTATAGTATCCCTTGATATCGCATTAACTGGACATGCTTGTACACAAGACGCATTTCTGCAGTGCAAACAAAGGATTGGGACAAATTTTTGGTAAACTTTGCCATTCTTGAATTCTGGGCCTACCGGTAAAATCCTGATGAGGCTGGGATTTTCATTTTTTGAGCATTTATTTGTTATGTTAAGCGGTAGATTATGTTCCATTTTACATGCAATAACGCATGTATAGCAACCTATGCATTTCTCCTTATAAACAGATACGATTTTATGTGTTAATGTTCTCGTCGTTTTTATTCATCCTCCTTGCATGGGTAAACTTTGCACAGTAATGCCCTAAAATTTGTTGATCCCATGGCTGGATCAAATGGCGGTTCATTGCTAGTTAAAATGTTAGCATTGCTTTTCCATACACCGTGATCTGGACCGGGTTCCTCAGGGTAATACCATGATGCTTGGACAACAACAATTTTAGGGTGCATGCCAGCGAATAAGACTGCTTTTTGCTTTATTCTGCCTCTCTTAGTTTCGATCCAAACCCAATCGCCATCTTTTATGCCCAGTTCTTTGGCGGTTTCCGGGTGTATCTGCACGGCTGGATACGGTTGCAGTTCTCGTAGCCAAGGGTTCTGGCGGTATTGAGAATGGAAATAATAAGGCACCCTACCTCCCGTTGAAAGAATTAATGGATAATCTTTGTAAAGTTCGGGAGTGCTATATGGGCTTTCATTTGGCTCCTTGAAATCTGGCAGTGGATCATAGCCCAGTTCTTCCATTATTGTTGAGTAAAGCTCCACCTTTCCTGTTGGAGTGTTGAAACCTCCCCCCTTCCTCCAGTAGTCTGTCTTATATTTATAATAAAGCTGTTCTTTCCCCATACTTGCTAATACACCCATTTTTTTAAATTGTTTCCAAGTTATTTTTGCCTCCCTTAATCGATGATTAAGCATCTCTTCAACGTCATTGAACCAGTATTGAGGTGCGAGGCGCTTGCCTAACTCGTTTAAAATCTTATTGTCTGGCCACGCTTCACCAAGTGGCTCTACAGCTTTCTGCACAGCTGAAATAAAAAACCTTGGATGCATGTCATATATATCATCTGTCTCTAACCAATGAGCCACTGGTAGAACAACATCCGCATATTCTGCCGTTGGGCTCATATAAAGATCTGCAACCGATAGAAACTCCAATTTTAACAATGCCTCTAAAACTGCCTTCGAGTTAGCATAGCATAAAAGAGGATTTGACCCTTGAATGTGCATGACTTTTACTGTGCCTTCTCCATTTCTTATCTCTTCAAGCATAGTTTCTACGTGACATAAAGCTAGTGGAGATTTTGCTAAAAGACGAAATTTGTCAGCTCCGACGGGCAGCCCTTTTGGGGCAGGAACTTCCAGGATAAATTTGTCTGACGCCGCTGCAACTGCTGGTATCCAGCTAACCATACTCCCTGGTCTCTCAATATTGCCCGTTATGGACGTAAGGCAAATTATAGCTCTTAATGTTTGAGTTGAGTTAATGCCCGCTTCAAGGCTTTCTCCAATTTGAATACATCCTGGTTTGCGTTTAGCAAAAATTCTCGCTGCCTCCACAATGTCTTCTTTAGGGATCCATGTTATTTCAGCAACTTTGTCAGGAGAGTACCTTTGAACTCTTCTCTTTAACTTATCAAATCCATAAGTCCAATTCTTCACAAATTCTTCGTCAAATAAATACTCATTAATTATTACATTCATCATTCCAAGAGCAAGCGCAGCATCGGTACCTGGTCTAATAGGCAACAATAAGTTCGCCCTGTTTGCTAGACGAGTTGCTCTGGGATCTACAAGTATGAAGTATTCAGCCTTTTCAAGTGCGTTAAGGAACCAAACAGCCATCTCTCCATCTGCATTAGTTATTTCCAGTTGTTTACCCCAATGTATTATTGTCTTGGGTAGTTCACCACCCCAACCATGGTAATCGCAGTATAATCTTTCTCCAACAGTTATTGTGAAAGTAGCCAATCGAGGGGCGAAGCAGAAGTGGGCTGGCGCAAACACGTTTGGCGTACCGATTGATCTTGCAAACCTAAAAGTGTACTCGTTATACCCTCTACCAGTTCCTTGACCTATCGCTACAGAACTAGGACCATATTTCTTAATGCTCTCTTTTATTTTTATTGCTATAGTATTTAAGGCTTCACTCCAACTCACCCTTTTCCATCTACCTTCACCACGTTCTCCAATTCTCTTTAAAGGATATAAAATCCTATTTGGATTATAAACTTCCAAAATACTTGCAAGTCCTTTGGCGCACATGGTTCCTTTCGTAATCGAATTTGGATCGCCTTCGATATACACTATCTTTCCATTTTCAACCGTAACTATTGCTCTGCAGCCACCATGACAGCTTTTGCAAGTGGTTTTAACCATTCTTTTTTGATGAGAACTCATGCTTCATCCAAACTACATTAACGAATTTATTTCTTTTGATAGTGAGATAAAAATTTTGAGAATTTCCTATAGAAATTATACAAAGGTTGTTGCTTTGAATTGGAAAAGCGGGATTTATTATTAAGTTCAATGCGCAAATGATCAAATAGGAAAATTTATAACTTAAATGCGATTTACATTTTATTCTATAAAAGGGGGTAAACAATCGTGTCATGGGGAAGTATGGGAACAGATCGTGAAGAAAGAATCAACTATGAGCGCATGAGGAACTACAGGCTGGAAAGGATGAAAAGTCAAATGAAGAAAGACGGTATTGGCGCTTTGCTTTCTTTTGATGCGTGGACGGTGCGTTACTTGAGTGGCGCATACGTTACAATACCTACACGCTGGATAGAGAGCCAGGCTGTGGTTTTGCCTAAGGATGGTGACCCATATGTTTTCGGGGGAGGCAGCGGTTGCCCGTACCGTATGAGGGAGGAAATGCCTTGGCTTAAGAGAAAAGTCTACGGTATGTTTGGCATGTTAAAAATTCTCGAGTCAAAAGAAGACTTTAAGCCCGTTGTTGAGGCAGTTACTAAAATATTAGAGGAAAACGGCGTAAAGGATGAGCCCTTAGGCATAGAAGGCTGCAGCTCACAACTTATTATATCCGAGGCTTTCAAAGACGTGGGAATATCTGTTGTTGACGCAAGACACACTGTACAAGAGGCACGGAAAATAAAGAATAAGGACGAAATTGAATGCATACGTATGGCCTCTGCTATGGCCGAAGCGGCTTTCGAAGAAATCCGCCAAGCAATAAAGCCAGGTGTTAAAGAGTGTGCGCTGGTAGGCATTGGGATGAAAAAATTGTATGAACTGGGAGCTGATGAATGTCAAGAGTTCGTGTGCATATCTGGACCGTTAACAAATCCATGGCGTATTGACTATACAGATAGAATGATAAGACCTGGTGACTTGGTTATTGTCGATATAAACGGAGCGTCTTTTAACGGATACAAAACATGCTACTACCGTACTTTCAGCTGCGGGAAACCCACGGCAGAACAGAGGGAAATCTATCAAATATGTAGGGACATGTTAAAGGATGGCTTGAGCGCTGTTAAGCCTGGTAATACAACTTTGGACATATGTGAAAAGTGGCCAACAGACCCGAGTTTTTGGGGCTATGAATCATGGCAAGATGCTGTCGGTTTAGCCCTTGGGCACGGCTTAGGGCTAAGTCTACATGAAAAACCGTTTATATCATATCCTGTTGCCAAAAGAAAACCTGAAAAACTTGAACCTGGCATGGTCATAGCTGTGGAAACATGGTATGGAAAATGGGGTGGACGAGACGCTGTCCGGTTAGAAGACGTGGTAGCGGTAACCGAAACGGGATATGACCTTCTCACAGTTTGGCCAATAGACGAGTTGACGGTATGTTGGACCGGCTAAGAGGCTGAGGGGGTTTATGTCAAAATCTGTTGTTGCAATAGTAAAGGGAAAAAATCCTGAAAAAATGGTTGAGGAAGCCCTATCCCTTTTAGGCGGGGTTACATCATTAATAAAACCTAACTCTGTAGTTGTTGTTAAACCTAACGCTGGACACCCTTTTCCACCAGAAACTAGCGTATGCACAAGTCCTGCTGTAGTCGCTGCTGTCATCAAGAAGCTTCGCAAGGCCCAGCCCAAAAAGATAGTAATGGCTGAGGCTGCCGCTATTGGTTGCGATACATTAAAATGTTTTGAGGTTAGTGGTCTCCGTGAAGCCGCAGAAAAAGCTGGTGTGGACGAAATTATTGATATCAAAAGGGAGAAAGATTTAATAAAAGTACCAATACGGGATGCTAGATCGGATCTCACCCATGTACTTCTGCCAAGGTTCTTAATAGAGGCAGAGCACATAGTAAATGTGCCAATATTTAAAACGCATGTCAGCATGGTGTTTACGTGCGCGCTTAAAAACATTAAAGGTGTTGTTCAAGACAGAGTCCACTATGAAATGCATCAGACTGACCTTTCAGCCGCTATGATGGATTTATGGTCCGTTGTAAAAGCAGACCTCACAATAGCCGATATGATCCGCCCGGCAGAAGGATACGGTCCACACCATACATTACCAACAGACTTCGGTTGTATCGTAGCAAGCAAAGACCCGGTCGCTGTAGATGCAACGATCTGTCGCATGGTCGGCCTTGACATAAATAAAGTGACATACTTCAGTGCAGCCCGGGAAAGAGGTCTGGGAAACTTTGAGGAAGACAAAATTGAAATACGGGGAAAGCCCGTAAAGGAAGTATTTAAGCAGCTTTGGATACCATACCTCGGCGGCTTTGAACAGTGGCCTGAATATCATATAATTGCGGAAAATGCATGTAGTAACTGTCAAGCGCTAATAGGGTTCACTATGGAAAAGCTCAAAGCTCTTGGGGAATACGATAAAAACAAAGGCGCCACGATAGTTGCTGGCCGCGTTAAAGAGTTACCAAAGGTAGAGAATCCTAAAGACCTCATCCTAGTAGGCAATTGCGTCATGAAATATCGTGGTCAAGGAATATTTGCAGGCGGATGTCCCCCTGCTGAACCCTTTCCATTGTGGGCGATTGTTGATCGTAAAGACTACTATGAGCTTTCAGACCCTGAAAAAACTAGAGAGAGAATGAACAAAGAAACAGAGATATTTACAAAATATTCTGAAGAGCAACGTGATAAGTGGCGAAAGGCGCAATCCAAGAAAAAGTAGACGGCATTCAATTGCATCGAACTAAAAATACTCTTTTTTCCTTCCTTAACTATTAGACAACTGCCTAGATTTCTTATAAGGCAATCACCTTTTTTCACTAATGGCTATCAACCTTACATTGGCACCATCGCCACTTATCCATTTCGTCGGTAGACCAATTATAGTGCATCGTTTTCCAACAACTTTATCGATATCCCCACCAACGTTTTCCCATCCCATCACTCCGTTGGTCAGTAGTATCCTATGTGCTGGCTCCCAGTAGGGGAAATCTTGGTAGACATCTCTTCCTGTTTCCTTTTTATATTCTTCTATAACCCATGGCAGCAGTGGAGGAGGCTGAACTATCCGAGTGCCCAGGGGGTGATCTAAAGCTTGATTGTCAACGCCGACGGCTTTTACTCCTTTCTTAACTAACCATTCAGCGGCCTCTTTATAAAGACCTGGGGAGTAAACAAAATATTTGACGTTATCGCCCCAAAACCTATGCCATCCGGTGTGGATGATGACTATGTCGCCTTTTTCTATGGATGGTTGAGCATTCTCTAAATCTTCAGGGGTTATGATTTCCCATTTTCCTTTTGGAATATCCACTATAACTCCTTCGCCCATGTACCTCTCGATGGGTACTTCATCAATTGTCGGGTATTCCTCCTCTACATGTATTGGTGCATCAGCATGTGTTGCAACATGCATTGGATGATGTATCCATTGGGTTAGAACCCTAGACTTAGCATGGTAATGCATGCGTTCTATGCTTATGTCCTCAAAATATGGCCATAAAGGGGAACCGAGACCATATCCTTGAGTTAGATCTATAACTTCCACCTGTTTACCAAGCAATTTAACAGTAATTTTTTTCAAAATATCGCTTGGTTTTCCTAAAAGTTCTAGTGGTAGCATGCCATGCAGATAGACAGAACGTTCAAGTTTCTCCTTCTCACGTATTTTTTCGCAGCTAACCATTTTTCAATCCCATCTCATTATTGGGGTTTGTCAAATTAACTTTTAAGGTTTTTCATTAAAAATAAACCATTACACCTTAACTTGGGCTAGAAAGGTAGACATCAGATTCATGCAATCGCTGTCTGTTTGCGCGCTATTGTAAAGGATATTCTCGACAAACTTTGTGTTTATTTTTGGCTTTGGGTATGGTTAAGCGTCCGTCCACTTCATCGAGGTCAAACCACCATTTATCAGTTTTTTCTGCCGGGTCCACAAAATTATTATTTATAAGTTTTTGTCTTTGCTCATTTACGTACTTATGCAGTTTGGCTATATCACCATCCCAATTGGCAAAATCACGCGGATCTGTGTTTGGCCTATGCCATGGACAGACTTTAGCACACCTTCCGCATACCGTTCCCTCTTTATTTGTAAGACAAAAGATCCCGCAGGCCTCGGTATTCAGTTTCCAAGTGTAGTAGCCGTTGTAGAGAATCTGGTCACCATGAGGAATCGCTCCAGCTGGGCATTGTTCAGCACAGATTTTACAACTTCGACAATACTCTTGGAGGCCGAAATCGATGGGCCCATCGACTTCAAGTTCCAAGTTGGTTAAAACACAAGAGGCTTTAAAATTCACACCCAGAAAAGGATTTAAAACAATCCCCATTCGACAAATCTCCCCAATACCAGCTTCAAGTAATATCGGCGGCATAACAGTTAAGTATCTAAGCATATGAGAAGCCTCTGCCTCATATCCTAAACGTCGAATATAATTGGCTACACATTCACTCTGAATGGCCAAGCGCACATAGGCCTGGAAGCTTGCCGCATCCATGATCCAATCCCAACCGTTTGAAGCACAGATGCTATTTTCATGTTTCCTAACAACAAATACGATCGCATATTTGTAAGACGGCTCAATAGGGTTACCTTCCTCGTCGTGAGTATAATATGCATATTCAGGTACCCGCCCTATACCTACAATATCAGCTCCCAGAAAATAACCAAAACTCTTGAAATGACGGCTTAGTATCTTTGGGTCTTCGGAAATGGGAGCCTTGTAATGAGCAACCTCGTTTTTTGCAATGGTGCTGATGTGTTTCTGAATGTCGACAAGAGCTGCTGTGACAGGATATCTCCATAATCTTTTATATTTTTCTTGAATCTCCTTCCCAAAGTCGCCCCTAAGTGCCCTGGAAAAGAAATGCTCCTCGGGATCTGGCCTTTCTATAGGTCCTACTATCCTAGTAGTCGGCTTATCTACATATTTCAATAAATGAGTCGGATATGGCCCAAGTTGAACATCAGAATAAAGGATATCCCGATACTTCATTTTTTTCATCATATTTTTAGGCTTATGGAGTTCCGATTAAAAAGTTTTCCGTAGTTAGCGTTGATAGTCCATTGCATGAAAGTTTTCGTCATTGCTAGTTATGGGCGAGACCAGACAAACACAATTTTTCTGTAAATCAAAAATAGAAAAAGGTTAAAGGAATTTCACCAGTTCTTCGCGTTTCAATCTCGGCAGTTCTTTTTTGATCCCGGCCAGATATCTTGCTATGTCCTTTACCTTCTCTATGTTATAGGACGCCATTATTGTTATTGTCTCCATTATGGGAGAACCGCCACCATGAACTCCGGCCCCTTGAAAAACTCCAGTAAGATCTGAAGCAACAATATTTTCAGCAAGTCTAAACGCTCTATGTACGTATTCAGGTGGGAGGTTTGGATTGCGCATTATGTATTTGTTGAGGAGTGATCCTGTTTCTTCGCTGTAAAAATCTTCTTCGAACGGGAGTGTACAAGCTAGGCCTCCTGCTAAGTCAGTAAGAATCTCATATTCGTGATAGATATTTTCACCAGCTATTTTTCTTCCGGCGTTTACGTAAACAGGGTCTGGTATACAGGTGCCGGATGGAGATTTAAAGGCATAATGTGCGCTGGCTATGCCTGCGGCATACACGAGTTCTGATATGGTAATGTATTTAGCCAATTTATCCCGCACATGAGTTTCTCTTTCGATGTTATTGCATTCTGCAACTAAAGCTGCAGTGCCGCAAAGCACATCCGTTACAGCTGGTTTGCAGCCAGTATAACTATGCCTATGGTAAAGCGCGAACAACAAAGCAAGGGCTCTTGCAAACTCCCATTCGCCGCACATAAAAACCCTTTCCCAGGGAACAAAGACGTCATCAAATATTGTTAGTGATTCTGCTGTCCCGAAGTTGACGATTGGAGCATCAAGTTTTTTTCTTTTGCGAAGGTATGCTGGGCGAACAACAAGTTTAACTCCTGGATCATCTGCTGGAACGGCGAAAGCAACAGCCCAATCACCCTCCTCTTTAGTCAAGTTGCGTGTAGGAAGAGCTATAATTTCGTCTGCGCACGGTGCAATGCTGTTATGCGCTTTAGCTCCACGGACTATTATGCCATCATCTCTTTTTTCAACAATTCGCAAATAGAGATCTGGATCTCTCTGTTCATGTGGTCTTTTTATTCTGTCGCCTTTAACATCAGTTTGAGCACAGTTCGCAACTAAGTCGTTTGCTTGAATATGCTTCAAGTAATTTATGAAACGCTCATAATAATTGGTGTTATACTTCATGTCAATAAGCTTTGTAACAACGGATAGAGCATTCATGGCATCTACACCCATGCAACGACCGATACATCCTCCAGTGCGATGACAAAGTATACGGGTCATCTCCTGCTTTTTCAGTAAATCTTCCCTGCTCTGATGGATATGGCAAAAGCGATTAACTTTTTCCCCTGTAATATGGGAAGTAGCAGTGCAAAGATCTTCAAACTCTGGATTATTAGCCATGTCAAAAGTTACGCAAATGACGTTTATGCAAGGGCGAAGCCTCTCGTCGAGTCGATCCACTTTCTTGCCGCCAATGTACACGTTCCTGTTCATCACCTTCAATCTCTCAACGTATTCTTCTTTAGTTTTAACCGCCATACTTACCCCTCTTTTCACGATCTTAAAGTGAAAATTCCATATAACCCTACCTCTCCAACGCTCAATGCTGCTGAACTAACTTTTATATTAATTTTTGACTTGGAAGCAAGTTCTTTGCAGTCTTCACTACCACATATCTTGGATTCGCCTTAGACAATGGAGAACCAGTTAATTCACAGAATGAAAAGAAAATTTTACATAAAAAACAAGGTGCACGGATCCAGTTGCATATTGTGCAACTCAAGATTTTGATGACAAGTCCCGCTGAAAGCCTCAGTACACACCAGACTTAAGTTTCTTCAAAGCCCAAACTAAAAACGTGTTGGTGATTAAGGAATTCGTGCGAACAGCGGATGGGCTGAAAACTTACCGGTGGACCTTGCTATAATGAAGTGTTCGCGACGGAACATTTAAATTTTGATTGACAATACAAAAGAATGGCTTTGCTAAGTTAAGTGAATTTATATGAGAGAGTTTGAATCTTACATTCCACATTTTAAGCTTGCTGCAGCGCAAGTTGCGCCTGTTTACATGAATAGAGCGGAAACCGTTGAAAAAGCGTGTCATGTAGTCGAAGAAGCGGCCAAAAATGGTGCAAATATCGTGGGTTTTCCAGAGTGCTTCATTCCAGGCTTTCCAACATGGGTTTATGCAGGGTCCCCTATATATGATACGTTAAATTTCTTTGAGCAATATGTTAAAAACTCTGTTGAAATACCAAGTAAATGGACGGATATTTTATGTGATATTGCCAAACAAAACCAGATATACATTGTAATTGGTATGAGTGAAAAAGATAGATATTCGTCGTCAACGCTTTTTCAAACTCAGCTGTTTATAAGCAATAAAGGTGAAATATTGGGAAGACATCGTAAAATTGTTCCAACATATGCAGAGAAACTTATTTTCACAGGAGGAGACGGAAGCACATTGTCCGTCTTCAAGACAGAGTATGGAGAACTCGGAGGCTTGAATTGTGGAGAAAACAATAATCCACTCGCAAAATTTGCTCTGATTGCCCAAGGCATTAAGATACATGTTGCAAGCTGGCCCATGCCAGGAGCTTTTCCATTTAATTTCAGGGATATGATAATACCATGTGTGCGGGAATTCGCCTATGAAGCTAAAGCGTTTGTAATAAATTCTTCGGCTGTTGTCACACCAGAAATAAAGGAAACTCTTTTAGAGTATGCAAAAACCGCTAAGCCTGTTTTTGAACGCGATATTCAACTTGGTGGAGGCGTCTCATGCATCATAAGCCCCATGTTCGGAAGAGTTATAGCACAAGCGGACCCGGAAAAGGAAATGATAGTTTATGCTGATTGCGATCTATCAGAGCATTATAAATCAAAAGCAAACCATGATTTACTGGGAAACTACAACAGACCAGACATTTTTAAATTTATTTTTAACAAAAAGGCGCAGCGCCTTGTTGAAGTTAATGAAACCATCAAAGAAGGAGTTAATTATTTGCTTGAACTCTTACCTATAGAAAAGCGTAAGGCTCTCGAAGAAAGGGCTTCTGCGGAAGGAAAATCTGTTGATAAGGCAATTATGGATTTGATTGAAAATTATTTAAAACATGCTAACCCTAAAAGTTAGACATTATTTAACCTGCGCTTAATCCACATAGTATAAAAACCCCATTATTCGGCGCAATATTTCAAACTACGCGTTAAGTGTCGAATAGTTTAGTTATCAACGATTTTAGGATCTTTGTATATATCCGCTATTATATATTCTCGTGCCAATAGTGTACAAATACGGTAAGAAAACGGCGAGGTTTCTCATCTCTTCTACGCAATGCTGAAATAGGTTTTTCGCCATTTCGTAACTGGCATACGAATGTTTTAGCCAAAAGCGGCTCCGCATTTCACACCCAACATCCCTATCCCGGACAAAGTGGGTCATAAATCCAGTTTCCAATTCTTTCGCTTCTTCGCGGACGTAAAGACGGGCACAAATAGCTGTTGCTCGAGCTTTCTCAAATTTTGATGTATCGTAAAAATCGGATGGATCTTGAAAGCTAATCTTGAGCTTTGCCACCGGCGGCCTACCCCCAAGAGTTTCTTCAACTATATGGCTGGCTCCGATGTAATTGCCAGGGCTCCATCTACCATCCCAAGCACCATGCAAGTGGTCTATAGGATGCCAAAGTTTATAGATTTGAGTGTGCTCTTTGGGAGACAGCCCATATGCAAACCACCATTCTATCATATTTCTATGGCAATAAGGCATCCTCGTAAGCGCGGCAACAAGGTAATAACCATTCGACATACGCATGTACCCACTTTCTAGGGGCAAATAACCTGGCTCCAGAAGGCGATTGATCTGCTCAAGTGGTAATTCCAAAATTTCAGACATTTTTCTCGCCTACAATTGTTATATTTTGTCTAGATTTAAGGTTTACCGTCAGAATCGAATTCGTCAAGTCAGTCAAAACTTCTTAAAAAATTTACGACTTCAGCATACGCTTCAGACTCAAAATACTTTCACAGTCGGCCCCAACTCTAGTAATTTCTCGGATTATAGCACATGTATAAAAGCTGAAACTGACATAATTTATTTTAGGCGATCCTCATTAGTCAACGGTATCTCGCGAAAACTTTAAGTTTCATTTCCTCTATTTAACAATAAAGCCATTAATGGGTTTGTTATGTTGGAAAGGGTTTCATTGAAGGATGTTAAGGAAAAGATTGAAAGTTTGAAGGCGCTTGCAAGGGGAATACCTGAAGTATCCATCACAAGGGCATATTTAATGACAAAAAGTTACATTGAAACAGAAGGGGAACCTATGCCAATAAGGAGGGCTAAAGCTTTAGAAAAAGTCTTGACCGAAATGCCTATACGGATACGCGATGGAGAACTTATTGTAGGTGACGTATCAGATAAACTTGGGCGCAGTTCTTGTATCCCCGTTGAATATTTTTCAGAATGGCTAGAGCGAGAAATTGACATGCTTGACAAAAGGGAGGGAGACACGTACAAAATTTCAGAAGAAGATAAGGCAATCTTGCTTAACGAGGTTCTCCCCTATTGGAAAAGTAAAACAATGTACAGTTTGGCAATGTCTCTGATGCCGGAATATGTTATGAAGGACGTTGAAAATGGAGTATACATTATTGGAAACCTTAAAACCGCAATCAGCCATGTTTCGGTTAATTATCCTAAGGTTCTTAGGTTGGGTTTGAATGGTGTGAAAAGCGAGATCGAAGAAAGGTTAAAATCCTGTGATCCTACAAACTACAAGGATATTGAACGGATTATAACATATAGGGCTATGCTAATAGCCATAGACGCAGTAATAAAATTTGCACGTAGGTACGCTGAGCTCGCTAGGAAAATGGCGAAAGAGGAAAGCGACATTCAAAGAAAAGCTGAGCTTGAAAAGATAGCTGAAATCTGCGAGTGGGTGCCTGCAAACCCAGCCAGAAACTTCCACGAAGCACTACAAGCACTATGGTTCATACAATGTGCACTCTACACTGAAGATTATGGGTGGGTTTTCACCTTAGGTAGGGTTGACCAATACCTATACCCATACTACAAAAAAGACATAGAAGAAGGAAAACTAACAAAAGAACAAGCAAAACTACTACTTGAATTATTATTTATAAAATTTAACTACATCACTTTAGCGGTGGAAGCTGAACACGCCAAATATTTCCAAGGCTCTAACATGCTTAATATAGTTGTCGTTGGCGGGGAGACCGAAGATGGGCTTGATGGTGTTAATGAATTGTCATATTTGATTCTGGACGCTGATGAACAAGTGAGACTGATAGACCCTGAAATAGTTGTTAGAGTGAGCAAAAAAATCCTGATGAGTGGATAATCCGCGCTATAGAGCATACTAAAAGAGTTGTTGGAAAAGTAAAATTTGTCAATGATGAAATAGCTATAGCGAAACTTTTACGTATGGGGTACTCTATTAAGGATGCACGCAACTATGTACTGGTGGGTTGCTGGGAACAATTCGTCCCATATAAAACTCATTACATAGGTGCTACAAACGTTAATGTGGCTAAGATTTTGGAGTTAGCCTTAAACAATGGAAAGGATAGGTTGACAGGCGAACAAATAGGGCCGAAGACAGGAGACCCGAGAAATTTTAAATCAATCCAAGACGTGATCGAGGCCTTCAAACAGCAACTGGAATATTTCCAAAGGCACATAGTTGAAGCCGAAAATATAATATGTTACGCGTTAGCTGAGCGAACACCACTGGTTTTTCAGTCAGCATTTATTGACGGCTGCATAGAAAGTGGAGTTGACGCGACCAGAGGAGGAGCATTATACAACGCTATGTGGGAGCCAGGAGGCGCTATTCCAAACGTGCGCGCGCGCAGATACGTGCGGCTATACTATTAATCGAAAAGCTGAGGAGTGTCTAGAAAAGGCTGATTTACTTCTTTATGATATTAAAATTTTTGATTCTGATAAACATAAGGAGTATACAGGAGCAGATAACTCTGTAATATTGAAGAACTTTCAACATTTGGCCGATATGGGAAAACCAGTAATAGTGAGAGTGCCCATAGTCCCAAAGTATACAAATTCCATTGATAATATAGTGTCTATTGCCAAATTTCTATCGCCAATGAAAAATATTCTTCGAATCGATATTCTTCCATATGTGAAATATGGTTCTGTAAAATATGAGTACTTGAATAGGGATTACGCATTGAAAGAGATTGAACAACCTACTTCGGAGTATATGGAAGATTTAAAGGCATTTCTTGAAAAGATTATTCCATCTATTAAAATAAACGTAGGGGGAGTAGCTTAGGGCGAACTTTTTAAAATTACAGAATGAGCTTATATTTTGCAGCAAGTGTTTCATATTCCTTAAATCCAATAAACTGCTCAAATTCGGTTTCTGTAGCTATTTTATCCTCGGACGCATCGATAAAACCTCTATTTTTAAGTTCTAGCATAAGTTTTAATACAGCTTTATAGGCTGCTAATAAAGGAGCAGACCAATACACGAGAATTTTAAGTCCTCTTTTCTTTTCTTCCTCTATGGATACACCTGGAGTATTAAGATTCATTAACGGAACTGGAAGAATTTTAGCTACCTCCGGAACCTTTTGCGACGGAAGTGTTGGAATAAAAAGTAGATCTGCCCCGGCGTCTGCATAAGCTTTACACCTCTCAATGGCTTCTTTAAGATCACCGTATGCCCATAAGGCATCCGTGCGTGCGATGATCACAAAGTCTTTGTCTAATCGCGTATCCACAACTGCCTTTATCTTTTCTACCATAATTTCTTTTGGCAACAGCACAGGCTTAAGTTTCGTGTGTTTTCCAAATTCATGATCTTCAATATGAATAGCTGCAACCCCTGCATTTTCAAGTTCGCGCACGGTACGTCGAACTTTAATGGCATTACCAAAACCGTTCTCAGCGTCCGCTATTACTGGAATATTTATTGCATTGGCAATATATCTGCAATAAGTAACCATCTCAGTTAGTGTTTCATTCATAGTGTCAGGCATTCCTAGCACGGTAGCTTGCATAATATAACTTCCTAAATAGACAGCTGGAAACCCAACCCTTTCAATAATCTTGGCAGATAACGCGTCATAAGCGCCAGGGGCAACAATAATATCCTTTTCTTCCAATAAACTCCTGAATTTTCTTGTAATTTTCATAGGCTCTAAATGATTTTTCACACTTTATACATTATGTCTTATAGACCTCTTAGCGAAAAGCATTCTTAATAACAAAATGAGCGTATCAGCTAACATGCTAATCATTTTGCGGCCATTCCGAGAATCGTTAGAACAATATCTGAACGCCATAATTAAACCAGGGTCATCAGCTAATTTAGATGTTTTTGATGTTGTTTTGTTTCGGTTATGGGAATTAGATTGAAGTAGTCACAAGGGGGCCCTAAGATACAAGGAGGAAAGCAGTATAGGAATTTCGATGTGGCTGTCTACTGTTACAGAGGCGTCTAAAGGTATTTTCGGAGCTAGAAGAGGGTAAAGGCCTAAAAACTAGGTGTAGGCTGAGGCGGATGCAGAGGAGATGAGGTGTTGCGCGCGCCATGAAACACAAGACAACCGCAGCAGGAAACAAGCATAAAATCAGACAATACAGGACGCAAGCCTTGCAACTGAACCTTTCAGCTGGAGTTTTATGCTGAGCCCGCAGAGAGGGTTTTAGCCGTTAAGAAGCATGCTAACACTTCCAAAAGCAAAAACTTAAGATTAAACCAAAAATAAAATAAAAGTTAATTATCATCGTTTATCAGGAGGAGTTTGAACAAATGATTGGAGATGTACTAGCGAAATGCTTACATGGATTTTTGGATAGAAACCTTCTTGGCAAGCCTGAGGACGCCCTCAAAAGGCCATTAACGATAATCTTTGGAAAGAAGGTTGAAGTTTTCGATTTGACACAACCTTTTAGCGGTTCCACACCGACATGGCCATATGCCGCGGAAAACGCTAACATAATAAGAATGCGATCCCACGCAAGGGATCGCGTGCTTGCCCAGAAAATCACCCATAGCATGCACCTATCAACACACATTGATGCACCAATACACGTTGAAGAGGGCTATCCAGCCATTGACCAAATACCTGTGGAACGCTTCATCGGCGACGGCGTAGTTGTCTCCATTCCAAAGAAAGAATGGGAGGTAATAACTCCAGCCGACCTAGAAAAAGTAGATCCACCAATAGAAGAGGGAGACATAGTTTTAATCAACTCAGGCTGGCACCATTATTACGGAGACAGCGCCAGATACTTCTGCTTTGCTCCAGGTCTCTACAAAGAAGCAGCTGAATGGTTTGTGAAAAAGAAAGTGAAGGGTGTTGGTGTCGACCAGCAGGCTATGGACCATCCGCTGGGAACAAGGCTTGTTCAAACAGGCGGAGGGTATCCGCCTCTTGCACCGTGGCTAATTGAGCTCTACAAAAAGAAGACTGGAAGAGACGTATACCAAGACTTCCCATATTGGGAACCGTGCCACAGAATATTGTACACGCATGGGATCTTTGGAATCGAAAATGTCGGAGGAGAGTTAGACAAAGTTACTGGAAAAAGATGCGTCATAGCTGCTCTTCCGCTTAAATGGATCGGCGGCGACGGGTCAATAGTTCGGGTTGTAGCCATTGTGGAGAAGCGATAAGGGGGAGAAATGCGCGCGCGTAATTGCCAAATTCTAAATCGACGTTGTCAACTTCTTCTCGTGATAGGAGCCCCTTTCCAGTTCCATGGCAAACGCTATGCTTGCACCTGTTGAAATTATATCTAATCCATATTCATCGCATAACCGATCAGCTGCGATCACCGCCAGAAAGTAGCTAATCCAACCATGGTCCCTAAGCTATAAGTTGGGTGTCCGTGGTTGTTAGCCCCCACAAATCAGAGGCATCATCGATGGACACATTGTCATCTTCTACCCAAAGATATACTGGTTTTTCTGCTTTTCCGGAGATCACTATGGCATCATAACATGCGAATTTCAATTTTTAATTGTGTGGGGAAGTATCCGCCATTCTACCAGCACACTATGCTCCCGAGCCAACTAATGGACCCACTGAAAAATATCAGTTTATTTTCGGATTAACCTCATCATAGTATTTTTATACCGAGCCTGACCCCACAATAGAAGGTTGCATATAATCTATTTTAAGGCTCATTTTGTGCGCATTCATTGTGGACTAGCAGATCCGTTGTCATTTTCATCATCTTTTTGCTCTGAGGTCTATAAAAACAAATTGTAAAGATTGCGAAAGTTTTAAGTGAATGGTCAGCTCTTCATCATGAAGAGGTTGTAGCTATGAAAAAGGTAAGTCTGGGAGAGGCTAAACCTTATGAGGCACCGGGACACTTTAAAATGGTTGCTTTGAGGCTTCACCACAAAGAAACCACGGGTGTCAAGACTTTCTGGGTTGGGTTGTCGCATTTTCTTCCTGGTGGAGGCGCAGAGGTGTCTGCAAATGACTTTGAAAAAGTTTATTTTGTGCTTTCTGGGACGTTAACTGTAAGGGCTGAAAACGGGGAAACCATAACGCTTGGGCCCATGGACTCATTGTATATTCCGGCTGGCGAAAAGCGGTACTTGGTTAATGAGACTAATAATCCGGCCAGCATGTTGGTTATTGGAGGTTACCCAAAAAATAAGTAACGCTGTCCCGGATGGAGGAATGTGTTTATGAAATTTGGAATACACCTTCCGGGATGGGGGGTCTGGGCCCTTCATCCTGAGCTTTATCTTAAAACGGCGCCTTTAGCTGAGGAGTTAGGGTACGAGTGGATTTTTACGAGCGATCACTTTATGGAACCAATCGCCCCTGAACCTCTACCAGTTGAAAGGCATGCTACAATAGAACCATATACTTTATTAGCTTATATAGCTGCTCAAACATCAAAAATAAAGATAGGCACTTGCGTGACTCCTCTTCCAATGAGGTATCCCCCTCAGCTTGCTAAAATGGTTTCGCAATTAGATATTTTATCTGGAGGAAGAATGGTGCTTGGAATAGGAGCTGGATATGGTCCAAGAGAATGGAAAGCGTACAGCGTAACAGGTTGGATATCCGATAGGGAAAGGATGGAAAGAACAGAAGAGGCCCTCAAACTTATGATTAGTCTTTGGACGCAAGACCGTGTGGATTTTCAAGGTAAATACTATAAAATAGAAGGGGCAGTTCTCCAACCTAAACCCATTCAAAAACCGCATCCACCTCTCCTCTTTGGAGCTAGAGGAAAGAGAATGCTTGACTTGACCGCAAGATATGGAGATTTCTGGTTAATGTCTGTAATCCTGGTAGGAGGCCTTGAGGAATTTAAATTACGGGCGGATTACTTAAAGAAAAAGGCAAGTGAGTATGGCAGAACAATAAAATTGGGAGTAGTGGGACCAGTAATTGACGAGGCATTTAAAGCTGAAATTCCGATTTTAGCCAGATTCAATGAAGTAGCCCAAAAAATTGAGGAATTTAAAACCGCTGGATGCAAATATTTAAGCTTAGTCTTCTTCCCTCCACAAAAATTCACTGATTTAATGAAAAGATTTCGAAAGGAGGTTATGCCTAGCTTCACTTAATTGAACGCAATTGCGGCTAGCTACCCAAACTTTATCATGGTTTTGTGGAAAGGAGAAAGCTATATTTATTTTTGTTAGTATATCACGTTAAGTAAAAATAAGAGAAGTGCAAACTGAATTTTCTGCGGTGGTTGCATGACCAAAGGGAAAGACGAAGAATTAGAAGCCGATGTTGTAGTTGTTGGAGCTGGTGCATGTGGGCTATCTGCAGCTTTAACAGTGAGTTCTGGAGGCGCAAGTGTCATAATTTTTGAAAAACGAAGTAGCGTAGGTGGCTTAAGCAACTTTGTTGAGGGCATATTTGCAGTCGAGAGTAAATTGCAGGAAAAAATGAAGTTAAGCTATACTCTTGAAGATAGGTTCAAGGTGCATATGGAGGCATGCAATTGGGAACCTGATGCGCAACTGGTTAGAACTTTCATGGAAAAAACAGCTGATACAATAGACTGGCTAATGAAGTTAGGGTGCAAGTTTTCCGGGGTGTATAACCAGTATCCGGGGTCACCGTTTGTTTGGCACATGCTTGAAGGAAGAGGACTTAAAGGACTTATTGAACCGCTGTTTAAACGGGCGCAGGAAGAGAAAAACATTCGAATATTTCTTGAAACTTCTGTGAAGAAGATAGTAAAAGAAAATGGCAAAATTGCAGAAGTTGTTGCTGAAGACAAAAGTGGAAACGTTATTAACGTAAAGTGTAAGGCGGTCGTTATTGCCACGGGCGGATATGGAGACAACAGCGAATGGATAGAGAAGTTCTTAGAATCTGGCAAATACTTAAAACCAGTTATAAAAGCGGATCAAACGGGTGATGGGATTAAAATGGCTTGGGAAGTAGGGGCAACCGCTATGGGTCTAGGTACCATGCAGGCAATTCCATGCATTCTTAACGAGTTTATAGGTAGTCTGCT
This sequence comes from Bathyarchaeia archaeon, assembly GCA_038883795.1. Lineage (GTDB taxonomy): Archaea > Thermoproteota > Bathyarchaeia > Bathyarchaeales > Bathycorpusculaceae > JASEJA01. The sequence continues at coordinate 24,105 of JAVZLK010000008.1, forward strand.
ATCGGTGATAGCTCTTCAACCAAATCTCTGGGTCAATGAACGAGGGGAGCGTTTCTGCGATGAGTCAATTGTTTGGAGGTTTCCCATAGTAACTAATGCTCTTTTGCGACAACCTCATGCATGCGCCTATAACATATTTGACCAAAACATGGTAGCCTTCATTAAAGAGCGTGGACTACAGTATTGGGTATTAGAATATTTTGATCCGTTGACGAGAGCCAATGAAATTTATGCTGAACTAAAACGAGGTGTCAAAGAAAACAAAGTTTTTGAAGCAGCATCCATCAAGGAGTTAGCCAAAAAAATTAATGTTGACTCCGTAAAGCTTGAAGATACCGTGAAAGCATATAACGAATGTTGCGACAAGAATTATGACTTTCTATTTTTTAAGGATCGCCGCTATCTCCATCCTATAAGAAAACCAAAGTTTTACGCTGTCAAAATCAGCCCCCACATCATAATTACCGAAGGCGGAATCCGGGTTAACCATAAAATGGAGGTTTTAGACAATCAGCTTAATGCTATTCCAGGCCTTTACGCCGGCGGTTGCTGTGTAGAGGGACCTGTTGGCCACACCTATCCTCTAATATCCACAGGTGTTTCAGCAAGTTTCGCTGTAAATTCGGGACGCATAGCAGGCGAGAACATTCTAAAATATCTTGATAAGTGACTGCAGCGATAAAACAGCGAACAACAAATGCAAATGGAGTAATTCATATTTTTAGAGAAAAATTTATATCCCCTTGTTTTTGTTCATCAAACTAACTTCATTAGTAGGCGGGGGAAAATTGCAGATTAAGAAAGTTACTTGTGTTGGTGGAGGGCTCGTAGGTGCAAGTTGGGCATTGTTGTTTGCATTAAAAGGATACCCTGTTACTTTGCAGTCTCGAAGGAAGGAAACAATTGAGAAAGCAGTTAACGATGTAAAGTCAAACTTAAGTTTCCTTGAAGAAAAAGGGTTAATAAATAGCAAAGGCAAGGAAGCCGTATTAAGAAGAATAAAAACAACCTATGACCTTTCTGACGCTGTTAAGGACGCCGATTACATACAGGAATCTGTTGCCGAAGATCTTGAATTGAAGCGAAATGTTTTCAGTCAAATTGATGCGGCAGCTCGGCCAGACGCGATTATTGCAAGCAGTTCCTCTGCTCTCATAATATCTGATATCCAAGTAGCCACAACTAAACCTGAAAGATGTGTAATTGTGCATCCATATAACCCTGTACATTTGATCCCTTTAGTGGAGATTGTTCCGGGGAAGAAAACATCGCCAGAAACCGTTAAGATAGCGCACGATTTCATGCTAAGATTGGGAAAAGTTCCTGTGGTAGCTAAGAAAGAGGTTCCAGGACATATAGTTAACCGACTAGCTCACGTATTGTTTAGGGAAGTAGCTGACTCTGTAGAAAAGGGAATAGCAACTGTAGGGGATATAGATAAAGCGTTCACTGCAAGCTTGGGTATTAGATGGGCTATAATGGGGCCTTTCCTAACATATCACTTAGGTGGAGGACCAGGTGGAATAGATGAATTCTTTGAGAAATATAGAATGGGTTTATCCGCGTCTGTTGTGGAGAAAATAATCCGAGGAGTGAAAGAGGAGGAAATTGTCCGAACTAGATCCATGGACGAGCTTATCAGATGGAGAGATGAGAAACTAATAGAATTGCTGAAAATACTGTATCCAGATGTCATCAAAAGCTTGAGTGACTCATGTTTGTAATGAAAAGATTTTTAAGATCTAGCGATTAAATAATGACAGAGGTGCCCCAAGAATGTCTTTGCATGGAATATCCAAACTCGCCATCGCTGCCATTGTGATTGTCATAATCGTAGCGGCTTCAGTAAGTTATTATGCGCTTGTTTGGCTACCTTCACAAACTAAACCAGCCCCGGACAACATAATACTCGTTCACGATACTTCAATTACAGGGTATTTAGGCTTTCTCGGCAAGTATCTGGGTTACGGTGTTAGATGGGCTGTACGAGTTATAAACGAACATGGTGGAGTCTACGTGGCAGAATATGGCAAGAAAATCCCAATAAAGCTGATACAATACGATGACGAAAGTAACTGGGATAAATCTGCGGCAAATCTGGAAAGAGGGGTAGTAAGAGACGGCGCCCACATTTTGATTAGCGCGGGTAGTCCACCGGGTGCGGTGGCAGCAGCCAGCGTTGCAGAGAGATACCACATACCCGCAATAACCAGTCCTGCCCCCTTGGGGACTGTTCCAGAGCTTGCAAGTGGAACTTACAAATACTGCTGGAATATTTTCTTCAATGTAACCGATCCCAATACTGGAATGTGCACTCTCCAATATAGGTCGCTGAGCGGCGTTTCCAGTAATAAGAAGGTGGTTTTATTCGTTGACAACACCGCTGATGGTAAAGTGATGGGTGATTACTGGGAAATGTATGCCCCACAATACGGCTTCCAAGTTGTTTATAGGGGTGATTTCCCAGTGGGTCAGACGGATTTCTCAAGCATGATACTTGAGGCAAAAGCCACAGGCGCCGATATACTAATTGCCCAATGTAATCCAGAAGATGGAATGAGGATTTGGACTCAATGTAAACAATATGGTTTTAGACCTAAGGCAGCATGGTTTGAAAGAGCCGCAGAAGGACACGGATGGGTTGAAACTCTGGGTGCAGACGGTGACGGAGTTTGTGTGGCTGGCTTTTGGAATCCAGGGTTGCCATACAAAGTTGCAAAATACAACGCGACGTGTCAAAAATTGGCTGATGATTTCATGCTGGAAACTGGGGAATATTGGGGCCAACACTTAGGAACCGGGGCAACATATGTCTTTGTACTTGCTGATGCAATTGAGAGAGCTGGCTCCCTTGATCCAGAGAAAATTAATGCCGCTATTGCGCAGACAGACGGTGAATATCTCGTCGGACATGTAAAGTTTATACCTCCAAGCCATGAATGCGCGATTCCGCTAGTTAACACGCAATGGCAAAATGGCGAATGCAAAATAACATACCCGCCAGAGAAGGCAACGGCCACATTCGTATACCCACTACCACCATGGAGTTGACCCTATGGACCTCCCCTTTTTTCTACAAACTTTGTTAAACGGACTTTTTTTAGGGGCGCTATACGCGCTTATGGCTGTGGGTCTTTCCCTTTGCTTAGGTGTTTTGAAAATTCTGAACATTCCCCATGGTAGTTTTATATTGCTGTCTTGTTACCTCACTTTTACTCTTTATCATGCATACGGTTTAGACCCCCTAGTTTCTATTATAGTACTTTTTCCCTTATTCTTCTTTATTGGCATACCCTTCCAAAAGTTCATAACTTTTGGTTTGCGAAAGGGCTCAGCTGAATCTATTCTAATATTAGGATTCGCCGTTACGGGTGTCATGGAAAATGTATTCCTTCTCATTTGGAGGGCAACTGGCAGGGCCGTAAGAACTTCGTATTCCACAGCCTCTTTAACATTAGGGAACATTATAATTCCAGTGGTCTATGTGTTAGGCCTCATTGTAAGTGTCGTTACATTACTAATGCTGTACCTGTTCTTAACCAAAACTTACACGGGCAAAGCTATACGAAGTGTATCTCAGGATCCAGAAGTCGCATCCGTCTTCGGGGTGAACGTCGGCAAAATACGTTTTATAGCTTATGCAATTTCAATGGCGTTAACAGCGGTCGCAGGAGCTTTACTTTCGATGATTTTCCCATTTCAGCCTTTCACTGATGTAGTATATTTAACGAAATCTCTTACAGTTGTTGTGCTTGGCGGGTTAGGGAGTATTTTAGGTACATTAATTGGAGGATTACTGCTTGGCGTAGTTGAATGTTTAACTGGAGGAATCCTTGGAATAGGATATCAAAATCTGGTTGGCTTAATCATCTTTTTAATAGTGTTAGCATTTAAACCGAAGGGCTTATTCGGGAAATACATTGAATGAGTGAGGAATATGTTGAATCTAAAAATAAACTGGTTTTTGGCTCTGATTATTCTCGTATGTGTTTTCTTAGCGTTACCTATGGCAATGCCTACGTACATACTCTTTATTTTATTCTTAATGCTTGTAAACCTATGCTTAGCCCAAAGCTGGAACCTTTGCGGGGGCTTTGCCGGTTTAATTTCGCTAAGTCATGCTGCTTTTATAGGTTTGGGCGGGTATATGGCAGCTTACTGGTGTTTAATGTGGCCACGATCATGGATTGCCCCGTATTTGGGGATAATAACTGGAGGGTGCTTAGCTGCTCTTTTTGCTTTCCTAATTTCCTTCCCATTATTAAGACTGCGAGGGGCATACTTTGCCATAGGTACATTAGCCGTTTCCGAGGCTCTTAAAATCTGGATGATAAACTGGCCTGGTGCAGGAGGGCCGGCAGGAATACGTCCTCCAGCCTACCCTCAATATTCACTTGCTCACTCTTACTACATGGCCCTTTTTATTGCAATTGCAACAAATTTAGTAGTTTGGAAAATTAAAAATTCAAAATTGGGGATAGCAGCATCGGCCCTCCGAGACAACATAGATGCTTGTGAAATAGTCGGTGTTAACACGTTTAAAACTAGAGCCTACATTCTGACAGTAAGCGCCTTCTTTGCAGGCATGGCAGGTGGCGTTTCAACAGCACATTCCCTTATGATCGAGCCCTATGCAGGTTTTTCTTTTCTTACAACTCTTTGGGCAATGAACATGGTCTTTCTAGGAGGTATAGGAACAATGTTAGGGCCGCTTTTAGGATCAATCATCATTACAATCATTAGAGAAGAAATAGCCGTCTTTGCAGAAGTACAATTGCTAATAACATGTCTCCTACTGATAATAATTATAACATTCATGCCTGAAGGCTTTGTAAAATACATTACGAGAGTTCATCGTTTATCAGAGGCGATCAAATCTGCGAAATTTGGTACGTCAATAAAGAGAGAAATTAAATCATAGCAGTGCTTGTCCTTGACAAAAATTTTATATTTTTAGATATCTTTTTGTAGTTGATTGACGGTAAATTGAGTGCCGTAGAACAAAACATTGCAACCGCCACTTTAGCTGAATGGAGAGAATAAGATGCTTAAGGTTAATAACGTTTCAAAGTTTTTTGGTAGTTTAGCAGCCGTTGACAACGTAAGTTTAGACGTTAATAAAGGAGAACTTTTAGCTTTAATAGGACCTAATGGGGCTGGCAAAACCACCTTACTTAGACTTATAATGAATATCTATAAGCCGTCGTCGGGCATTATAGAGTTTGAAGGAAAGAAAATAAATGGCTTAACTCCTCATAGAACTTGTAAACTAGGGATATGCATGACTAACCAGATCCCTGCCCCTTTTCATAGGATGACATGTTTAGAGAACGTAATTGTTGGGGGAGTTTTTGGGGCAGGTTTAAGCATTGAAAATGCAAGGAGAGAAGCTGAGAAAATTTTAGGATATGTACTCTTATCAGAATACAGAGATGTGGTTGCATCCAATTTGACGCATCTTCAACAAAAACTGTTAGAGTTTGCTAAAGCGTTAAGCATCAAACCAAAATTGTTGCTCATTGATGAACCATTAGCAGGTTTAACTGAAAAGGAAATACATCCTATAACGTCTCTTATTAAAAGATTACATAACGAAGGTATGACTATCCTCTGGGTTGAGCACGTTATAAGCGAAGTCGAAAAATACGCCGAGAGAATTGTTGTTTTAAATGAAGGAAAAAAGCTTATTGAAGGAAATCCTAAAGAGGTAATTAGAGATAAACGGTTCATTGAGGCATATTTGGGGGAGGAAACGTGCTAAAGATAGAGGATGTAAATGTTTTTTATGGATACCTACACATATTGCATGATGTTACTTTAAAACTTGAAAAAGGGGAAATTGTTGCGTTAATTGGCGCTAATGCAGCTGGAAAATCTACACTTATAAAGGCAATATGTGGCATCGTTCATCCATCGTCGGGCATCATAGAGTTTTTAGGTAAGAGAATAGACAATCTAAAACCCTTTGAAATTGCGACGCTTGGTATATCACTTGTCCCCGAAGGAAGGAGACTTTTTCCATACATGAGTGTACTAGAAAATCTTGAAATGGGAGCATATCTTCCGAAGGCGAGGAGTAAAATAAGGGAAAACATAGAACGAGTTTTTAACTTATTCCCCATTCTAAAAGAGAGAAGAAAGCAATTGGCATGCACGTTAAGTGGAGGAGAACAACAAATGCTTGCCATTGGACGTGCATTAATGTCGGAGCCAAAATTATGTATCTTAGATGAGGTGTCCCTTGGTTTATCTGTAAAGGCAATTAATATTGTTTACAAGGCTATAAAGGAGATCAACGCAGAAGGCATCAGTTTACTTTTGGTTGAACAAAACCTTAGAAGAAGTCTTTCAGTTGCCGACAGAGGGTATGTAATTGAAAAAGGGAGAATAGTTTGGGAAGGAGATAAAAACAATTTTGATGAAGACGAACTAAGAAGACGATATTTTGGGGTAGCATAACTGAATCAGAATCATAACTATTTATAATTCTTTCTGGTAAATAACGTAACATGTAGCCTCACAATACTATTGACTAAAACCTTCAAAATGTAAGAAGCTACAGCCAACTAAAAATGTAGAACGGAGCACTTGTACTTCAAAAATTTTTATTAATTAAAAAGTATTGTATACGAGCCTACTTAATCAGAGGTGACGAGGCAATGGAGTTTGAAAAATTAGATTCTTTATTCCATCCTAAGTCAGTTGCTGTTCTTGGTGCGTCTGCAAATCCCCGCTCTGGTGGAAATAACTATGTACGATGTCTTATAAAGCATAATTTTAAGGGAAAAATATTCCTTGTTAACCCAAACTATAACAACATTTTGGGGTTGAAGGTTTATCCAAGTTTACGAGAAATACCTGACGCTGAAATAGACTATGTAATCTCATGCATACCTGCAGAAAATCTATTGGATCAGATTGATGATTGCCGTGCCAAAAGCGTTAAACTTATTCATCTATTTACAGCAAGGATGAAGGAAACAGGGATAAGCGAAAGAGTAAAACTTGAGGATGAAATAATAAAGCAATGCAAAAAATTTGGAATTAGAGTTTTAGGCCCTAATTGCATGGGTCTTTACAACCCGAAAATAGGGCTATCTTACTATGAAGATTTCCCAAAAGAAGCGGGACCTGTAGGTGGTATTTCTCAGACTGGTGGAGGATCAGCGATAGTCATCCGTTATGCTGCCATGAGAGGTGTGAGATTTAGTAAAGTGATAAGCTATGGCAACGCCTCAGATATTGATGAGTCTGAACTTCTTCGTTACTTAGCTGATGACAAAGAAACAAAAATAATAATGGCATACATTGAAGGCGTGAAAGACGGAAGAAAATTTTTGGATGCCTTATCATACGCCACCAAACGGAAAGCGGTTGTTATACTGAAGGGCGGAAGAGGGCAAGCAGGTTCGAAGGCCGCACTTTCCCACACAGGTTCTCTCGCCGGATCAGCTGAAATCTGGACGGCGGCTTTAAAACAGCATGGCGCCATCCAAGTTTCAAGCATGGAAGAACTTGTAGACGTAATTGTCGCATTGCGCTTTTTACCAAAAATAAATAGAAGAAGAATTCTTGTAGGCGGAGGTGGTGGCGGAATGTCCGTAATTTCAGCAGACTTGTTCGAAGAAGCTGGTTTCGAATTCCCAGACTTGCCTAAAGAAGTAAGAGAAAAACTTATAAAAGAAGCTCCACTAGCTGCTGACTGGCTTAAAAACCCCATAGATGGGTCTATAATAGATCAGTTGGGTGGGTCTCACATGGAAATTTTATACTACGCGAGCAGGATTGGCAATTTTGACGTTATAGTCGCAAACTTTCAAGAAGATGATCCTGCTCCCCTCCAAGTCTTTAAGGAGATAAGAGTAAAAGAGTTTTTAGATGGAGCGATAAAATTAAAGAAAGAGGGAAAACCCATAATTTGTATAATCAGAAACGCTGAGTTGACACCGGATGAAATAAAAGGTACTAAATGGGAGGTTATTGCAGAGCTTAGAAAGTGTTTAGTGCAGAATGGGATACCAGTGTATTCATCGCCTGAAGATGCTGCAAGAGCTTTGAAAAAAGTTGTTGACTATTATGGTCGAGGAAAAATCGGTTAGAATTAGTCTGACAGTTATGCCGCTAGTACTGCACAACTATCGTAATTATTGATTTTGTTTTCCCTACCTTTATCTTCTCCCTATAACGATTCCTGCGGGATCTATTTTTGTTCTTAATATTCTCAGTTCTTCATCTGTGGGTGGTTCTGTCTGTGTCACTTTGTCTGGTATTATCAATCTAAAACCAGTATTAGCTTTAATCTGTTCAACTGTTACGCCTGGATGTGTAGAGAGTAGTGTCATTCGTTTTGTTTTTTCGTCAAACCCCATAATTCCCAACTGGGTTATTACACGATATGGTCCTGTATCCGCGGGTAGTCCTGCCTTCTCTCTAGCGCCTGGACCTGTCAAGTATCCGGGTGTAGTAATGAAGTCTACTTTTTCAACAAATCTTCGTGTATCTTGTTGCATTATTACTATTGTTCGCCAACATAGTGACCCAACATCGTTTGCACCACCGCTTCCTGGAAGGCGAACCTTTGGTTTTTCATAAGGACCTATCACAGTGGTGTTGATATTTCCATACATGTCTATTTGAGCCGCTCCGAGAAATCCGTAGTCGATATAGCCAAGTTGACCTATAGACATTACATAATCCATGCTGCTAGCCATGATCGCCCTATAAACTGTCCGAGAATCTCCCACAGATATGGGTATTATTGGCACTTGTGGTCCCATTCCTCCTGCCTCGAAGACTATAAGCAAGTTAGGTGCATGTGTTTTTTGGGCTAATGTGGCGGCTACAAGTGGCAGTCCTGTGCCAACAAAAACTGTTTTGTTGTCTTCCAGAATTCTTGAGGCAGCACATGCCATTAGCTCGATAGTATTGTATTCTGTTCTCATACGCTCACTTCTCCGCCCAAGGGGTTATAAGAGGGGCCCTCAGCTGCTCGAGTTTCCTTAAATGGTTAAGTTTTCTGACACCACCTACCAGCGCTAGATATTCCTCAAAATCCTCAACTCCATATACGTATTTTTCAAAATATGATTTTACACCTTCGTCTGTTTTTGAAAGTCTCAGCCATTCTGCCATGTGCTCCTCATCTGAATAATAAAGGCAAGGCATGTTGCCTGGATGGGAACCATAAGGTACTTCCACCACCGCATCAACTAAGAAGTATGGAATCACTGTTCTCCAAGGTTCGTTTCTAATTCTTTCTTCGTTAATGATTTCTTCTGTTGTTATGATGAGCCTTCGTGCGGCTCTTGCTAGTTCAAAGTCTTCAATAGTTATTCCATCAATTTGGGAGTTCCCGTACTTGTCACATCGATGTACATGTATGAATACAACATCAGGGTAGCATGCAGGGAGAAGGCATATTGGTTTTCCACTGAAAGGGTCTTTTACAATTTTTGCAGAACTGTATTTAAGGGTGTCCGTACCCAGCATTACTCGTGTTGGAATGAAAGGTAGACCCATGGCAGCTGCTTTAAAACGCCACTGGAATCCAGCATTTGAAATCTCGGCTGCAACTTTCACACGCCCGCTTTCAACAGCTCTTCTAGAAGCTGCTGATAGCCCTCGAAGCTCATGTCCAAAACAGTAGGCCACCTCAACCTTGTCAACACAGCCTGAAGATACTAGAATGTCAACATCGTGGACGGCTGTCTTCCCAGCCATAACCAAGTTTCGCTTCCCTTGCCTTATTATTTCATAAACCGCAGCCATCGAAAGCCTGACATGACCAAATCCTCCCATGGCAATATAACTACCATCGTTCACAAACTTTGCAATGGCCTCTTTCAAACTCATTTGTTTATCCTCAAGATTTCTAGATTTGTTCTTCCTGACCCACTTCCGATGTTCATCAGGGTCATGCCATGCAAGTAATTCTCCTATGCCTTCCTTTATAGTTTCCATTTTTTCACCCCATCAGAAGTTCAGCACAGTATTTTTCCACCTTTTTATAACTTTTTCGATTAATTACGCCTTTTTTGAATGGGTAAGTTACAAGGTAACCAGCAACGTCTAGGATTTAAAAAATTAAAAATTTAGAGCGTGGATGTATGTTAAGAAATTTAAACGTTGCTTCTCTTATAATAAAAGCAACCAGCGCGAATGCACGATTACAGCTAAACATCAGATAAGTTTTATATTTGAGTTAAATTATTCAAGTTTTGGATGGTATGTGATGTTGGAATTATCATTTCCAAGAATTATAGTGATAGGCGAGGGCTCATTGGAATATCTTAGTCGTATTAGAGGAAAGAGGGCTCTAATTGTTACTGGCAGTATTATAAAAAAAATTGGCCTTGTTGATAAAGCTGCAAAATATTTGGAAAAAAATGGGATAAGAGTGGAAGCCTTCGAAGTTGAACCTGAACCCTCAGTAGAAACTATAATAAAAGGAGCAGAATTAGCGAGAAAGTATTCCCCTAACTGGATTATTGGGTTAGGTGGAGGCAGTAACCTAGATGCAGCGAAGGCAATATGGGTACTCTATGAACGTTCAGACCTAGAATTGGCTTCTATAACCCCTTCAATAACACTTGGATTAAGAGCCAAAGCCCAATTACTCTGCATTCCGACAACCAGTGGGACTGGTTCGGAAGCAAGCTGGGCTACGATAATTACAGATTTAAAAGAAAAACGAAAAATGGAACTTGTTAATAAAGAGTTGGTGCCCGACATAGCTATAGTGGATCCTGAACTCTCAATGACCATGCCCCAAAAGCTTGTGGCGGAAACAGGTTTAGACGCATTAACCCATGCCATAGAGGCCTACGTTTCATCGTTAAGAAACGATTTTTCGGACGCTCTGGCAATATATGCTATACAAATAATTTTTAAATATCTCCTGAGATCCTACAAAAATCCTGAGGACAAAGAGGCAAAGAAAAAATTACACTACGCAGCAACGATGGCTGGGCTTTCCTTCAGCAACTCCCAATTAGGCATGGCCCATGCCTTAGGTGGTGCAATCGGTGGAGTGTTTCGCATTCCTCATGGTCAAGCCATGGCACTTCTCTTACCATACTCAATAGAGTACAATAAAATAGCAGCTAGAGAGCGATATGAAGATATCGCAAAAGCTGCTAATATCAAAGTGACGGCAAACAGCGATATGGTGGATGAACTTGTTAAAACTCTTCGTGAGCTTAACCACCAACTTAAGGAGCCAGCTTCGCTTAAAGATATTGGAATATCTTCGAAGCATTTTGAAAAGAACATTGACTTTTTAGTCGACAGAGCTATGAGGTCAGCTGCACTTCAAGGAAACCCGCGAGTTTTAGACACTGAAGGCGCTAGAAAAATGTTTACGTATATTTATGAAGGGAAAAAAGTAGATTTTTAATTGATAAAATCTAATATTCTCGTATACCATATTTTTCGTGGTAAATAATCTCTTCTAGGTTTTTTCTTGGGGCTCCCCCGTGTCTTCTCACCGTGTCGGGTATTTCTGGTATTTCTAATGGGTAACCAATTGTGATGACCGCTATAACATCAATTTTTTTCGGTATTTTTAAAAGGGTTTTAAGCTTTCTTTTGTTGAACATTGATAACCAGCAGGTGCCAAGGCCTAAGGCATGCGCTGCAAGCATGAGATTTTGAATAGCAGCTCCAGTGGCATATTTGTATGTTTCCCTCCCAAAAACATGGGGTGCTGTCATCGCTGGATTAGCGCACACAACTATGTGAACAGGAGCTTCAGAAATCCATTCTGTGCTATACTTTGAAAACCTCGTTTTCCATGGATCTTCTTTCGTATTTATTGTTATAATTCTATTTTCCTCCACAAGTTCTTGAATTTTCTCTCTAGTCACCTGATCTTTTATAATAATAAATTCCCATGGTTGAAGGTTTGCAGCTGAAGGGGCCCAATGAGCCGCTTCAAGAACCATTTTAACCTTATCATCTGATATAGGGTCAGTTTTATACCTTCTTATGCTTCTCCGTGTTTTTATAGCCATTAACAATTCCACTGATATCATCGTCCTTTTTATGGAATAGCGTATCGCTTGTTATATATATGTTGCGGGAAACCATCATTGGTAAATAGTTTCCTTCTCTGCGCTTATTACCATAAATTACCGGGAAATGGTTTAAAAGTCTAACTTTAAAGTTAGAGTCGAAAAAGTAATTTAGGAGAAATAATAATTTTTACATTCTAAAAACACGAAATAACCTTCCCGCGCATGTCTCTATAAAATGAAGAGACAATTGACGGTGATATAGATAAAATGCCGAAGAAGGCAATTATAGCTTCTTTACCGCTTCTTTTAATAGCTGTTATTCTAGTGTGTTGCATTAAAGAATACCGCATCCAAGAGGTTATTATAGACAAATGGGATCCCATAACACCATCTGTGCTTGAGCCATACAATCAAACGGGGTGGGCTTTCGCAGTTTTAACATCAAATGGGACGTGTCTAGAACTTAATATTTCAGCCTCTGGTCGTGTGAGAATTATAATAGGTAAACTAGTTTACTTTAACGAAATCACGAGAGAAAGAACATATGATAACGTTGTTTTTAATGAAACAGGGACAAAATTTGTCCAAAAAGTTGAAATCGCCGAGAAAGACGTGGATTTTTTAGAAATTGAGAACAGAGAAACATGGTCCATTGAAATCTCCGGTAACATAAACAAAATAGGTAATGATTACCTACAATTTTATCCCTACTCAGGCATTGGGACGTTAATTGGGCTAGTGGGATTATCATTTTTAGTTTATGGAATTGTGGCGAAAGCAAACAAAAAGAAAAAGAGAAACTTCAAGTATCACTAATTTTTGGCAAATTAAAATTACAAAGTCTTTTATGTGTGCTTTAATCTTGTTATGTGTCGCTGCATTCATTCATCCCAATTCATACATTATTAAATAGCTAAATTTTTATCCCCAAACCCACACACAGTCACAACCACACACAAACTTAGGCTAGACACGGTTTAGACATGGTTTCTGCCGAATAATCACAAGGATTTTGTTATATAATATTACGCGCACTATGTTTTTGTGTAGTCACGTAACCGATAACCTATAATTATCCCAATTACAGTCAAAATTATAAACATCACAATATCAGATGTTTTCTGTAGAAGATAACTAGTAATTTTCTCCCATAATGTAGGTTCTCTTGTTAGTTCGGAATATTTGTCCCATATTAGCGTTTTCATTTCCTCAGAAAGCCCTAACCTTTCTAATTCATGTAGATCATTGTAAAAATCCTCAGGATAGTCTTTGTAATATTTATTATTGATATTTTCATTTATTTTTTCAAGTAATAGCGGTACTTTATGCTTAACCTCTATCTGTTTAATTATGGTTTCGTTAAATTGGTTTCAACAATCCCAAAAGAAATGTTTTAAAGCATCTAAACCAGCTTGGTAAGTTGACCATGCCTGTTTGGTATTCGCTCCCTTAATAATCAAACCTGATCTTGAAACCAATTCACCAAATATTATTACAGCACCTTCACCCTCAATTTTAAATGGGCTCTCGCTTTCGCCCACATAATAGAGTGAAGCTTTTCGCTAACCGATAATAATGCAAAGTTTTTTATGCCTATCTGTGAGTCTAGAACGTAAGGTGACTCACTGCCTACAATTTTGACAACTTTTAGATTACTTAAATCGCTTGACATATTAGGCCAAAAATGATATTCTATTGATTTATCTATAAGTTTATAATCCCAGAGAGTTTCATTTGTTGTTGAATCATATTTAAAAGCGACAGCTGCACCATGATTTTTCGACACGACTCCATAAACTTCTTTTGGGATATTGTTATATTTGAAAAACACGTGCCCAATATCATGAATTAAGTTTAGATTCTCTTCAGCAATCTCTTTGTACTTACGTAAATATGTTTCAACATAACCTTTTAACTCTCTTTCGCTTACAACCTCAGATTTAGGCATCAATAGTACCGTACTGATTAAGACTATTATAGAAATTATAAGTATTACTACAAGTGCAAATAATTTTTTCTCGGTCTTCAGTTTTTGATACAACCCTAATCATTAATGAGTTTATGAAAATCACGGAAAAAGCTTCCGCTTTTTTATCTAAATGAGGAGATTCTAGGTTTCCATGAGAGCCTTTCATTTCGGAGAAACTTAGCCAAAAGGTAAGTTTCCTCATTAATTAGGGTTTCAATTGTTTGGCTTTTTCCATGTTTAATTCTTGGAATATCAACCTTAGCCTCAAACAACCGATTGAGCTTTTCAGCTAATTCCCTAGTCTTTTCCATACTCAGAACTTGACGCTTTCCAAGACGGTTAGAGCTGAACCATTCTTTTTTAACTGTGAAATCCTTAGGCTTTAAATCTTGACTAAATCCTATTAGAAAATCGTCTATGAGGTATCGGTATAATTCCATCATGTCGCAAACTAAACTAGGCTTACCAAACTGTTCGCTATGAACAAAACCGAGGTAAGGCTCTAGATGGGCATTAAGAACTGCCATGTAAACCCTAAACTTAAGCATGATATAAGCTAAATTGAAAGTATTATTCAAACCATCATAGGCTTTCCATCCCTTACGTTTTTTAGCCTTGAAAGGTATCAGCTTAAGGATTTCATGATAATAATGCTCTGAAGCCTTTCCCTCAATAGGTAACAACCTTCTTCTAACATCCATAAGGCTATTAGAGTTTAAACCCTCACTCTTAGCTTTGAAATACGCTAAGTCAAGCTCTCTTAAGCCATATTTCCTTAAAACCATGTTTTGGCTCTCAATTTTGCTCAGAACTATTGTTTTAGCTATGGCTATACCCTTGCCATTATGCAAGGCTTCATACTGAGCTATGCGAGTCTTAACATGGCTATCATCATCTAAGCTTCTGAGAACAGCCACGGGATTACCATTCCTAGTCTTAACAATAACGGGAATATCCCAGAAACCACAAGATGCCAAAACACTAGTGCTAACAAAATTCCCGCTTGAAACTATTATCCTGCCTATCTCATTCTCAAATAACGGAACACGCTGAAGATTCCCATCCCTATCCCTAATAACGAAACAACCCTTCTCCATACCAAGATAATAGCCGTTACCTTCAACGTTAATAGTTAAAACCCTAGCCTTCATGAGGATAACCAACCTCTTTTAGTTGTTTCTCTAAACCTTCTAAGAATTTCTTCATGTAATCCTCATTCTCCAAACAATTTTTAATGATAAGCCATTCTGGATACCTTAAGAAATGGCTTTTAAACAGCTGGGAAGCGAAGCCATCTTCAAACCTACAGTATTTTTCAAAGAGAATTTGATGCTTCAGAAAATTTAATTCGCAGGTTAAAGTGTTCAGCACAATAGTTGCTATTTGCTCTTCAACAGGTTTTCGATAAGCCTATGCGATATTGGAGTAGCGTACTCAAGGTTATTGCATGGATGGGAATCGTTGGAAACAACCTAAATTTATGGAAGTGGATGTGCATGCAAGCCATTAAAGGCTATTGCACTTTAAGGGTAAGCCCTAAACCTTTAAACCCTAATGGTTTTAAGCCTTCCCCAAGGGTTGCCTATCGTTATGGAAGCCAAAATAACATGGTTAAAGAGTATTTGGCTCTTAGGAAGCATGTTTTAAGGATACTTAAGCGATTATGTTAAGACAGATTGGAGAGAATGCAGAAAAGCACTCTTAGGAAAAGCGTAATCAAATCTTGATTTTTACTTTTTTACTTGCTTCAGCGGTATTTTTTCGAAATCTTCTCCCCTTACTGCAACTTTTACTTAGTACTCTTTACCAGTCTCAAGTCTTATGAGATATTCAGAAGAAAATGATTTATTACCAACTGCCGCTTCAAAGGGGTGATATGGAAAGAGCAAAATAACTTTATCATTCTGCCTTAACTCCTTTAGAGCACGTAGCGGATATCTTTCTCCTTCTAAAATCCAAGCGTATCCAATATGTGCATTAAAGGGTTTTTCCTCGGTACGCACAATTTTTTGTCCACGTATAGTTTCAATTTCAACATATAACAAGGAAGGAGTCTTACCTGAATCGTCTTTTATGTCAAAGCGTGCATCGATGTTTAAAGCTATTTTCTTCCCTTTATTTAATACCGTTGCAGTTAAATAATACCCTAAGCTATCATTCACTTGTTTTTTATCAAATCTTGCATTCTCAATTTTTAATACAACCCTAAGTTGAAAACAATAAGGAATTAAAGGCAAAATGATGGACAAAAGAGAAAAAATTACAGTTTCCCAATTTCCCAAAAATCCAATAGTTCTTAAATAAATCCATGCAACGATAAGAAATGTGATGATTAATAAAGTTATTATTTTCCATCTCAAATTTAAACGCCCTTTTTATTAATTTTGTCAAAGTCTTTTTATTTTTGTCTATTCAACTTTATTCCAATAATGTTGATTTGAATCATTAAAATAAGGAAAGTTAGATTTATAGTTGCCATGTTTGTTTGGTTGTCTGTGTTTGTGTGTCTGTGACAGGGTAGGGTGTAGGTAACGGGTTTGGGTTTGGGGGCTAAATTTTTATTCATGTTGTATTTCTTTATAATGCCTCTACAGGGGCTTGCAAGGTTGAGAAAGCGTAATTGGATACTCTTCATATCTATGATTCTTATGTGGGGTTCGAATTGGACAGTTATGAAAGTCGGGGTAAAATTCGTAGGTCCTCTAAACTTTGTAATGCAAAGGTTTTTTTTAGGTTTAATCGTTCTATTACCTATACTGCTCTTTAGGGGAAAAAAAATTCCAAGAGATAGTAAAGTATGGTTTAACCTCTGCATACTTAGCTTCGTTCAAGCCGCGTGGGTATCCTTCACAAACATCGGTTTGATGTACGAAAGTTCTGGATTAAGTTCTCTACTAACTTATACTCAACCACTGTTTGTTTTTTGTTTAGCCGTTCTGTTTTTGAAAGAAAGGGTTGGCATTATTAAAGTTATAGGTATTATGATAGGTTTTTTGGGCGTAGCCGTACTTTATGCTGGAAGAATTTCTTTTTCTGTGAACGTCTTTAATTCATCATTATTCTTTTTAATTTTAGGGGCATTTCTTTGGGCTGTTACCGTCATTTACTATAAAAAATTTTTAAGCAACGTTGACCCTGTGCTTGTGAATATCGTTCAATTTTTTCTAGGTTTTGCCGTTATTTTTGCTATGGTTTTAATGTTTGAAGGATTGACGTTTAGCGTTTCTCCATTGTATATTTTTGCCGTTTTATATGCATCAATTTTTGGGTCTGCTGTAGCATCAACCATATGGTTAATACTCATACGGGAAGAAGAAGCGACTATTGTCTCCGCTTCAAGCCTTGTTGTCCCAGTTACTGCATCATTATTTGGCTTAGTGTTTCTTGGTGAAGTTATTGACGCAATTTCGCTCTTAGGTTTCATTGTTACATTAACTGGCGTATACCTCGTAAACAAGTGAATGGATATTTTCAAACCGCGACCGTAATTTAGATATAAAGAGACAACAATAAAACTTATTAATGTTTTATTTAAAATACTGAGGTATGAAATTTGGAGTTAGTCATTCTCCTCATCAATGGTGGACAAAGACAGAACAATTCGAAGAATGGATTTTAAAGGTGGAGGAAATGGGTTATGATGGCATCTTTGTTCCTGACCATTATAACCTTCCTTTTCCACCAAAGGCTTCGCTTGTAGATGCTTGGACCACGCTTTCCTATATAGCTGCCAAGACTTCTACCGTTAAAATTGGAAGTTTAGTTAGCCCTGTACCAAGATGGCTCCCAAGCCAATTAGCCAAGATTATCGCTTCTGTTGACATATTATCAAGGGGCAGAGTTATAGCCGGATTCGGTGCGGGCTTTTACCAGGATGAATTTGTAAATTATGCACCAAGTGGTTCTTTTGATGATCCTCGCGTTAGGCTTGAGAGACTTCTAGAAGGAGTAAAGTTAATCCTAGAACTTTGGACTAAAGAAAACGTTAATTTTGAAGGAAAATATTACACTTTAAAAAAAGCCCTTTTATATCCTAAACCTATTCAGAAACCTCATCCTCCAATATGGTGCGGAGGACGTAGACAACGTATTTTAGAGATAACAGCAAGATACTTTAATGGATGGGTACCGAGCATATTTGAGGTGCCAAAAAACTTTGATATTTCTGCTTCTGTTATATCCAGCCCAGAAGAATACGGAAGTTGTGTAGAAAGAATTAAGGGGCTCTTTCGGAAGTTTGGAAGGGAGGAAACCAGTTTTACTTTTGGAATTTTGGGCGAAGTAAACTTTGATTTCGACCTAATCGAGAAATACAGAGTAGCAGGTTGTCAATACTACATAGTTGATGTAGTGCCTCCTGGCAAGCAAATTCCTAAACCAACCGAATGTCTAGGATTAACTGAAAAGTTTGCTAAAGAGGTAATGCCATCTTTTAAATAAGTGAGTCATACACTTTGAAGAGAGTTGGTGAGTGTGACAGGGGTACGCGCATGACTTTTATGAAAGGCTGTTTCTGTTTAGTGTTTGGGCTGGGCTGGTCCGGGAACACTTTGGCCTTTGCGGCCGTGCGCATGACTGGACCTTGCCTTGAGCTGCTAAGATAATGGGCTTTGCGCTCGAATGAGTGTTTGCAGCCTGAAGTCAGCCAAAAATTAAAATGAAAGGGGGAATGTGGAATGAGGTATGTGAGTGTTGATGTTGGCAAGGGGAAGTGTGTGGCTGCGTTTGTTGATGGGGATGGCGTTTTGGTTGATGAGTTCAGCTTTGCTAATGACTTTTCAGGGATTGGAATGTTTGTTGGTAGGCTTTGTGAAGGTGACATGGTTGTTATGGAGTCTACTGGCAATTTGTGGGTTAACCTTTTTGAGCTGTGGAGGGCCAGGGGCGTTAAGGCGGTTTTGGCTAATCCTTTGAAGATGAAGGCTATAGCTTCAGCGAAGATTAGGAATGATAAGGTTGATGCTAAGGTTTTAGCCTTTCTGTTGCGTAGTGGTCTTGTGGCTGAATGTTATGTTCCGCCAAAAGAGGTTAGGGAGTTGAGGGCTTTGGTTAGGCATAGAATGCAGCTTGTCCGTTCCGCCACAATAGTTAAAAATCGTGTTCACAGTTTGCTTGACAGGTACGGCGTTAAACATGGCTTTTCAGACCTTTTCGGAAAGGCTGGAATGGATTGGCTTAAAAAGCTTGAAGTTAAGCCTTTGGATAGGCTTCTATTGGACAGCTTCATTGAACAGGTTGAATGTCTCAAAAGGCTAATAGGGAATGTTGATGGCGAGATTGGCCGTAGGGCATCCATTGATGGGGATGTTAGGCTTTTGCTTAGCTTGACCGGCGTTAACGTTTATTCAGCCCTTCTTATAAAAAGCGAAATCGGCGATATCAAGCGTTTTCCAAACTATAAGAAACTGATCAGCTGGGCTGGTTTGGCTCCTTTGGTTTATCAGTCTGGAAGTATTGAGAGGCGTGGGCATATAACGAAGCAGGGTTCTGCTGTTTTGAGGTGGGTTATGGTTGAATGCGCAAGATCAGCGGTTCGTTTTGATGATAAGCTTGGCGAGTTTTATGAGCGTGTCAAGCGTAGGCGTGGTGGGCAGAAGGCTTTAGTTGCTGTTGCTTGTAAGATGTTGAAGATTGTGTGGTTTATGTTGACTCGTGGGGAGCCTTACAGTTCTAGGAATTCTAGGCTTTATGGGGAAAAGCTTAAGAGGGTTTCTGGGTTTTAGGTTTAGTTGCTGGCTTTGGGTTTCAGCTTTGCAGAAGCTGCCTTTCATGAGTGAGTAAGTATTCACTAATCCGCTTTAGGTCTTCCTCTCAAAACGAGGTTCTTAATTTAGTTATGTTTGGGTGGCATTTCTCTGTTCATGGCTAAAATCAATCTTATTTATATGTCAGTCACAAGCATGAAATAACAGATTTCAAGTAACTAACCCAAATAATTAATAAAAAAAGCGATGATGCTTACTCTTTTATACCAGCAAGTTTCTTAGCGAGTTTCTTCTTCTCATCAAAATTTACAGAATTGTATATTTCTCGTCTTTGGGCTTGAGGCGAACCTGCTCCATGCCATGTACCGACTCCATGTAAACCTGCACACCAATTTTGAATGAACTTGGTCATTCTCATTCGTTTGTTTGCTGGAACAGCGGCTTTAAGATATTTTTTGATGTATTCTGATACATCGGGATTTTCAAGTTCTTTTTCTGAGGGTAAGGTTACCGCCAAACCTCCAGTAATGTCGCCAAGTAAAGCCATCATTTTCCAGAAGCCATCTGCGCAATTAAGTTTAGCCACATTTGAATACATCCTATGTGGCAGATATACCCCAGAGCCTTCGGGTTCCTCGCCTCCCTTTAACGCAGCCGCTACAGCACAAGCATGTAAAGTTTCATTTATTTTTACCATTTCTATTATTTTCTCTTTTACGTGAGGCACTTCTGCTGTTCCCAAATATTCAGCCATAGTTTGAGCTGCACCGATCATTAAATCTCCAAACCCAACTTTACAAGCTCCACCACAGGTCATCCTATGCATTCTCGCAAACCTATTCCACATATGCGTGGTGAATTCAACTTCGCCACACATGAAAACTCTCTCCCATGGAATAAAGACATCGTCGAAAATTATCATACATGTTTCTCGTACACCATAAATTGGGTTTCCAAGATGGTATATGTTCCTTGCATAGAGCCTTTCAGAATCTTCAGGAGTATATTGACAAATGTATGTTAAACCTTTCGCGCCATTTGGAATGGCGAACGCCACGGCATATTCTTCCTCTGTTTGGCGAAACGTCGCTCCTGGAATTATTATATGTTCATGAGCGGCTATTGCACCACTTTGATGAATTCTCGCGCCTCTAACAATTATTCCCTTATCGCGTTTTTCAACAACCCTAATGTGCATATCTGGATCCTGCTCTTTAGGTCTTTTACTCCTGTCGCCTTTGACGTCTGTTAATGAGCCAGTGCAAGCCAAATCATTTCTTTGAACCCATTTCAAATATTTGAGAAACCTTTTGTTGTATTCCGTTCCAAGTTTTTTATCCATCTCGTAAGTTACACTTGCAAGCGTAGTTAATGCGTCGGCCCCTGTGCAACGATAGTTACATGTACCCAATGTTTGACTAGTCAAAATCGCCATTTCGACTTTTTTCTCAAGATCTTGCATGTTTCGAGGAATATGAACACACCTGCTCACTTGTTCGCCAGTGTAGGGTGATTGAGCAGCCATGATACCTTCAAAATTAGGGTTTTTAGTCATGTCATAAATTTTAGCAATAGCTTCAACAACCGATTTTGTGACGGGATTAGTTGTGATAGATATAACCTTTTCTCCGTTTAAGTATACGCGCGGATTAAGCTGTTTAATACTTTCGATGTACTCCCCAGCTGTTTTCATGTTATCCACTCCGATACATATTTGGATGTTATCTTATGTTTTTATATGTTTTGTTTTAATCGTAGCTTTTTCGGTAGCTTCATGGAAGGTTGCAGCGATAGCAGCTAAGAAAGCGTGCCCTAGGAATAGCTAGGAAGCTTAATCGTGAAAAATTAATGCAACAATGGAAGGTAAGAAGAGTATACATGCATAAATGTATGTAGCGTGCTAAAATTTTTTATTATTTAATAGTACACAGCTACTATGGGTGTTAAAATGGGAAATGTAAAAATAATTGATTTAAGCGTGCCGCTTGAACATAATTCCCCACTCGATCCAGAACTTTATAGGCCAAAAATTAGGGTATGTAGACCATAGGGAGGGTACGGTTGATATGCAGCAGTTGTTTGGAGTAAATTCACAAGACTTAGTTTATTCTAAAGGGCTGGCTCGGAAAGTTATCTCCTCAAAAAATAGAATTGGCAGAAAGTGGTTTGACATGGTTAGATTTGAGAATTCTTGATTACATCAGGAAATATGGAAGGGTGGTCGCTCAAGACCTCGAGAGGTACACTGCACATTCAGTGGTCGAATGTGCAGCAAGTATGACTCATCTTGTACGTCTTGGGCTAATAAATAAACGAGGGATATTAAGAAGAAGAGTGACAATCTCCAACGAAGGCAAGGGGTATATTGAGAAGTTCAAGCATCTCCTTTAAATCAACAGTCGATATACACTCGTACTTTTTTTGGGAGTTTAAGCAAATATAACTTTGTTTTATTCGAATACATTTAATGCGTCATCAACCTTTCATGTAGCGTTAAATATTTTTATTTCCACCATTTCTTTTTCCTAGGCATAGCTATAATTTCACGAATTTCCAGCCTCTTTTGAATGTCTGAACTGAACATGTCTGAAGTTGATGTGGCTTTAATAATCGCTGCTGAATCGGCCCCACTTCCCGTACCACCGACAGCTATCACTTCTTGACCAGAAGGAATTATTCCCTTGTCAACCGCGATTAGCGTGACTTCAGCGCAGACTTTTATCCCTTGACCAAAAGTGTAAAACGTGTTCCTAACCAACTCATTTCCCATCTCGTGCAAAGGTAAGTAATTTTCAAAATTGCAAATAGTGACGTCCAGATTCTGAAGTTCTTGAACGTTTTTCTGGGTGATTTTTTTCCACGAAACCGCTATCAGTTTTGCTTTATTCTTTAAGTATTTAGCAAACTTTAATGCTGTATCACCAGAGGTACTGGCTACAATGACCGTTTTGATTCCTTTTTCCTTTATTTTCTCCGAAACTGCTTGAATCACATATTCGGTATTTTCGGGACCGGGTTCTTCAAAATACCAAACTTTGCTAATTGTTTTCATTTTTATTCACACCTATGAAACTTTGTTTAGCGTTTGATGATAAAAAATTTATGCCCGATTATTGATTATTTAATTGTATATTTTCTGGGAGGTTTAATGTTGGCCTTCTCCAATTTTATGTGATTTCAACATTCCATCAAACCTTCGGCATTATTTTCTTTCGCACAAAAGTGAGTTAATACTTTTTCGGTGTCTTAGATATGCCAAGCATCTCTCTAGCTTGTGCTGGCGAAGCAATTTCACGGTTAAGCTCTTTTGCTATTCTCGCGGTTCTCTCCACTAATTGTGCGTTGCTTTTTGCTAACTCTCCTTTTCGGTAGTATATGTTATCCTCCAACCCCACTCTTACGTGGAGACCCATTGCTATCGCTATTGTTGTAAGTGGGAGTTGGAATGGGCCTATCCCTATTACGCTAACAATAGAGTTCGGAGGGACGTGATAGAGCATTGAAATCAGGTTGTGTGCTGTCGGCAATACAGCACTCGGTGGGCCCATCACAAATTGGATTATATACGGGGGATGTATTAAATTCTTTTCTATTAAGTTATAGACTAGTTGGAATTGACCTTGGTGATAGACCTCAAGTTCAGGCTTTATACCTTTCTCAAGCATCCTTCGAGCAAAAAGCTCCGTCTCACCCCATGAAAATGTGGGTGGCCAAATGCTATCACTCACCATGTCTTCTGGTCTACCAGATAGTGGAGGCTCTCTTTTTTTGAGAATAGTCTTCCAAGCCAATGGACCCATATTAAGACTTGCTATTTCTGGGTCAGCATCTAACGACCTAATTCGCTCCTCCGTTGTTAGCCCAAATCCTCCACCTGTTGTATTGTTAATGATCATGTCAGGGCAAAGTTCCCTAATCAATTTGTTTACCTTTCGATAATCTTCAGGATTACATGATGGACTAGCATAGCCCTTTTTCGGATCCCTAGCATGTATATGAACTACAGAAGCTCCAGCTTTATACGACTCGTATGCTTGCTGGGCCTGTTCTTCAGGGGTTTCTGGAAGATTAGGATTTAATTCCTTACCATGACCCCCTCCCGTCAAGGCCGCACCTATAATCAACGGGGGCAACTGTTGACCCCGCACCAACCTGATATACTCTTGTGGGTCGTTATAATTCCAAGCCATATTTATCACCTTTTATTGAGCCGAAAATAGCGGAGATTCCAATATAAAACTTTCTGTAAAAGTCAAGAAAAATTATTTTTCAGTTTTTCGAAAAGCGATAGGTTTTCACTTTCCAAATCTTTTTAAGACGGCCCTTGTCATAGCCAATCGCATTATTTCGTTTGTTCCGGCGGCGGATATTAGAGGTAGCGAATCTCTTAAGAGGCGTTGTGGGATATGTTCAACAGCGTTGCCCCATGCTCCATATATGTCTATAAGCCTTCTTGCACATTGGATAGCGGCTTCTGTAGCCCAAATCAGAATATACTATCCGCTCTCCCCAAGCATGATGTGGCTATTCAAAAAAATCCTAAGCCCAAACGATGTCCCCAGAACCGAATACGTAAGAACAACACTCTACATGGTTGCAGAAGCAGCAGAAAACGCCCTCAAATACGAACCAGACAAGGCATTATCCGTAGGAACAAAACACATGCCACTCGCAAGAGCAGGCGCAGTAGACCTCATGGCAGAATTCGAAGCAGACTGGGCAAGCGCAATATCAGACATAGAACACGCCATACGAGCAATAAACCCCGAACAACAAAAAACAGTAAACATAATCGCCAGACAAATACTCGCAAAAGGGACAACAGCCAACGTAACAATGCTAATAGAAGTCAGAGACTCAAAAGAACTCAAACGCTACGGATTAACAGCCGAAGAAATGCAGCTTGACATGCTCGCTGTTCTCTCCTCAGAAGAAGCAACAAAAAGCATAAGCCAACTCCAAGAAGCAATAGAAGCACTCAAAACCCAAAGCGCAAGAATAGAAGAAAAAGAACACGAAGAACAAAAATTCTACACGCCATCCCTAATAAGAACCATACACGACAAACTCGCAGCCTTCGTCTCAGAACAAAGACGCATCCTCGAAGAATCAGCACAACTCCTAGCATACCTCCAACAAGCAAACCTAACCAGCCTCTTCTACAACCCCAAAGCCTCAATCAAATCAAGAGAAAATGAAGTCACAGTATTACTAAAAGAATACAACACCATATCAAACATAGAAGACATGCTAAACAGCCAGACATCAGAAACGCCCAAAACGAAGGAATACTCTCCATAGCAATTGTTCCACCATGGGACGCTTTCCTCTTCAACGAACTATACCAAAGAAAAACAGACTATCACACCCTCATAAACACCATATCACAAAAACTCCAAAGCATAAACCTCGGAAGAAAAATCTCCCATCCACTCCACATAATTGTCCTATTACCAAACATAAACCCAGACAAACTAACAAGGCTAATCGACGACGTAATCTCATACGCAGCCGTCAAAGACTTCCTAAACCATCTAAGAAACAAAGAAAAAATACTCGAAGAAAAATGGTAGACTACGAAAGAACAATACAGAAAAGACTAACCTTAAGACTAACAGAATTCTTCGAGGAACAGCGCAAAAAACTGGAAATAGGATTGAAAAACTCCCTCGACCGACAAGTAAGAGACGCAAGAACATCAGCACAAAGAGAACTTGTCAAACTCACCCGCAGAATAGCCACAAGCGCCCTCGAACTCTACGAAGAAATCATCTTCTACAGCATGCAATCACAAAACTTCATATCCCAAAGTCTGATCAAACTCTTCGGCGAACTTGGCGGAGAAGCCTCAAGACTCGAACAAGACGGAAAAGACTCACTTTCAGACTAATCACTCAATAAACACATTCTTCAAAAGAGTAGTAGAATCAACAGGCTTCACTTGGGACCCAACGCTCATCTCCGAAGCCATCTACAAACACTACAAATTCGAAATTGAAAGCGGAGTAATCAGAAAACAAGACAGAATAAG
The DNA here is from genome assembly GCA_038883795.1 of Bathyarchaeia archaeon. GTDB lineage: Archaea > Thermoproteota > Bathyarchaeia > Bathyarchaeales > Bathycorpusculaceae > JASEJA01. The sequence goes on from JAVZLK010000008.1 coordinate 49,824, forward strand.
CGAAATAGCAGAAAACGCATTACTTGGCACATTCGACATAAAACCCCTAAGCTTACAAGCCATAAAAGAAGCAATCGGCAAACTTTCCACATCACTCAAAGACGTAGAAAAAGAATGGAACCCCTATACGACCACATCAAAAAGGCATACAACAAAGCAGGCGACGTAGACCAAAAACAAACCCACCTGAAAAACGTTTTCGAATAACTCCTAATACGACTGAGGCAATCTTCTGCAGTCTGCTCATGATACCGCAACTCAAAATCCTTCTTATGAGTCGACCTCAAAACCCTAATCTCTCTAACCTCATCCCTGTACGAAACTGTGGCTTTCGGAATCTGACTGGCTCCATTATTCTTTATTATGCTTGCTCCAGCATCAACAATCGACTTTACACTCCTATAATTCGTAGAAATCTTAGTAACAGCAGGATTCTCAAAATACTTGTCAAAATTAATGAAAAAGTGAACGTTAGAACCTGCAAAACCCATAATACTCTGCCAATCATCCCCAACACAAAACAACTTACACTTAGGATTACGGTCAAGCAACAGCCTAATCAGCTTATACCTCTGCGCACTAATGTCCTGATACTCATCAACTCATCAATAGCCTTGTTAATCATATCCTCAAAATCAATCTTACCCAGCCTCCTCAACTCTACTTCATAATCCCTAAAAACCCTAACAGCCAATTCTCCAAAAGCCAACTGCTTCCGAGACCACATGCCCTTACGCAGTTTCTCCTCAACCTTATCAGGAGTCAAACCATACGTCTTCGCATTCCAAATAAAATTAAGAATATCATTCGCAACAGGGTCCTTATAAGGCCCCCAAGCAACCTCAACGACCTCATCATAGCCCAACGGACTAAACTCAAAACTTCCTCCATACTTTGATTTGAGCTTCTCAATCACACGTTGTTTAAGCAAATCAAAAACCTGTCAGGATTCTCCTCATCATATTCATAAGCAAAAGTTTCAACAAGTAGCTTGTTATTCTTGTCAAACCATTCCTTCTTACACCTCATATTAATCTTGTAATTCTCACTCGACTACCCAAACCAATCAGCAACATTCCCATTCTCATCAACCAGCCCAATGTTCAACAAAAAGATCATACTCAGTAAGCCAAAAAATCGGGCCTGAAACCATCCACATCTGGTTCATACTCCACTTTGACAGCCTTTCCGTTAAGCTTATGCATCAAAAAGAAATCCAAAATCTCCTTCTCAGCTCTACTTTTAACGTGAACGCCATTTATGGCAACATAACGCAGCATCTTCTTATAACGCAAAGCACGCTCCTTATCCTCAAAATCCGCCTTCTCCTCAACGTCACGAAAACATCTAACATACCTGAGGAAGGCATCATAAAAATCAGGCTCACTCTCCAACTTGCGTTCGTAAATTTTCTTAACCATATCAAACTTGTTCTCATCAACAATATCCGTATGCCTAATCCGCCACCCAGCCTTCTCCAAAATATTCTTGCCGAGTTTATGAAAAGTCTTCACATTAACGTCGCTGATACCATAACGAGACCGAAGCCGCTGCTTAATCTCCCTCCTCGCCTTATCCTGAAAAGCAATAGCCAAGATCCGATTAGGCTTAACGCCATCGGGCTTACGCTCAATCAAATACGCAATACGAGTAATCAAAACCTCAGTCTTACCAGAACCTGCTGCCGCCACCACCAAATTATGCTTATCATCTTTAACTACGGCTTCCTTCTGCTCCTCATCCAAAGAAAGCCTATCCTTAACAAAAAATTATATTCCTTCTTTCGTCTTTCAATAAACTTTCTATTATAGTCCAAAATAAACTGAAGATATTCTTCCACTTCACTCTTTATGGAAGACACGAATTCTTTATCTAATACTTTCTTTGTTTCCAGAATAGAAAGCTCCTCTTCAAACGCTTTCAATCTGCCAATAACTCGTTCTCTATCATCATGAACAAGATAAGTGCCACCGTCTTCGATCTCCCTAATCTGCTTACGAATGTCTTCTTTCCGCTGATTAACAAAATCTGTTGCCAAGTTTAGCACAGCTTGCTCATAATCACGCAAAACTGCGGTACCCAAAAGAGCAGAACTTTCAATGGCTTTACTCACGATCAAAGATGACACTACCTCTTTGAAAGTTGCTAAATCAGCAACATGCTGTCTTTCATCAGCCAACTCAGAATATTCTATACGGTCACCTGCCTCACGCTTGTGTCTCCTAAGGGCTTCATAGTCTTCAAAATGCCTCAAAATACTCTTCATAAGCAAATCATTTCTCGCAATAAGCTCAGAAATTCTCTCATCAAAATCCCTGCGGATAAGAAGGCCTATCAAAAGAAAACGCAAAATCCTCAATAAGACTTTCTGTCTGTATCTTTTCTCAAGCTCTCTTGTATTCTCCTTCAGTTCTGCGATTGCCACTTGGAAATCCATTAAATCACATCAACGGCGTAAGCCACTAACTCTTCTGATCAACGCTATTTTTCCCAATCACAATAAATAGATTTTACTAAGCTGTAACTCGAAACGTGCAGTTTTGCTCTGTTGAGACAAACATCAACATAGTACGCGTAAGGGCATTGCACCCGGAAGAGAACTCGAAAATCAAAATCATTTTCCGTGTTTTCGTTATGCGGTGTTAACTTGTAATCAGGTTTTAGTTTTTCACAAAGATGTTCCATTAGTTGCAGTTAAAAGAAACAAACAGAAACCCGCACATCACGAAAAACCGAACAAAAAAGAGGGGATTTTGCGGGAGACATCGCCCCTTTAATATATTAGAAGCCATAAAAGACTAGCTGTAAACGTGAAATGCGCCTAACTCAAAATTAAAGTTAAGGAGTGAGCCAAGTTTGAAAATATTAAATTACAAAAACGTGAAAGCGGAAGAAGCTAAAGAAGAGGGAGCTTCAAAACTCAAAGTGCGATGGCTCATAACAAAAGATTTAGGAGCGCCGAACTTTGCTATGAGACTTTTTGAAGTGGAACCTGGAGGCTACAGTCCACTGCATTCGCATCCTTGGGAGCATGAAGTATTTATCCTAGAAGGAGAGGGGCCTGTCATAAGCGAAAGCGGAGAGAAGAAAGTAGGCGGGGGCGACGCCATACTTGTTCTTCCAAACG
>JAVZLK010000009.1:0-43661 GCA_038883795.1 Bathyarchaeia archaeon
AATTTCCGAAATCTTGAAGGCTGAATACTGATGAAAATCAAAACTGTGGACTTAACAAGGACATACAATTTGGGCTTATTGGAAATAATTGCAATTAATAAAATCAGCTTTGAAATTGGCGAAAAACAGTTCGTCACAATAGTTGGACCCACAGGTTCTGGAAAAACTACTCTTTTAAACCTTATAGGATTAAATGATTATCCAACTTCTGGAAAAATTTTCATCGACAACATTGACACTTCACTTCTTTCAACCAGCGAACGTAAAAAAATTAGACTTTTCCGCATAGGTTTTATCTTTCAATCTTTCAATTTGCTACCAACACTTACTGCCCTAGAAAATGTGGAGTTGCCAATGGCTTTGGCTGGCAAACCCGAAGAAGAGCAAAAGAAAAGGGCTGTTAGGCTTCTTGAGGCTGTTGGTTTAAGTGCGAGAGCTTATCATAGGCCTAAAGAGTTGAGTATGGGTGAGATGCAGCGTGTAGCCATAGCCAGAGCATTAGCCAACAATCCAGAAGTAATCATTGCTGATGAGCCTACTGGCGAGTTGGATTCAAAAACCGCTAAAGAGATTATCGCTTTGCTTTTTGACATAAACAGAAATGAGAAGAGAACAGTTATTGTGGCGACGCATGATGAAAAAATAGTTGACGTGGCAGATGCAGTTTATACGATTCATAATGGAAAAATAAAAATTCAAGGCTAAAATTGTCTATAGAAGCGCAAAGTCTGTTGATTTAATTTTTCCTTTTTGGTCGACGAAAACTTCGAATTTTTCAGCCCAAGGATGTCCTTCTAAATCTATTGGACATGTGCCCCTTACAATCCAACAGTCGCCTTTCTGCTCAACCGTGGAAATTTCTATTTTCTCTGTCTTTTTTCTCTGCTTAAGAAATTCTATGGCTATTTGACGGGCAGCCTCATGTGATATTTCCTTCATATTTGTTCCTCCAACTTTTCTTTATTTTTTGGTTTGGATGGCATTAAGGGTTATGAATGGAAAATCGTTAGTATAGTTAAACATAGTCTAAATTTCGTACACATTCTTTTTGCGATAGATTCAAATCATCAAACAATCAATTCTAAAATTAGAGCAACCGTATCGGAAAAGAAATTATGAGCGAAAAAAGGCGAATAATATTCCACGTAGACATGGACCACTTCTTCACAGCCGTTGAGGAACGGGAGCATCCAGAATATAAGGGAAAGCCGGTCATTGTTGGAGCAGACCCGAAGGGTGGAAAAGGAAGAGGAGTTGTAAGTACATGCAATTATGAGGCAAGAAAATTTGGCGTACGCTCGGGAATGCCCATCTCCAAGGCTTGGAAACTGTGCCCACAAGCCGTTTATCTTCCAGTAAATTTTGAGCTTTACATGAAAGTTTCCGACAAAATAATGGGTTTGCTGCGAAAATACGCGGACAAGTTTGAACAGTGGGGCATAGATGAGGCTTTCTTAGATGTAACGTCAAAAGTTAGGGATTATGCGGAAGCCGAAACTTTGGCAAGTGAAATTAAGAAGGAAATCTATGAGAGGGAGGGGCTTACCTGTTCTATAGGCGTAGGTCCAAACAAACTTGTTGCCAAAATCGCAAGCGACTATAGAAAACCGGACGGCTTAACCATCGTCAGGGAAGAGGAAACTGAAAAATTTCTAGCCCCATTACCAGTACGTAAGCTTCTTTGGGTTGGAAGAAAAACTGAACAAAAACTGAAGACTATGGGAATAACAACCATAGGCGACTTGGCTCATTACGACCCTATGGCTTTGGCGGAAGTTTTCGGCGTTATGGGAACCCAAATGTATTTGATGGCACATGGCGTTGACAAGAGTGAGGTTGAGGAAAGAGAAGAAATAAAATCCATAAGCCGCGAAACAACATTCGAAGAAGACACTTCAAATTCTGAACTTGTTTTAAGAACTTTAGATGCACTCTCAGAAGAAGTGCACAAGGACGTTTTGAATCAAAGGCTCTATTTTAAAACTGTCACAGTTAAAGTGCGTTACGAAAACTTTGAAACCCACACCCACAGCAAAACCTTGTCTTTAATAACAAACCGCTTAGAAGAGTTGAAGAAAACATCAAAGGAATTGTTGAAGACATATTTGAAGTCGGACAGAAAAATAAGGCTGGTAGGCGTTAGAGTTTCAAACTTCACATCAGCAGAAAAACAAAAAACCCTCGTTTAGAGATTGGCTATTTTCTTATTCTTCGGATTTCAAAGACTACCGGATTTTCGGCATCTGGGCAAGCATTGAAAATGACATCTTTGTCTTCGCTCCATGGAAATTCAACGCCATAACGCATTGCATAGACTTTTGGCAATAAAACCATAAGGGCACTATAGCATATGTCGCCCTTCACAGATTTTCCATCAAAAACTATTTTATCGCCCACTTTATGTCCGAAGGCACATTTTCCTTTCTGACTCACAACCTTAACTTCAATTGTGGACATATATGCTTCACCGCATTAAGGTTTTATATCCGGATATTTTTCTTTTATCCTTTCATTTGCTATTTTAGCAATCATGGCATTAGAAATCAAAACATATTTGACGCCCATAAGCTCTGCAAGGTCCGCTGGCTTCTGGTCTTGCGTAACTAATAATAGATTGTTTTTCTTTGCATACTCCACCACATCCTTGTCTCTTGCCCCTTGAAGTCCAACCTCTTGAACGGTTAAAACTTCCCAACCGAAAGTTTCAAAATACTCTTTTAAACCTGCATACATCTCGTCAAGCAATATCCTCAACTTAATCGCTCCCTCCTTCGCTTAACCTTTAAGAGGTTTCTTTATATCTTAAAAGTTACAAATAAATTGCGAGGGCAAAGTTACCGTGAAAGCCTTAAACTGTCCACTATGCGAGTTGGATTTGGATAAGGAGAAAATATTCTATGCGGATCAATCTTTCATTGTTTTGAGAACAAAAACCTTGAAGGGGCATAGAGAAAGGATTATGATAGTTTATAGGAAGCATGAGCATACAATTCCATATAAGGCTGTTGAACGGGCTTTGGATATTCTTTCAAAGATAGGGAGAAAAGTTTTCAGTTACGCTCCAAAATTTGTCATCATGGATTCAACCTTCGCCACAATAAATGACCATTGGCACTTGGTTGCTAGCGATCTTGACCCTAAAAGCGAAGACTTCAACCAAATTTTAGCCACGAGATGGATTAAAGTTGTGGATAACACTATTCCAGAAGAAGGCGAAGTTTAGCGCTATGCAAAACAATAATCAATCAAAAACTGAGAAGTCAGAAACGACAGAGGCTTTCTTATGCCCCTTTTGCGGAGCACCCTATAAAGAGTTAATTCCGGCAGGCGTTGTTCAAGTAAAATGCACTTATTGCGGAGCCACCGTGCTTGTTCCACCACGTTTGGGAGGCTTAACCCAAAGATGTCCAAATCATCCAGACACTTTAGCTATAGGACTTTGTAATGATTGCGGTAAAAGTTACTGTGACGATTGCCTATATATTTTCGAAATTGAACATGGAAAACTGCATCTTTGTGCACAATGCTATAAAAATCGAATGCAAAAGGTACAAGTAGGGGGAATTTTTATGTTCATATTATCTATGATTTTTATTGGATTATTTTTTGTAATAACAGCAACACAGCCATCTCCTGGTTCAGCAGTTGAGATTTTAATAGGCGGGCTGATACTTTTAATAAGCTCAGCGGTGCTCTTTTTTGCTAAAGGAAGACCGATTAGTGTGCGAGAAGCACGTTTATATCCAACACTTAGTCCATACACGCCAAAAATGTTTTTAAAGAAATGCATCAAATGCGGCAGAGAAATTCCCATAGCTTCAGAAAATTGTAAATACTGCGGAGAAAAACAGTTGGAAAATAAGGTAGATAAGTGATAGCTATGCATTCTTTTAAGGAAATTTGAATTCCCATTTGCACCATAAATCTTTGGGGTGCTTGTCTGGTGGACAAACTAGGCAGTTTACTTCCACTTTTGGGTTTAATGTTTTTGCAAAATTTTTCAAATAGCCAAAACGCACTTTCTTGCATGGAAATTCGCCTAATCCCTTACTTAAACGGGTTTCCTGCGTTCTACAACGGTTAATGCTCAAAACAGCCCTTTTATTACTTATTTTAACCGTCTTGAATGGTTGGTCTAAAGACCAACTTGACTTTCTCAAAAGCTCCATTATCGTCGGTATGTCTGGGTTTTCGCCAACCTGAAACATTTTTTGCAAGCTTTTTGCTTCGATTGTTGCCATAGCCTCCCAAACTCCAGCATCAATCTCTGTTGCCGCTTCGGTTCCAAACTTCTTTTCTATACCCAGAAAGTATAGGCCGTCAACCCTCCATAGGTTTCGGATTTGAAGGAAAAAGTAGTCAAGCAACTTTTCAATGGGCATTTTAGCCAGCATTCCACGGTCTTCAACACTTCCAGGCGGATACTCGCTCATACTTGGACACCAGCTTTAGAGGATAATGCTATATGAATTAATCTTTTAAACTTAACCAGAGAATAAAGGTGGAAAGCGGCGAACCCCCTTTGGAGCAGTTAATAGAAACAATAATCCTCGGCATAATTCAAGGCTTAACAGAGTGGCTTCCTATTTCAAGCACTGGGCATCTTAAACTGGCTGAACATTTTTTAGGCTTAAAAGTTCCAATTTTATTTGATATTACATTACACATTGGGACATTGATAGTTATTTTATTCTATTTTAAAAGGGAAATAAAAGAGGTAATTTCAGCGTTTTTTCGATTTGATTTTAAAACAGAATATGGAAGGCTAATACCATTAATAATTGTTGGAGCGATACCGACAGCCCTAATAGGCTGGTTTTTTGGCGATGTCATAGAAGGGATTTTTCAAACTCCTCTACCAATTGCTGCTGCTTTCATTTTATGTGGCATAATCCTCTACTCAACAAAAGCTTCAGAGGAAAGAACCGAAAACATAAGCTATCTAAAAGCCTTGATAATTGGAATAGCCCAAGGCATAGCCATAACGCCAGGCATTTCACGAAGCGGAACAACAATCGCTGTTGCACTTTTGTTGGGAATAAGACGCGGAAAAGCCTTCCAATTCTCTTTCCTACTTTCAGTTCCAGCAATCCTTGGCGCCTTCAGCTTAAAAACGTATACTCAAGCCGAAGCGTTAACCTCTGCTGGATATGGTTGGATGGAAGTTTTAATAGGCTCTGTTGTGGCGATGGTCGTTGGCTATTTTGCTTTAAAACTTTTGTGGAAAATTCTTGCTAAGCAAAGGCTTCACTTTTTTGCCTTCTATTGCTGGTTTGTCGCTTTATTGTCTCTTGCGCTCGGTTTTAGCGGTTTCTAGCCATTTAGGCTTTCCAGAAAGGAAATCTGTTAGAAAAACCGCAAAATCCTTGTTTCGCTTATAAACCTCAACAATTTCGTCATCAACGAAAATTTTAAATCCTTTGCTGAGAGTTTGCGAAATTCCCTCGGCAACGCCAGCGTTTCTACCACCATCTTTCAATTTTTCCTTAAGCAAAGCCACAGCATCCGTGTATTTTCGTTTGATATGTGCCACCCATCGCCCATCTTCAATATATGGCCCAGAAATGGTGTTAGGATTGTTCAAGTGTTTTTTCAAGAATTTTTCGCATTCGCCTTCCTTATCCAATGGCGGTCCCAAATGTTTCTTGACTGGCGAAAGGAAGCGCTTTTCAATTTCAAAAATGAACATGTTGATGCTTTTTTCGTCGCTCCATGGCATATCCCTTAATATGGTGAAATCGTTAACTTCGAGAAGTTTGTGCAGTGAACGTTGTGATTTGTAAAGTTGTCCCCATAAAACGTCTGGAACCGCCTCAACTTTTGGAAAAGTAAGAAAAATAAGTGTTGAGCCATGTTTTGCTAATTCTTTTTTTAGCTCTTTTAGGGTTAGGGCTTTCGTTTTTGGAGGATAGAAGAAGTCTAAATTTGGGTTTTTTAGGAAAGCTCTGGCGGCGGCTATGAAAGTGTAAAGTTTTTGGGGTTGAACGGCTGAGGCAACATTTCTTCCCTTATCCACTGGGTCAACAATTAATAATGGTTCTTGGAAGAGGAGTTGCAGTTCATTCTCTCTTCCCTTATATTGGTTTCCAATGTCTATGATTATTCTCTTTTTATGCTTGGCAAAGGCTTCAAGAGTTTCCAAGAAAGATTTAAAATTTAGGATTAATAGTTCGCAGAGGTATCCGCTGAATCCGCCAATTTTTATTTCTGCACCGTAAACGCCTATTCCCTTCATAAATTTCTTTAGCAATCGCACTTCTCCGCGCATTTGCACGTTCAAATTTTTTTTAACATAGTCTGTATGGTATGGTGTGCGGTCTGTGGCGCTTAACCACTCTCCACGCTTTGCATCATAGCATGGAACAATATTCACTCTAACACCTTCAACAAAAGCCTCCAAGTAGGGGTGTTCGGCGAACCTTTCAATCTGCCTTGAACCTTCTGTGGCTTTTCTGGCTATTTGTAGGCATATGTCCCCCAAAGATTTTCGTGGCACCGTTGTTGGAACCCGCATGAAAATGTCAATTTCTGGATCTTCGCTCAGCCATGTATCTTTAGCAACAGAACCCTCCAATCGAACCTTAGCTTCAACGCCGAAAGCTTTGGCTGTTTCTGCAACTTTCCCTTCCAATTTCTTAGCTAAAGCTTCAACTTTTATACGCTGGGCTTTTTTTGGCGTAACTTTCTCTAAAACTGTTGCGCAAACTTTCGCTATATTGTGTTGCATGTTCTTGCCCTTTTCTATCTATTTTTGTGGACAAAACTCCTTAAGAGTAGAATATATGGGACCTTTAGGTGTTAAATCGCTTCTCTTAAGCCTCAAACATTCAGCACGCACAACGCCAAACTCATAATTCGCATTTTGAGTGAGGAATTTGGCAAGTTCTGCTTTATTCCTTCCAGACTTAACACGGGCAATGGTTAAATGGGGACTAAAACCCTTTGAGTCTGGCGCAAATCCTAAATTGCGCAAACGGGACTCCAACTGATTGAAAATACTTCGTAACTGGTCGGCGCCTTCGGTTATTCCAGCCCAAACAACTCTTGGATAGCGGAGATTTGGAAAGGCGCCGAGCCCTTGGATTTTAACGTCAAAAGGAGCAAACTGAACTTTCTTCATTTCCTCATAAATTTTTTCCACCATTTGCATCGTGATATTTCCGAGAAAGCGAACAGTGATATGAATGTTTTTGGGTTCGACAAGTTTTAAGTCCGCTCCAGTTTTTGCTATCATGTCTTGGGCTTCTGTTATTCTTTTTATTATTGATTCGCTTTCCATGTCAAAGGCTATAAAACTTCTAATTGTTTCCGGCATCAATATTCCTTCGCAACTTTACTTTTTACATTAAAAGCATTTATGAGTAAAAAGCTATCTGTTAATAAACTCCCAAAATAGCAAGAAGTGACAACATGAGTTTCCAAAAGCTTGTTGTTGGTTTAGCTGGGATGCCCGGAGCCGGCAAGTCTTTAGTTGTTTCTGTTGCTAAGGAAATGATGTACGGCGTTGTTGTTATGGGTGATGTGGTTAGAGAAGAAGCAGCCAAAAGAGGTTTGGACCCAACTCAAGAGAATCTTGGAAGAATAATGCTTGAGCTAAGGCATAAGGAAGGAGAAAATGTCATAGCAAAGAGATGTGTTCCAAAAATAGAAAATATGAAAGAGAGTAAGGTTGTTGTTGATGGCATAAGAAGCCTAAGCGAAGTTGAAGAATTTAAAAAGCATTTTCCACAATTCACATTAATCGCCATCCACTCATCCCCAGAAACAAGGTTTAAGAGGCTATACCATCGCCAAAGAAGCGACGACCCAAAAAATTGGGAAATATTCCATGAAAGAGACATGCGCGAATTAAGTGTGGGGTTGGGTGAAGCCATAGCGATGGCTGAATATTTAATAGTTAATGAGGAGAATTTGGATGTTGTGAAGGGAAAAGTTAGGACTGTTTTGAGAAAGGTTGAGGAGAAATGGATGAAGTAAGCGTTTATGTGGAAGCTGAAGTTAATCCAACGGAATCAGAAGAGAAAGTGAAAAGAGCTATAGAAAATATTTTTGGTAACATCCAAACAAAAATCCAACCACTTTATAAAGGAAGTTTGCTAACGGGAGAAGTGAAAGGCTTAGAAACGCTAACGAAACTCTATAATTTGCTGCGAAGGGAACGTATTCGTGATGCCGCTCGAGGGGTTCTCTTTAAGGGATTAAGCGGTGAAACTATAAGCTTCTGTTTAAATAAGCAAGTAGCCTATGTGAGGCATGTTTCCTTTTCTGAAGAAACGGCGGAATCCCCCCTCGGACCAATAAAAGTTAAAATAAAATGTGACAATCCAAGAGAGTTAATCGATTGGCTTGCCCCAAAAACGGGATAGGCGAATTAGGAATGAGTTTAGAAAAAGTTTACAAAAACATAGATGCTAATGCTGAAAATTTTGTTAAAGCCCTTGTAAAACTTGTTAAGCAGCCAAGCGTTTCAGCAAAAGGCGAAGGAATAGAAGAGTGCGCAAATCTTGTGGAAGAGATGTTGCGGGAAACTGGTTTTTCAACAAAAATTCTTCGCCATGAAAAGGGAAACCCCGTTGTCTGTGGAGAAATGAAGTCGACGAAGGCTAAGAAAACCATCCTCTTCTATGACCATTATGATGTGCAACCGCCTGAGCCAATTGAAAAATGGACTTATGAACCTTTTAGCGGAAAAATAGCTGATGGAAAAATTTTCGGCAGAGGCGCTTCGGATAACAAGGGAAATTTTGTTTCTAGGCTGAAGGCTGTTCAAGCTTTGTTGGATGTTTTTGGCGATTTGCCAGTGAATGTAAAGTTTTTTGTGGAAGGGGAGGAAGAAATTGGAAGTCCAAACCTTGAACCCATAATAAGGAAGAATAAGCATTTACTTTCTGCGGATGCAGCCATATGGGAGTTTGGTGGTACGGATAGGCGGGGTAGACCACATTTGTATTTGGGTTTGAAGGGGGTTTTGTCTGTTGAGATAAAAGCGTATGGTGCTTCTAAGGATGTTCACTCTGCAAATGCTCCTTTGATACCGAACCCTGCTTGGCGTCTTGTTTGGGCATTAAACCTTCTTAAGAATGGCGAAGAAAGGGTTTTGATTGATGATTTCTATGAGAATGTGCTGTCGCCTTCGGCAGAAGAAATCGAGTGTTTGAAAGGTATTCCATTCGAGGAAGAGGAGACGAAGAAAGAACTTGGAATAAGAGAGTTTTTAGGAAATAAGCGTGGACTGGAAGCCTTGAAGACTTTGCTGTTTCAGCCAACATGCACCATAAACGGTTTGATATCCGGATATACGGGTATAGGCTCAAAAACAGTTTTACCCCACGAAGCCACCGTAAAGCTTGATTTTCGATTGGTTCCAAACCAAACATCCAAGGAAATTTATGCCAAACTTGTTAAGCATTTGAAAAAACATGGTTTTGATGATTTGGAAGTTATTCAACACGGCTCCACTGATCCCACCAGAACGCCTATTAATGACCCATTTGTGGGTTTGGTTGCAAAAACCGCAGAGAAGGTTTATGGTAAAAGGGCTGTGATTTACCCAACAAGTGCGGCTTCAGGACCTATGCATTTGTTCAGAAACTTTTTAGGCTATCCCGTCGTGTCGGCTGGTTGCAGCCATCCCGAGGCTAATCAGCACGCTCCGGATGAAAACTTGAAAATTGAAAGTTTCATTCTTGGGACGAAGTTTATTGCAACTTTGATTAACGATTTTGCTTTTTGATTGGTGCTTGGTTTTGTCTTTAAAAGCCACAATAACCCCTCGCGGAGCCATCTTACTTGGAAATTATGTGGCTTGCGATGCCTTTGACGAAACCAGACCATTAAGGGTTGTAACTCATGCCCATGCAGACCACATGATGGGTTTACAGCAGAGCCTCAAAACATGCGAAAGGGTTTTGATGACTAAAGCCACTAAAGATTTGATTGATGTTATGAGGGGCCCCCTTTTTCTTATGGGCGGGTTTGTTGAGGCTCTTGATTATGGTAAAACCATTCGTTACGGGGACGAAGCCATAACGCTTTTTCGTGCAGACCACATTTTAGGTGCTGCCCAGGTGCTTGTTGAGGATGCTGAGGGAGCCAGAATCGTTTATACTGGAGATTTTAGGGTTGAAAAGACTCCTGTTTTGGAGGCTGACATCCTCGTTATGGAAGCCACTTATGGAAATCCCTCCTGTAAGCGTTCTTTTGATAAAAGGGTTGAGGATTTGCTTGTTTCTTTGGTGGAAGAGGGTTTGAAGCATGGTGCGGTTTACGTTTTTGGTTATTATGGAAAACTTCAGGAGGTTATGGAGATTTTGCATGAGGCTGGTGTGAAAGCGCCTTTTGTTGCCCCTGAAAGGGTTCTTCATGTTTCAAGAATTTGCCAGCAGCATGGCATGCGGGTTGGGCGTTTGTTGCTTTCTGAGGAGAAAGAAGCCCGAGAGCTTTTGGAGAAAAATGAGCCTTGTGTGGCTTTTTATCATATGGGTTCTCGGAAAAGGTTTGGTGGGGATGTTTTTCGGGTTTATGTTAGTGGTTGGGAGTTTGACGTTCCATGTCGTGAACTTTCTGATAGGGAGTATATTGTAGCTTTGAGTGATCATTCGGATTTTGATGGTTTGATGGAGTATGTTAGGCGTTCTAAGCCCAAGTTTGTTGTTACGGATAATTTTCGGGTTGGTTATGCGGAGACGCTTGCGAGGGAGATTCGTAAGCGTTTTGGGATTAGTGCTTTGGCGCTTCCTAAAAGATAGATCACTAAGATGTGTGTATTGTTTATTACTACACAATATTTATCTTCTATTTCTGCTCTTTTAATTCTTGAATTCGGATTCAAATTCCGAATTCATACGACTTAAATAAACAGAAACCAGACATTCGAGTGCGATACCGCATGCCCTCCCCACTACAGCCAGAATTCTTCGCACTGCTGGGCATAGACCTTTTCCTAGCCATAAGTCTGCTAACATGTCTATTGGATAGACATTTTCCATGGGCGCTGCCGTACATTTACCAGTTGGCTGCTTTGGCTGGCTTTGGACAATTACTCGTGAGCAGAGAGTTTATGGCGTTCTTTGGCGAGTACATGCGCTTTTGGTATAGCCTCCTCTATTTAATAGTGGCTTTGGCGAACATAATCGCCATCAACGCCTATCTTGGCTTAATGAAAAAACTGCTGAATTACGCTAAGGTTTTCATGTTCACAGTAACATTTCCAGCCCTAACATTGGCTGCCTTCTTCCTAACAAGCTATTCGGAAGTTGCCATACATCCGTTCATAATTGCTCCTCAAATGTCTTGGGAAGCCACCTTCGTGGGCATAGTTGCCTTCGACACTTTGGTAGTGGGTGTGGGCACATACGTGTTTTTCAAGCCTAAATGGTGGTACATCGCCCTAGGCGCAGGCACAGCAATAACTGGCGCAGCATTATACGCTTTCTTTAAGCCTTCGTGGGGAGCGGCAGCCTTCGTAACTTCAGCCATAGCCCTAGCAATAGCCTGCGTCCTAGTCCTCGGCGTAAGCATCTACGTCCTCGCAAAAATTTGGATAGAAACCCTAAAAGAAAGAAAAAAACGAAAAGGAGGTGAAAACACAAAATGAAAATAAACTATAAGAAAAGCCTAAAATTGATAACTCTATTGATAACTTCTTTATTCATAGCTACCGTCAGTGCGCAAATCTACAGCTATATGTACATTGAAGGAAGCGGTACCATCACTACTGGAGGATTAAGCTGGCAGTTAGGAAATTATGCACCAGCGGGAGCAAGCATTGTTGGATACACCGTAAAAAACTTGAATTTATCAGTGCCACAGAATCAATTTAAAAATATCACTGACTGTCTTCGCATAATTAACAATGATGCCACTGGGCATACGTTTGGCTTAGAGGTAACATATGTAGGCGGCGATACAGGTAACTTTACCACATTCAACCTTGCAGTGTATAACGCAACTGGTACTTATGGCACATTAAACCTTAAAGTACAAGGAAATAGCGTAACAGGTTTATACATTGGTGGATCAGCAACACTATACGTTCGATTTGAGATAGAACCAGCTACTGACAAGACTGGATCCATGTACTTCACCGTGAAATTAACATACGAGTCGTAACTTTCTTCCCCATTTTCTTTTTCGCATTTTGACAACCTATGCTTTCTTGGATTTAGAGAGCTAGAAAAGCTTGCTTGCTGAATTACCAACGACCTCAAACGAGATTAGCGTCTTTCTTATATAAGTAAACTTTTGGAATCAAGTTTTTGAAATCCAAAAATCGTGTATTTTGCTAAAGTTTAAAAGTGAAAGGGAGTATTGCTGTTACTGAAATTATCAAAAAGTATAAAGTGATGTAAATGGGTAAGTCGTCTTTGGTTTCGGGTTTCTATAAGCTTAGTCCAAAAGAGCGTTTAGCGTTTGTTAAGGAGTTTGCCAATTTAACTGATGATGAAGCCGCTTTATTGCAGAATACTGGTTCTTTACCCTTAGATTTGGCTGACCGCATGATAGAAAATGTTGTTGGCGCCATCCCCATACCATTGGGCATTGCAGTAAACTTTCTCATAAACAAACGTGATTATTTGATTCCAATGGCTATTGAAGAGCCTTCCGTCGTCGCTGCGGCAAGTTATGCAGCTAAAATGGCAAGAGACGGCGGAGGCTTCTTCACGAGTAGTACGCCGCCCATAATGATTGGTCAAATCCAAGCCGTGGGCATAAAAGACCCTTACGCGGCTAAAATGCGAGTAATCCAAGCAAAAGAAGAAATCCTAAAAAAGGCTAATGACCAAGACCCAGTTTTGGTTTCGGTTGGCGGCGGAGCAAAAGATTTAGACGTAAAAGTAATTCAAACAACTCAAGGACCAATGCTAATCACGGAGTTGCATGTGGACTGCCGAGACGCCATGGGCGCCAACGCCGTAAACACAATGGCAGAAGCCGTAGCACCCCTAATAGAACGCATAACAGGCGGACGTGTTTATTTGCGCATAATTTCTAATTTGGCTGTTAAACGCTTAGCACGCGCATGGTGCACCGTGCCAAAAGAATCAGTCGGCGGCGAAGAAGTAGTCGACGGCATTGTAAATGCTTGGGCTTTCGCGGCTGCAGACCCATACCGCGCTGCTACGCACAACAAGGGCATAATGAATGGCATAATAGCCGTCATAATCGCTACATGCAATGACCACCGCGCAATAGAAGCGGGAGCTCACGCCTACGCAGCCAAAAATGGACACTACACAACATTATCCATATGGGAGAAAAATGAAAACGGCGACCTAGTAGGCTCAATAGAACTGCCAATGGCAGTAGGCCTAATAGGCGGAGCAGTAAAAACTCATCCGATAGCGAGAATATGCCTAAAAATCTTGGGCGTAAAAACAGCCAACGAACTCGCAGAAGTTTTAGCCGCTGTGGGCTTAGCCCAAAATTTGGGCGCTTTAAGAGCTTTGGCGCATGAAGGAATACAGCGCGGGCATATGTCGCTTCATGCAAGAAACATAGCCATAGCCGCAGGCGCCACCGATGAGCTAATAGATTTGGTGGCTGAAAAAATGGTTGAAGAGCGAAAAATCCGCATGGACAGAGCCAAAGAACTAATAGAACAGTATAAGGCTACTGGAAAAGTCTAAAAGAAATGGGACCGAACTTAATTGCGGCGAGAAAATGAAAATAATACCTGGACCAGCATCAAAAGAATTAGGCGAAAAAATAGCAGAGCTTTTAAATGCGCAAAAAGTGCTGGTAGCCTTCAAAACATTCCCAGACGGCGAATCCTACATAAGATTAGAGAGTGAAGTGCAAAGCCAAGAAGTTTTCATAGTGCAAACCACAAGCCCACCCCAAGACGCCAAAATTATTCAATTAGCCTTTTTGGCAGATGCAGCGAAAAGAAACGGAGCAAAAAAAGTAACCGCAATAGTGCCCTATCTTGCTTATGCCCGCCAAGATAAGGCTTTTCTGCAAGGCGAAGCCATAAGCATTGAAACCATTGCACGGATGTTGAAGGCTGCTGGAGTAGATAGCCTCATAACCGTGAACGTTCACCAAGAAAAAGTGTTAAGTAAATTTCCGTTTCCAGCAAAAAGTATTTCAGCAATTCCGCTTTTGGCTGAATATTTCAAAAATAAGGGCTATGCTGGGGCTTTTGCGCTTGCGCCAGACCGAGGCGCCATGCACATTGCTGAAGAAGCCAGAAAAGTTCTGGGTGGAGAATGTGGTTATTTGGAAAAGCAAAGAGATCGTTACACTGGGCAGATTAGTGTTGAAAAGAAAACTTTCGACGTTAGAGGAGAAACTGCCATAATCTTTGATGACATAATAAGCACGGGCGGCACAATTGTTGCCGCTTCTAAAATTTTGAAGGAACTTGGAGCCGAAAAAGTTTTGGCTGCTTGTGTTCACCCGCTGCTGGTTGGAGATGCTGAAAGGCGAATTCTGGAAGCTGGAGTTGAAGAAATCGTTGGCACAGACAGTGTTCCAAGCCATGTGAGCAAAGTTTCTATTGCGCCATTAATATGTAAGGAAATTTGGGAGCATAAAAGTGGCTAAACTCTTCTTTCTCTTGTCAGGCGAGCATGAAACCCTGCCAGTTTCCGAATTGAAAGCCATCCTTGAAGCAGAAGATTACGCATATAAAATATTAGAAAAGCTTGACCAAGCGTTAAGGCTTGAAGCAGAATTAAAATGCATTGAAGCCATAAAGCGCAGAGCTGCCCTCACAAGGCTTTGCGGATTAGAGCTATTCAGCTGTGAAGCAGAGATGAGTAAAATAGTTAAAGCTGTAAACTCTGCAAACTTTAGCCAGATTTTAAAGGAAGGTGAAAGCTTCGCTGTTCGCATAAGGCGCATAAAGAATCACGCTCCAAACATTGACAGCATGGCTCTTGAAAGAAAAATTGGAGAAATAATCCTAAATAAGAAAGAAAAAGCTAAAGTGAACTTAGGAAATCCTGAAAAAACCTTTACTGGAATATTGACAGATAAGAGATTTCTTTTCGGCATAAAAATGGCTGAAATTTCACCAACACCATTTATGGAGAGACGCCCAAAGAAAAAACCCTTCTTTCACCCATCCGCCATGCCAGCAAAACTTGCAAGATGCATGGTAAACTTAGCTAAACCAAAAATTGGCGAATTGGTTTTCGACCCCTTTTGTGGAACTGGAAGCATGCTCATAGAAGCTGCGCTTATCGGCTGTCGTGTTTTGGGTTTGGATATTCAAAAGCGCATGGTAAAGGGGGCCTTAAAAAATATGACTTACTTTAACATTAAACCAGAAAGCCTCATACTCGCCGACGCCAAAAACCCGCCAATAAGGAAGGTTGATTGCGTGGTAACAGACCCGCCATATGGAAAGTCTGCAACCACTTTAAGAAGAACCACGAAACAGATAGTCGAGGAAACTTTAACGGCTGTTTGTGACATGCTTGATAAAGGAAAAAGGGTTTGCATGGCCGCGCCAAAAACATTAAACATTGGAAGGATAGGCGCAGCCTTTGGGTATAAACATTTAGAGTCTCATTTCGTTTATGTTCACAGAAGCCTAACAAGAGAAATAGCAGTATTCGAAAAGGTGTAACCCCCATGAGCTTAAACGTGATTTTCTTGGGCACAGCCGGAAGCGTTCCAACACCAAAAAGAAGCTTGCCCTCCATCCTCATACAACGCAAAGGCGAACAAATAATGTTCGATTGCGGCGAAGGTGTGCAAAGACAAATGATAAAGGCTAAGACTGGATTCCACAAAAAAATGAAAATTTTCATAACGCATATGCATGGAGACCACGTTCTAGGCTTGCCAGGACTCTTACAAACCATGGCTTTACTCGACAGAGAAAAAAGGCTTGACGTTTATGGGCCGTCGGGAATAAAGCGCTTTTTAGAGGGCATTAGGGAAACGGTGCAGTTTGTCCTAACCTTTCCGGTTGAAATCCACGAAATACGGAAGGCGGGTGTTATTTGTGAAGAGGAAGAATATTATGTTCAAGCGGTTTGGGCAAACCATGTAATTCCAAGTTTGGCGTACGCCTTAATAGAAAAGCCCCGTCCAGGAAAATTTTATCCGGAAAAAGCAAAAGCCTTAGGCGTTCCAGAAGGTCCATTGTGGTCGAAACTGCAGCATGGACAAAAAATTAAGCTATCCAATGGACGAATCATCAAACCCGAAGATGTTAGTGGACCGCCAAGACTTGGAAGAAAAATTGTTTACACTGGCGATACAAGACCCTTTAAAGGTTTTGTGAAGTTTGCTTTTGGCGCGGATTTGCTTATTCATGACGCCACTTTAGATGATGAAATGGTTGAAAGAGCTGAAGAAGATGGGCACTCGACGCCTGAGCAGGCGGCAAGAAATGCGAAAAAGGCTAAGGTGAAGCAGCTAATTTTGACGCATGTAAGCGCAAGATATGAGGATGCAAGCATACTTTTGGAACAAGCAAAGAAAATTTTCAAAAACACAAGCGTGGCTGAGGATTTTATGAGAATAGAGATTCCGCTTTCAAGCGCCTAAAGGAACAGTTTTCTTAATTTTTCCATGCTTTCCTTAACATGCTCAACAGACTCAACGATTAGAATCTTGTTATAGGAAATTTTCTTGAATAGTTTTGCTACATTCTCCCAATCAATTGTGCCATAGCCTATTCCCAAATGCTGGTCTGCTCTCCCATCATTATCGTGCAAATGCACATGCATAATCTTATCTTTAAAGGCGGTTAGAAAACGCTCTATCTCTCCGTTCAAGTTGGCATGTCCAACATCAAAAACTAGGCTTACGTCCTCGTCAATCTCTTCATAAAACTTGGCGAAATCTTCAACGCTTTTCATTAGGAATGGATATGGTTCTGGCACGTTTTCTATAGCTATTTTAACGCCATAATCCTCAGCCTTTTTAAGCAGTAGGCGTGTTGTCTTTAAGTTTTGAAGCCAATCCATGCCAGGATAAAACATGCTAACACCAGTTTTTAATCCTGGATGGAAAACCCAAACAGAAGCGTTTAGGGCGCTTGCATAAGCCATTGATTTTTCTAATCTTTTAAGCATGGCGTTTAACATGGGTTTTGAGGGTGAAGCAATGTTTATATCAGCAAAAGGCGAGTGGACAGAATAGCTTAAGTTGTAAGAGTTGCCAATCTCTTTTAATATCTGGACTCTTCGGTTGTTTAGTGTGTGAAAGCCATCATCAACCACTTCGATGTATGATGTTTTTGCGTCCAGAATTTGTGTTGGAATTTTGTTGAAAGGGTGGCTTAGACAGTACAGCGTTGACATGCCAATTTTGGGTTTAGCCATAGGCAAATCCTGCTGTTTAGCTGAGCTTTATAATTCATAATCTTCTCTTATAAAACTCTAATTTTGAAAGTCTTCTGCTACATGGTTTGAATCAGATTCTGAATATGTATGGTTACTCTTAATCTAGACTCTACATTCACACAAGTTAAATGCCAAAACTCTAGAAAACATTTTGAGTCATTTGCTGCGTATAGCGGAAGTGCTAAAATGTCCAAAAAAGCCAACAATGTAACAGAATTTGCGGAATTTTTGATTTCTGAGCAAGGTTTCCGCAGTTTAGTTGAAAATGCGGCTGTAGCTGTTGCTATTACAGACACTAAAGGACGTTTTACGTATGTCAATAAGGCAATGGTTGAATTGCTGGGCTATTCTGTGGATGAGTTGCTTGGTCGTCCATTCAAATTTTTCTTACATCCGGAAGACAGAGCAAAAATAACACGCTTATTCCTTAGAATTGTGGTATTACGGAGGCAACCGAGAGATTTAGAATTTCGAGCTTTACGTAAAGACGGGTCAGTTATTCATTTATGGTCAAAACCCACACGTTTTATGATTAATGGCAAAACTGTTGGGTTCCAAGCACTTATTGTGGATATAACCAAGCTTAAAGAAGTTGAAAGGAAGTTGATGGAAACAAACAGAAGGCTTGAGACTATTTTTGAAACTGCATCGGAAGGCATAATGACTGTGGATGAAAATGAGAACATAACCTTTGTAAATAGGGCATTTGCCGAAATGCTCGGATACAACGAGCAGGAGCTTATAGGCGTTAATCTTCGCAGATTTGTCGACGAAGAAGACTTCAAAAAGATAAGAAAGCAAACAGAAATTAGAAAAAGGGGAGAAACTAGCCGCTACGAAATAGCCTTATACCATAAAGACGGCAAACCACGAATTTTGCAGGTTTCAGCATCGCCACTCTGGAATGAGAAAGGCGAATATGAAGGCGCCCTCGGCATCATAATGGACGTTACTGAACGCAGAAAAATGGAGGAAAAACTCAAAGAGTCTGAGGAAAGGCTTAAACGCCTGATAGAATATGCCCCAGACGCCATTTACATTAATGACTTACAAGGCAGATTTATAGACGGAAACAAGCAGGCTGAAGCATTGATAGGCTATAGGAAGGAAGAGCTTATTGGAAAGAGCATATTTGAAGCTGGAATTTTCCCAGAAAAATGCTTGCCAAAAATTAAGGAAGCCATCAAAACAAACATGAGAGGAGAAAGGTATGGTCCAGAAGAATTTGAACTCGTAAGGAAAGACGGAAAAACTGTTTTTGCTGAAATATCTGCTTTTCCAATAGTTAGCGGTGGAAAAATTGAGGTTATTGGCATCGCAAGAGACATAACTGAAAGAAAGCAGATGCAGCAAAAGCTTGAAGAGTATGCACAACACTTGGAGGAACTCGTCGAGCAAAGAACCAAAGCGCTGAAAGAAGCTCAAGAACAGCTAATAAAATCTGAAAGGCTCGCCGCCATTGGGCAAGTTGCAGCTATGGTTGGGCATGATTTGCGTAATCCGTTGACTGGCATAAAAAGCGCTGTTTACTACCTAAAAAACAGGCTGGGCTCGCTTATAGATAAAAATGTTGAGGAAATGTTACGACTTATTGAAGAAAATGTGGAGTATGCGAATAAAATAATTTCAGACCTTATGGAATATTCGCGAGAAGTAAAATTGGAGTTTAGAGAAACAACTCCAAAAGCAATAGTAACAGAAACATTATTAACGGTGGAAATTCCGAAAGGAATAGAAATTTTAGATTTAACACAAGACAGCCCAAAAATAAAAGTTGATGTTGACAAAATGAAAAGGGTTTTCGGCAACCTAATTAGGAATGCAGTAGATGCTATGCCAAAGGGCGGCAAAATTACGATAACAAGTAAGGAATTAAACGGTAATGTGGAAATAGCTTTTACGGACACTGGAACTGGTATTCCTAACGATGTTTTAGAGAAAATTTGGACGCCATTTTTCACAACTAAATCGAGGGGTATGGGTTTAGGCTTACCTATTTGTAAACGCCTTGTGGAGGCGCATGGCGGCAAAATCTCAGTTGAAAGCACAGTTGGGAAGGGCACAACTGTTACCGTGATTGTTCCTATCAAAGCAAAAATTGTTGAAGAAGGAGGTGAAAAAATATGGTTAAAGATGCCAGAATCCTTGTCGTCGACGATGACGAAAGCATAAGAAAAGTTCTAAAAACCATACTGGAAGAAGAAGGATATAGTGTTGACACTGCTGCAAATGGTAAAGAAGCCATCAGAAAATCCTACAAAAAATTCTACAACCTAGCCCTTATAGACATTAGGCTTCCAGACATGGAAGGAACAAAACTCCTAAAAAGAATTAAAGAGACTGTGCCGAAAATGCGAAAAATAATTATTACGGGCTATCCGTCACTTCAAAATGCCATAGAAGCATTAAACAAAGGAGCAGACGGCTACATAGTAAAACCTTTTGACATTCCAGAAGTTCTAACAAAAATTAAGGAGCAGTTGAGGAAGCAGGAAGAAGAGAAAAAATACAGTCAAGAGAAAGTCAAAGAATTCATAGAAACCCGCGTGAAAGAACTGGCAGAAGAAACCATAACCAACAAAAAGTAGACCGTGTTTTAATGTGAGTTTAAATTTTTATTGGAAAAGTTTATTTCACTCCAAAGTGCTATGAAACAGAAGCGCTGGCGGATAATTTTCCGCTGGGATGTAGCCCCCTAAAGGCTGAACCATAAACTAATGGAGAGGTGAAAATATGGCGTATAAATATATTGCAGAAGCATGGGCTAAACCAGAAAAATCCTTCGTAGACGAGTTAATGCGTCAAAGACTAATAGAGTGGCGCAGACAGCCAGCTATAACCCGCGTGGAAAAACCCACGAGGCTGGATAGAGCTAGAAAATTAGGCTACAAAGCAAAACAGGGCTTCATCATAGTTCGGGTCCGCGTTAGAAGAGGTGGACTGCGAAAAAAGAGGCCTAAGGCTGGAAGACGACCAAAGCGTATGGGTGTTAAAAAGTTTAAGCCAGCCAAAAGCATGCGCTTAATCGCTGAAGAAAAAGCGGCAAGAAAGTTTCCAAACCTTGAAGTTTTAAACTCTTACTGGGTAGGCGAAGACGGACGCTCAAAATGGTTCGAAGTCATAATGGTCGACCCAAACCACCCAGCAATAGCAGCAGACAAAGACATAAACTGGATAACTCAAAAACAGCATCGCGGAAGAGTTTTCAGAGGCTTAACAAGCGCAGGCAAAAAAGTTAGAGGCTTAAGAACGAAGGGGCGTGGAGCAGAAAAACTTAGACCAAGCAGAAAAGCTGCCAGAGGAGAAAAATAACGCATGATTATGGCGCTTAAGCCAAAAGTTTTCAAAAAGGGCGGAAAACAGCGTTATGGAAAGGGTTTCAGCCGCGAAGAACTTAAAAAGGCTGGAATAAGCCTAAAAGAAGCCTTAAAATCTGGAATTCCAGTGGATTTCAGGCGAAAAACAGTTCACATGGAAAATGTTAAGGCCGTTAAAGCCTTCATAGAAAAAGAGAAACCCAAGCCCAAAAAATCTAAGGGAAAATCTAAAAGTTAGAGAATGCTTTAATGAAAATAGTGATGAGGTTTTGTCTTCTAAAATTCCAATAGGATACATTGACATAAGGGTTTTCGCCCACGCCACAGAAGAGGTAGATAAAGTTTTGAACGCTGTCCACAACCTCCTTCCAGCAGAAGTGGTTGACACAATCACTTTTAAAAGAACTGTTTTAACTGGACATCATGGAAACCCCATAACCCTTTTAGAAGCGAGAGTTAAAGATAAAAACGCCGTTCAAGCAGTTTTTAAGAAATTAGCCTCCAGTTTAAGCCCCTTAGACAAGAAGCTTTTACGAAATGAGATTAAACAGCATTTGGAAGGGGGAAACCTTTACATTAGAATTGACAAACAATCAGCCTACCTAAATGAGGTTAAACTTTGCACAACAGACCCCATCCACTTCCGAATACACTTCCAAAAGCATAATCCAGAGGAAATAATTGAAATCTGCAGAAAATTTGGGTTGCTACCATGAAAAGAGTATACGCTGATTTGCATTTATGCCCAAACCTTAATGACTTGAAAAAAGTTGCTAACATGATTAGTAAAGCCTCAAAGCTTGGATACAGCCTCATAGCCATAACTTTTTCATTAACCGCGAAGAAAGAAGAAATTGAAAAAATGCGAAACATGTGCGGAGAATACAAGATGGATATGGCTTCTAGAACAGACCTAAAACCCAGAACCCCAAAAGAGCTAATATACAGTCTAAGAAAGTTTAGAAGAAAATTTGAAATAATTGCGGTAATTTGCGAATCCAAAACCATTGCGAGGCAAGCAGCAAAAGACCGCCGCGTAGATCTCCTAAACTTTCCGTCCCCTAATCCTCACCAAAGATTTTTTGATAAGGCAGAAGCTGAATTGGCTTCGAAAGCTTTAGCATCCTTTGAAATTGACATAAAATCGCTCCTCACCTTAGAGGGTCCAGCGAGGGTTAGGCTTCTTTCGAGTTTGCGGAAAGAAACGGCAATTGCTCAAAAATTTCATGTACCAATAGTCATATCAAGCGGCGCTTCCGACGAATTTCTCATGCGAAAGCCAATGGATATGGCTTTTTTGGCTTCGCTCTTCGACTTGGACGAGGCATCAGCAATGGAGGCGGTTTCAAAAAATCCAATTCAAATCATCAAAAGAAATAGGGAAAATCTCAGTCCAAAGTTTGTTGCGCCTGGAATAAAGATAGTTCGTAAGGGGAAGGATTGTTGAAGAAAGTGAGGCGGCGCTATTTAGCCTTAAAAATAGATTCTAATGAAACTTTTAGCTCAAAAGATTTTATGGACGCTGTTTGGAACGCAATTTCAAAGCTTTATGGGGAATATGGTGCAAGCCAAACAGGCTTAGCCCTAATTGATTACGATATGGAGAAGGAGTTTGCTGTTTTACGTGCTGCGCATACGGCTGTTAAAATGGTTAGAACAGCCCTAGCATCAATAACAAAAATTGGAAATAAACCAGCAACTATTCATGTTTTAACGGTTTCTGGAACAATAAAAGCTCTTTACAAGAAATTGGAAAATACGCTTTTGTAGAAAGTTTATTTGACAGTTTTCAGTTTTATACTTTGGGGAATGATGTAGCCGTCCCAGTCTGATTTATGCAGATGAGGAACTCATGACGGACAGACCCCAAAAACCTAACAATTACAAGCGAAAACGAGCTTCCCGAGCCTTCTTCCTTTTTAACCCGAAAACTAAAGCCAGAAACATTCCAGCAAGGAAACCACCAATATGCGCCCAATAAGCAACCCCACCAGCAATATCGAAGATTCCGTAAAACCACTGCAATAAAAACCAAACTCCCAAAAAGATGAAGGCGGGCAAGGGCAAAATAGCATAAAAAACTAATGTTAAAATCTTTGCGTTGGGATAAAGAACAAAATAGGCGCCTAAAACTCCAGAAATCGCTCCAGAAGCCCCTACAACACCCTCAGCTAAGCTTCCCATTTCATGGAAAAATAGTATGCTTAAAATATGTGTGAACGCCGCAGCCACTCCAGAAAGTAAATAGAAACCTATATACCCCACATGCCCAAATACATCTTCAACATTATCTCCAAAAACATAAAGAAAAAGCATATTTCCCAACAAATGAAGCCATCCAGCATGCATAAACATTGAAGTGAAAAGCGTGTAAAGCCGCTGCCCATGAATTATCTCGTTTGGAAACATCACAAATTCTTGTTCCATTTCACCCGCAAACCGAGAGTTTAAAAAAATGTTACTGTTTGAAAGCCAATATACAGTGAAAATGATGATGTTTGCAATTAAAATTAGACGGTTAACGTGAGGAGTCGTTAAAGACTTATTAATATCTCTAAGCGGAAGCAAACATCACTCACTGAACTGAATAAAAACCCTACAGAGTATTTATGTTTAATGAATGAGACATTCAACCATTTTATCACACACTAGACACTCATCCGGAATGGATGTGCCCTTAGGACGTTTCTTTAAATATCCAAGGAAATGCTTACACTCCACCGCACTTTCATGCTTAACCTCAGCCTTCTTAACTTTTTCAGAAGAAGACGAAACCTCTTCTTCTTTTCTCTCTTTAGAATCTTTTATCACAGCTACTTTAGTGAGACAACGAGGACACGCATAATATGTTTGCGCATGCCCACGAGAGTTAACGGTTGCCAAAATCGGTTTTTGGAATGTTCCATGACATTCGCTGCATTTAAAGAAAATTTGATGACCTTCTTCAAGCTTTAAGGATGTTAAGCTTTTCTCCATTTTATTGCACCATCACTATGTATAGCAAATATTAATATTTAATAAATCTTTTTGCGTACATGTCCAACAAAAAGACACAAAAGAAAATTTAACAAAAATAAAACTCTCACCTTCTAATTCCAAATACAGATTCTGCCTTCACAACATTATTATTTCCTCAACCCTATGGAATTTTGGGTGCAAAATTTGAGCGCCTGGCATGAACTTGAAGATTTACAAAAGAAAAGGGCAGAACTAGAATTTCAACTCCACTCACTAGAAGAAAAAGAAAGGACACTTGAAGAGAAAGCAAGAATAATGCAAGAAAAACTCGCCATCCAAGAACTAGAAGAACACCTCAAGATCAAACATGAGGCTGTAGAGCAACTAGAATCAAAAATCATGGAACTCGAAAAAAGAATAAAAGAGCAAGAAAAGAAACAAGAACGCCCCATAATCTCCGAACCCCAAGAGGAAGAAAAAACAGAATACTTCTTCCATTAAACCGTATTTTAAAATATGGGCCTGCCCGGATTCGAACCGGGGACCTTCGCCGCGTGAGGGCGACGTCCTAACCAACTAGACCACAGGCCCTTCCACCTTATTTTACTCTTTTAACTCTCATAATCTTTGCTATAGAATCTGAAATACATATTCTTATTTCATAAAATCTTTCCAGAAGGACATTTTAAAAAGTTCACAATAGGGCGAACTATTCATGGCCGCTTCAAAAAACGAGGAAACATTTGAGAAGAAAGAAAAGTTTTTGATGATGCTATGTTTTCTGATCTTCGCTCTAATTGGCTATTTCTTAACCCATTATTTTAAATTTTAGCTTAATTTTCCTTCACAACAACATCTTTAACATCCTTAACCCAAGGAATGTAAATAGCATCCTCTCGGAACCAATCAAGCAGTTCCTGCACTATTCTTCCATTGTCTTCAACAGCGCTTTCCGCCACCAACTCAACGGTTATTATTGCCTTTTTCTTTTTCACAACCCATCCCTTCTTAGCGCATTTAACTTTAACTTTTAAAGTTTTAAAGGATGTTTCCCTTTCTGATGTATTAAAAATTAGGATTCTGAATCAGAACAACTATGAAACAATGTTCCATAAACCTTTTCTATAACCAAAAACGCTGATTTAAACTTGGGGTGCAAGTCCGGGAAATTCGCATAAATTTCTCCCTTCTCTCCCTTCTCCTTCGACAAGGTGAGAAAACTTGCGCCCCAACCTTCTTCTGCTAACAAATTCAGAAAACTTAAAAGCAAAACTGCACTTGATTAAATTGCAAATAGCCGAGGTAGCTCAGCCTGGGAGAGCGCCCGGCTGAAGACCGGGTTGTCGCCGGTTCAAGTCCGGCCCTCGGCACCAGAATGCTATTTTAAAATAGAAAATAAATTAGAAGTGCGGTTATGAAAGTCACTAAAAATGATGGAACTACGTATTTGTAGGTTTTTCCGAGAGAGCATTTGAAATATTCTGCTGTGAATGTGAAGCAGAGATGGGTTGGCGCTATTATGTATCCGAGGTAGGCGCTCATGTAAATGAGTGAGGCAACACTTGGCAGGAACTGTATTATTCCTTCCATTATTGAAACGCTTATGGATATTCCTGCTAGGGGTGAACCAGTAAGAAATCCTAAAACGCTTGGAATTATTGTTAAAAGGGCTACAATGTTGATGTTTCCGTTCGAAACGAGAGTGTTGAAGACTTCAGAAACTCCTGTAGCCTTAATAACATTTCTTAGTAAGAAAGCTCCATAAGTTGCAAGTGTAATTGCGTAAATTCCGCTGTTTTTTAAAGGTTTTGTGAGGACGTTTGAGTTTGGTTTTGAAATAAAAATTAAAACTGATATTCCAAGAAGTGTTGCTATGAACACGTCAAAACCTTGCTGAGACAAATTTAAACCAGTTAAACCTAAAGCGACAACCATAAAGATTGTCGCCAAAATCGGAGAAAAGGAAACAAAAGATTCCCTTATGTTTAAGACTAAACTGCTTTCTCCTAGGGGTTCTGGGTTTTTAGCATAGGGAACTTTCCAAAATGCAATAAAGTATCCAACCAACACCATAACAATGACCACTGGAATTTGGCGCAAAATTATCAGGAACATGGGTACACCAGTAAGGGCAGCGGTCGTTATTAGCAACTGACTAATTGGGTATACCGGAAAAATTGTGTGTCTAAACCATAAATTTATGTAAGTTTTCTTTTCAGGCGATAACTTCAATTTTTCTGTTTCTTCATCTACTATTGGCGCTGACATTAACGCTCCACCAGCCACTGGGAGAAAACCAATAATGGCTGGGAGAACACTTGAAATTATTTTCGAATTTTTAACGATTTTGCTTAAGCTTTCGCTTAGGCGCTTAATTTCTCCTGTTTCGTTATAGAGTTGGCTTAAAAAGGTAATTCCAAAGGTTGCAAGCACAACCAAAATTGCTTGCATGCCCTCAACCTTTGAATAATCCGTGGTGTCAAAAACTACCTTTGGAATATTTGTCCAGTCAAGCGTAAGCAAAGCCAAAAGCAATGCTGTAGCATTTAATGTTATCGCCAAATTCACACGCTTATACAACAGCACTCCAAGAAAGGAGAATGTAAGGATAACTGCTGTTAGAGGGGCAAGGAATCCCATCGAGTTGGTTCTCCATTTAATTAGATGTGTAGAAAGAGCAAAATATTTGCCACCTTCTTAATTCTTTCGTTTGATATAGAAAGTTTCCACTAATCGCATGATGGGTTGTTTATGAAACGAAAGATTTTCATTTCAGGTCCTATCCAAGGCATGGAAGAAAAACAGTTTTATAGGCAAATTATCCGCGAAATTTGTTTCCGCTGCGGCTACGAACCAATTGACCCTTGGGAACGTGAAAAAATTATTTATCGTGGAACCGAGCCTGGCTGGTGGAATAAGGTTCCAGCAGCAAATTTCATAAAGAGAGATTTGGAAGATATAGAAAAATGTGACATCTTAGTTGCATATCTTCCAGAACTTTCAGCTGGAACATGTATGGAACTCTTCTATGCCAAGCTAAAGGGAAAAAGAACCATCTGCATATGCAAAATTGAAAACCCTAGCCCATGGATAATAATCCACTCAGACGTAATTCTGAAAAAGATAGAAGAACTCGAAAACATCCTAAAACCAACGCCCTAAAACCTTTATCACCAAACTCTTTTTAGAAAAAGAAAATAAGAACCTTAACAAAATCTCTTTAGCCAATACAAGCGGTCGTAGTCTAGCCTGGTCTAGGACATCAGCCTGCCACGCTGACGACCCGGGTTCAAATCCCGGCGACCGCACCAACAACACATACTAATTTTCCTTGAAACAATAAAACTGCAGGATCTTGCAGAAAATCTAGAGAGGGTAGGTCCGTATTGGTTTGATTTTACGCCAAAAGTATGGAAAACGAAGGTTAACGGTTTATTTTGTTTAAAATTTTTGGAAACATCCTGTAAAGTATACAGACATTCTTTACGATGAAATCTGGTTTTTGTTGATTTTTCTTCAACTCTTTAAGG
The DNA here is from genome assembly GCA_038883795.1 of Bathyarchaeia archaeon. GTDB lineage: Archaea > Thermoproteota > Bathyarchaeia > Bathyarchaeales > Bathycorpusculaceae > JASEJA01. Next base: position 27,112 of record JAVZLK010000009.1, read on the forward strand.
GAGTAAAACTGTGATGGAACAAAAATTGTCTTCATTCCAGCCTTTTTTGCACCTGCTATGTCTTCTGCTGGGCTATCTCCAACGTAAACTGCTTCTTCCGCTTTTACTTTAAGCCTCTGTAAAGCTTCTTGAAAAATTTTTATGTGTGGTTTGCGCCAGCCCACGTCTTCCGAAACTAAAACTACGTTGAAGAAGTGGTTTATGCCTAATTTTCTGAGACCAGCGTAAATTACGGGTGCGTATGTAAAGTTCGAAATTACGCCCAACTTATACTCCGTGGAAGCTTTCTCTAAGAGCCTTTTTGCGCATGGTCTAAGCTCCAGCGAGTTTAAATAGTCTTCGAAGAATATGTTTACAGCTGTTTTTATGCGTACATCTTCAAGGCTTGCCTTAAATCCAAGATTATTTAGGGCTTCTGAAATCCAAACGGCGTTTGTCACTTCCACTAATTTTTCGTATCTTATAACACGATATTTCTCGTGGGCTTGAGTGTAGGCTTCCAAAAAACTTTCTGTGGTGATGTTAAAGCCCGCATCAACTAAAGCCTTATGCAGTTTCATTTTCGAGTTTTCTAGATTGTAGTTTTTGACGTTTGTCAGTGTGCCGATGAAGTCGAAGATTACTGCTTTTATATGTGGCAAGGCTATACCTTTTCCATTTTATGTTTATTATTAATTCATTTCTGCAATGTTTATTTCCACATAATAATATTTACGTATACGTTCGCTAATTTGACATATTTGAACATCAATGTCCTTCAGAGAATATTTACATGAGAAAGCTGAAGAGTCAAGGCATAACGAGTCAGTAGCCTACCTCATGTTTTTGGCTGGCGTAGTGTTTTTTGTTGGCGGAATGTTAGAAACCATAAGCTTAGCTAAAGCAATTTTTTCTGAACAACCAGAATGGTTCATCTTCATACCATATTATGCACAAGCGCATCCAGGTGCAATCTTGGGATTAGCCATGATAATTTGTGGTTTATCTTTGATGGTTTTGGGAATAGCCTTCGGCATAAACTATTCAAGAGATAGAAGCTGGTATATGCAAGAGCTTCGCAAGGCAAACTCTTTAGAAGAGGCTATGATGCAAGGCAAGCCTGTAAAAAATGTGCTTAAGAAGAAAAGGACGAAAGCCTAAATAATTTTAGAGGCTATTCCATCCACTTTTTCTGCGAACACCGTTTTTAGAAGCTTGCTGGTTTTTCCTATGGATTCTTCAATTTTAGTGTCGAAGGGAATTTCACCCAAAAATGGTACGCTTAAACTCTGAACTCTTTCTTGTATAGCCTTAGAATGGTTCATTTTCATATTTTCAACAACGCCTATAATTGGAACATTCAAAGCTTTTAGTAGACTTACGAGTTTTCTGACTGTTTCAAAAGCCAAAAGGGAGGATGTGGTTACGATTAGAAACTTCACGTTTTTAATTAAACGTAACAAGTCTAGGGTTGCGTCGCCTATGCCAGGCGGCATATCCACAATCAGAAAATCCAATCTGCCCCATCGTGTAATGGCAAGTAGCTCGATTAAAGCGTTTGAGACATCTGTTCCTCTTAACGGAGATGCATATTCGCCAGAATAGTAAACTATTGACATATACTTTAAACCGTAAACCTCTGGCGGAACCAGACCTTTCTCTTCTTTAGGTTGCACGCCCTCAATGCCCAGTATCGCATGCGTTGATGGACTTGTAAAGTCCAAGTCGAAAAGACCGACACTGTAACCCTTTTTTGCTAGTATTAATGCGAAGGTTGATGCCACTAAGCTTTTGCCAACTCCACCCTTGCCGCTTGAGACAGCAATTATATTGCGAATTTCCTTAATGCGCTCGTTTATTATGCTTATTCTTGGGTCTGCCATGCTATTTCAGTCCTTTAACGCTTTCAAGCCAGATTCCGCGTCCTTCTAGTATTTCGAAGTCTAGACTCCCACATTTTGGACATTTTATGTAGGTGTGGGCGATTTCTGGAACAAAATGGATGGCTTCTGCTGTTTTTTCATCCAAATTTTCTTTGCTAAAGAACCATTGGTTTCCGCAGACTCTGCATTTCAGCTTTGCCTTCATAGTTTCTACCTGAAACTTTGCCTTTTGGAGCTTACCAGACTTCAACTGCGAAAGGGCAAATTCCAAAATGTCTGATTCGACTTGTTGCAGTTCGCCAACTTTTATTTTCACTTCAGTAACTTCGGTTAACCCTTCCTTTTCTGCTATTTGCGTTGCTGTTGTGATTATTGCTTCTGCCAAGGCCCATTCATGCATAAACAAGCCTTCTCAAAGCCATAATTTAAGTTATCCGTTTCAAGGCTTTCTCCACTTCTTCCCGTATTATGTAGCCTCCCATGTGGAGTATGGGTTCTTTGGTTTCTGGGTCTACGTTCATTGTTGCTGTGCATGGGTAACTGTGGTGGGCTTTTGCTATGGCATCGTAAAGATTTTCCTTTTTCAATTCTACTCCAACAAGTTTTTTGGCTATATACCATGTGGAACCGCATGGGGCGCTTCGCCTAACAACCGCAGAGTCTATAACTTCTTGTTTGCCCCTTTTCGCAGTGGTTATCTCCAACGATGGTCTTCCAACCTTCATTTCCTCTATAAACCTTGAGATTGTAGGCTTATCCTTCGATGGTTCCAAAGAACAGAAAGGTTTCGGAAAAGCATATTCCAATCCAAATTCCAAGCATTTTTCTTCCAATTGCTTCTTCAAGCCTGAGGGGACTTCGTTAAAATCTTCTATAGGCACAATCAACCCTTTAATTTCAGCATTTTTTATGTATTTTGGCAGTTCCAAAAGCAAATCCTTGTGCAGTCCAGATGTTACGCATAAATCAGCCTTTGGAATTTTCTTTGGCATATACTCTTCTGGATTGTCTATGAAAGCTGGCAGCTCTGTAGGATTCGGAAGTTGTATTGCCGCTCGAATGTTGCGGACGAAGCTGTAAACGTTGTATTTGCATGAGTCGCAATAAAGCCCACATGATTTGCAGAAGCTTGGGTCGTTTATCAAGTTTCTTATAACGCGTTCTGCGAATTCTCCGCTGTAAATGAAGATTAGCTGCAAAGTTTCTTTGTTTGTCAAGCTCAAAACCCAATTATGGCAATATTAAGTTGCTGCAAGCAGCACGTGTTCAAGGAAAAGGTCTTCTGGAAAAGCTCCCACAAACTCTACCTTCTCATTTATAACAGTCTTCGGTGTTCCCATAACCGCATATTTTAGGGCTAAATGGGGAAACTCGCTTATATCAACCACATCAGCCCTTATCAAATCATTCTCTATGGCGAATTTTTGGGCTGTGCTTGCAACCATTGGACAGTACGGGCATGTTAAGGTCACAAAAACTTGGATGTGAACTGGAGCTTTGATTTCTTTAAGCTTATTCTTTGTTTCTTCTGAAAGGTCTGTCCTTCCTCTTGAAACGTTTATTATGCTTTCCAGAAGGGTTTGGAACTCATAGCCATAAGGCAGTCCATAAAACCTTATTCCATAATCCTTCTCGCCCATAATAACTAAGGCTGGAACCTTGTCAACACCATATCTTTTAGCCTTATCCGCATCAACAAGAAAATCGTAAATTTCAACCCTAATCTTATCATTTAAGGCTGCCAACTCATTGATTAATTGTCTTGTCTGGGCGCAAAATTGGCATTCAACCTCTTGAGTGAACATAACGATTTTTACTGGATTTTCCATTTTCTCTTGGAGTTCAGCTTTAATGTGCTCCTTATGTTCTTCAGGTATTAAACTCACTTTGGCTCACCATTCCTTATTATTCTTTTAACTTTTCTAAAATTATTGCTGGGCAAACCCTTTTTACTCCTTCAATAGTTCCAATCCTCTCTGATATAAGTTTTGTAAGTTCCCTTCCGTCCTTTGTCCAGATTTCCGTCATTATCATGTGGTCTCCACTGGATGTGGCAACGCATTTAATTTCTGAAAATTCGCAAAGTCTTTGGGCTACTTCTAAAAGTTTCGTGGGGTCAGTTTCCAATCCAACTATGGCGACAGTGTTTATTCCCAGCTTTCTCGGGTCAACTTTAACAGTGAACCTTTTTATTATTCCTTCCTTCTGCATTGCTAAAACCCGTTTTCTGACGGTTGACTCGTTTATTTTCAGTTTTTCAGCTATTTCCGTGAAAGATTTTCGCCCATCTTCTTCTAGCATTTGAAGGATTTTTTCGTCAATTTTATCAAGTTCTAACATATGCTTTCACCCTATTTCAGTATTATTTTATCTAAATTTCGTCTATTTTTATCCGAAAAATATATAAAATAGTCTGAAATAAAAGTTTTTTGTTCCGAAAAAATGAATGAGGCAGATAAAAATGGAAGAAAAAAGACCTTTATTGAGACTTGGCGAACCAGTTCCAGATTTCGAAGCAGTAACAACGCATGGGAAGATTAAGCTTTCAGATTTTAAGGGAAAATGGGTTATATTGTTTTCTCATCCAGCGGATTTTACGCCAGTTTGCACTACGGAGTTTGCTGCTTTTGCAAAAATTCACGATGAACTCGTGAAGCGAAATGTTCAATTGATTGGTTTGAGCATAGACAGCGTTTACTCCCACATAGCATGGGTTAGACGTATAAAGGAAAAGTTAGGTGTAGAAATTCCCTTCCCAATAATAGCCGACTTAGACATGAAAGTTGCCACAATTTTCGGTATGATCCACCCAGGAATGAGTGCCACCGCAGCCGTTCGTGCCGTGTTCTTCATAGACCCAGAAATGACATTAAGAGCCATGATATACTATCCATTAAATGTTGGAAGAAACATGGACGAAATTTTAAGGGTCATTGACGCCTTACAAACAGCCGACAAATACAAAGTTGCTTGTCCAGCCAATTGGCGTCCAGGCGAAGCAGTTATTGTTCCACCGCCTCTAACGCAGGATGCAGCAGAAAAACGCTTGCAAGAAGGCTACGAATGTGTGGACTGGTTCCTATGCAAAAAGAAACTCCCCTAAACCCCTTTCTTTTTTAATTTAAAGGGAGGTGAAAATTTGGCACAAAAACTTCACGCAAACGCAAAGTTGGTTAAGGAATTAAGGATAGTAGTTGATGATGGCAGAGCGCATAGCATATGCCTTGACCTTCCACCAGAACTTGGCTCAGACATGGGACCAACTGCCCTCGAATGCGCTGTAATGAGTTATGCTGGATGCTTTGCGACAATTTTTGCTTTAACAGCCAAGAAAATGCGTGTTCCATTGAAGGATTTAGACGTTAAATTGGAAGCAGTAAAATCAGAGGAAGAAGGCACAATAACGGAAGCCAACTTTGACATTCAAGTTAAAGCTGACGCTTCAGAAGATAGGATTCAAAGAATCTTTAAACTAACATTAGAAAATTGTCCAGTTGGAAAACTTTTCGAAAAAGCCGGAGTCAAAACAAACTACAAAATGAAAACCACGCCGTAAAACCAACCCTTTTTGTTTAGATTGCATCACTTAATCAGAGAATTACTTCTTAAAACGTTTATCACTTGGTCTCCAGACTTGGCAGCTAATATTTTTATTTTAAGTTCATTAAGCATGGTTGCGGCGCCAGGTCCAACTTCTCCTGAAATAACTAGGTCTACCTTCATGGCTGCCAAATATTTTGCTACAACTGGTCCTTTTCCATGACTAAGCGACGCAGCTGGATTCTCTATTACCTCCACATTTTTAACGCGTTTATCTTTTATGTCTACAATTGTGAAGGTTTTTGCGTGACCAAATTCATGCGAAACCTATCTTCAAGTCCCTTTTCGCCAATCGTTGCAACGGCAACTCTTAAACTCTTAGGTTGTGCTGCCATTAAGCCATCACTTTTTCTCTTGAATTAGCTTCTTAAGCTCTTCTATGCGTTTATTTATGTCTGCAAGTTCCAATTCTATGCTCTTTCTTAAATCCTCTAAGGCTTTCAGTTCTTCATTTGGGTCGGATGGATAAGGATAATACTGGCTTTGAGCCCAAGGTGGAGGCCACGGATGTCTTGGACACCACCATCCTCTTGGCCAGTAGCGCCACCCCCTCATTTTTAGCGTTCACCTCTATTTTGTGATATAGCACATAATATTTTAGGCGCAAACTATTTAAGTTTTGTGATATATCCCATAAACCATGTCAGGATGGCAATGGCGCAGAAGACGAAGACACGGCAGAGTTGGAAGACCACCAAAACCCATAGCAATAACCACAAACCCCGCAACAGAAAAACTTGAACCCTCACCCAAAAAAAGTTTAGAACCCATCTATATGGAACCAGCCGAAATAGAAGCGTTAAGACTCATAGATTTAGAAAAATTGTCTTTTGAAGAAGCCGGTGAAAGAATGATGGTTTCAAGAAATACCGTTTGGCGATTTGTCGAAAACGCTAGGGAAAAACTCGTAAAAGCCATATTTGAAGGCAGAGAGATCATTATACAAAAAGAAGAGTAAACACTGTGAGAGTGTTTTAACCTGGGAAGGGACATGTTTTTGTTGGGCAACCACCAGCATACTCAGATTCCGCCATAACAAATTGCTTTTCCTTAGCTTTTATTTCTCCTATGTATAGAACTTGTTCCGGTTTGCTTCCATACCTAAAAACGGTCACGCCCTTACATTTTAGCTTCCAAGCAAGCTCATAAACCATCCTCACATCTTCCACTGTGGCTTCTGTTGGCATGTTAACAGTTTTTGAAACAGCATTATCTGTATACTTTTGGAAGGCAGCTTGCATCCGCACGTGCCATTCAGGCTTAATGTCCAAGGCTGTTACGAAAACTTTCTTAACATCTTCTGGAACTTCATCAATTTTTTGAACTGAACCAGTTTTGGCAATTTCCTCCAAAAGTTTGGCGCTGTAAAATCCTCTTTCTTTTGCTGTTATCTCAAACAATGGATTGGTTTCGAAAAGTCTTGTTCCACCTAAAACGTTTCTTATGAAGGAAATGGCGAATATTGGTTCAATTCCTGAAGAGCAGCCGGCTATTATGCTTATGCTTCCAGTGGGCGCTATTGTTGTTACGGTGGCGTTTCGCATAGCCTTATATTTGTCTTTCCAAATGCTATTTTCAAAGTTTGGGAATGAACCCCTTTCCTCGCCTATTTCCATGGATTTCTTGTGGGCTTCTTCGTCGATGAATTTCATAAGCCTTTCAGCAAGAGCCAAAGCCTCTTCGGAGTCGTAGCGAATTCCAAGTTTTATGAGCATGTCCGCAAAACCCATGACCCCCAAACCTATCTTTCTATTCGCTCTGGTTATGGCTTCTATTTCTTTTAGGGGATACTTGTTAGCGTCAATAACGTTATCAAGAAAATGAACAGCGTTCCTCACGGTTTCCCTCAATTTTTCCCAATTTATTTTTCCATCCTCAACCATTCTTGAAAGATTTATTGAACCCAAATTACAAGACTCATAAGGCAAAAGCGGCTGCTCACCACATGGGTTGGTCGCCTCTATCCTTCCAACCGTTGGCGTTGGATTATGCCTATTAATCTCATCTATGAAGATAACGCCGGGGTCTCCGCTCATCCAGGCAGATTTTATCATCAAATTCCAAACATTTTGGGCTTTAAGCTTTCTCATCCTTTCCTTATTTCTCGGGTTTATTAGCCAATATTCGCCATCTTCTTCCAAAGTTTTCATAAAATCGTCTGTCACAGCAACAGAAATGTTAAAATTTGAAAGGAAGCCTGGCTTTTGCTTTGAGGTTATGAATTCAAGAATGTCCGGATGGTCAACCCTTAAAATTCCCATCATGGCGCCTCTCCTTTTTCCTCCAGCCTTTATCACTTCCGTGGCTGTGTCAAAGACACGCATGAAACTTACTGGACCGGAGGCTACGCCTTTTGTTGACCTTACAATGTCTCCGTTTGGTCTCAATTTTGAAAAGTCGAAGCCTACGCCTCCTCCGCTTTTTTCTATTAAAGCCATGTTTTTAACGGCTGAGAAAATGCTTTCTAGTGAATCTTCCACCGGCAAAACGAAACACGCAGACAACTGGCCCAATTCTGTTCCAGCATTGAAAAGGGTGGGGGAGTTCGGTATAAATTCAAGCGTCGTCATCATGTTATAAAAAACTTTTGTACTTTCACTTGGGTCTTCGCCATATAATTTGTCAACACTCGCTATGGCTTTGGCTATTCGTTCAAACATTTGCGCTGGAGTTTCTATAATCCTTTCCGTCTCATCTTTTAAGAGATAACGCCTGTTCAAAACTTCGAGGGCGTTAACGGTTAATTTTGGTTCTACAATTCCCAACTTCTCTCTTAACTCTCTTATCTCGTCTTTCTTTTTCCTATAACTCGCATATTCCTCAGCAACTTTTCCATAACCGCTTTTCTTTAAAATTTCGATAACGGCGTCTTGGGCGTCTTCAACTGATGGAATTTTCTCCTTAAATCGCTCTTCAAGAAGCCTAACAACCTCCTTTGTAAGACTTTCGGCTCTTTCACCATTCTCAAGCTCCACAGCAATAAACGCTCTGTGTATTGCATCCTTTATTTTTGCAGAATCGAAATCAACAACTCTTCCGTCTCTCTTCCTTATTTTCGTAATAGACATGAGAGGTAACCATTTCAAAAATAACAAAATCATAATATAAAAAGTTTGAAAAATTGGCGTCTACTATTCCTTTTTCACAAATTGACTTTTGGGTGCGCCGCAAACGGGGCAAACCCAATCTTCTGGCAAATCCTCGAAGGGTGTTCCAGGCTTTATGTTGTGTTCCGGGTCTCCCACTTCTGGGTCGTATATATAACCGCAAACTGTGCATTCCCACTTATCCATTTTATCCACCGCTTATTTTCTAATATGAAGCAGCGAGGACAAAATATAAAGCTTCTATAAGCCCCATATAGAAAAGTTAAAGGTGTGAAGGATGGAGAAAACAAAATTTTACGTTTTACCATCATTGCCCTACGATTATAAGGATTTAGCACCATACATGTCTGAGGAACAGTTAAGAATACACCATAGTAAACATCATCAAGCCTACGTTAACGGCGCCAACGCAATTCTTCAAAAGCTAGATAAGGCCAGAAAGGAAAATACTGAAATAGACATTAAATCAACCCTAAAAGAACTCTCATTCAACATAGGCGGCCACCTACTTCATTCGCTTTTCTGGGGAAACTTGGCGCCTCCCAGCAAAGGTGGTGGAAAACCCAGCGGAGTTCTAGGAGAAGCCTTGAATGAAGAATTTGGAAGTTTTGAAAGGTTTAAGAAAGAGTTTTCCCAAGCCGCAGTTAGCGTAGAAGGTTCTGGATGGGCAGCATTAACCTTCTGCAAACAAACCAGCAGACCAATAATAATGCAGATAGAGAAGCACAATGCGAATGTTTATCCAATGTTTAGAATCCTTATGGTTTTGGATGTTTTCGAGCATGCCTACTACATCGATTACAAGAATGATCGAGCCAAGTTTGTCGAAGCCTTCTGGAACATTGTCAACTGGGAAGAAGTAAACAAGAGGTTAGAAGAAACGCTAAAATAAAAACGTCTAAGTTAAGAAAAAGTGCATTAAACAATCTACAGTATCGGGCTACGAAAAAGAAGAGTAAGTTAGTGATTCACCTTTACGGCGGAGTAATCTTTATTGCCTGTGCTGGACACGAAGTTTCACATGCAAGACATTGTATGCAATCTTTTTCTCTGGCTGGATCAGACTTCTTTTCAGATGTCGGATGTCCAGGGGCATCGGCCCACTCAAAAACGCTGACGGGGCACACTTCTATGCAGACACCGTCTCCTGTGCATATGTCCCAGTCAACCGCCACGTTTGTTCCGTGAATGCCAAGTTTGGTTGGAGGTTCCACTGGTCCCCAAACGTTGTGTCCTTGATGTTCGCCAGCAACTTTTCGGTTTTTTTGGAAATCTGGATCTATTGGCAAACAATTTCACCTAATCATAGGTTGAAAGGTGAAAATATTAGCTTTTCTAATTTTGAAGTCGCCCATATAGTAAATAGTTATATTATGCGCTAAATCTAAAGGAAATGCGTGGGTTGAGAAAATGAACATTGTAAAGGTTCCAGGAAAAAACAAAAAGCATAAGGTTTTGGTTTATGCATTAAGCACGTGCGCATGGTGCAAATTAACAAAACAGTTTCTGAAAGAGAACGAAATCGAATACGAGTATGTGGATGTGGATCTGAGCAACGATGAAGACAGAGAAAAAATCCGAAAAGACATTTTGAGGAGAAATGGAAGCCTCAGCTATCCAGCAATAATAATAGACGACAAAATTTTGATTAACGGTTTCCGCAAAGACAAGCTAAAGGAGATTCTAGAAATTTGATAACCATTGAAAAAGTTCGCCAAAGAGCGGAAAGCGACGCAAAAACCCACGGCTACTATTTAAACCCGAACCCAGATTTTCTCAGAGACCTCCTTGAAGGATTAAAAAGGAATGAAGAACGTTATGGATATCCTTCATGCCCTTGTAGATTGGCTTCAGGAAAACTTGAGTGGGACAGAGACATAATTTGCCCATGCGATTACAGAGACCCAGATGTTGAAGAGTTTGGAGCTTGCTACTGCGCACTTTACGTTAGAAAGGATGTATATGAAGGCAAAACTCCGCTTATGCCAGTTCCTGAACGAAGACCCTCAGAAAAGCAAGCTAGAGCTTATGGAAAAGCCGAAGGAACCTCCGAGGCTGTTGCATTAACTGTTAAAAAGCCTTCAGAGATTAAGCTAAAACTCTGGTATTGCAAACAATGCGGTTACGTGGTTTTTCGGGAAGACCCACCCTATATTTGTCCCATCTGCAAGGCGAAGAGGGAAATGTTTGCACCAATAGAAATATCAACAATTTTAAGCGGATAAACGCAAGCATTTACCTTGTAACTTTTATTTCAATTTCTTTCCAGTCCTTCTTTATTCCTCTTAAGGAAGTTACTGCTCCAACAATGGTTCCGCTTAAGATTTTTACGACAAACTCATTAAGGCTTATTTCTTCGCCATCCACAATTAATTTTGCTTTCACAAAGTATCACCCTACCACACTTAAAGGAATAAAGAAGCTATATTTTTAATGTTCGCTAATCGCCTTTGGATATCCCTCATCTTCCAATTGAATGGTTGTGTGGTCTATTCCAAACTCTTCGCTTAAAATTTTCATCAAATCCGAAAGAAGTTTCCTCTTATCTATATCCTTTTTCACCACAATGTGGCAGCTCATGCAACACATCTTAGTCGGGGTAATACACCAAACATGGAGGTCGTGAACTTCGTTCACGCCTTCTTGCTCCATAATTCTTCGCTCCACAGCATTCAAGTTAATGCCATAAGGGACTCCTTCGAGAAGAACGTTTATGGATTCTCGAACAAGTTTCCAAGAACTGTAAAAGATTAAGGCGCCCAACATCATGCTGATGATGGCATCTGCTTGATACCACCCTGTAAAATACATTATTACTCCAGCGGAAATTGCTCCAATAGAACCTAAAGCATCAGCTAAAACGTGGAGGAAAGCGCCCTTAACGTTTAGACTTTCGCTCTTTGATTTGGAAAGGGTGATGGCTGACAATCCATTGGCTGCCAAACCAGAGAAGGCTATGATTAGCATGTTTAAACTTTCAACTCGAATTGGATTTTGAAGTCGCTGGATTGCCTCATAAAAAATGAAAATGACAATGCCCCATAAGAAGACACCATTCAAAAAAGCCGCCAAAATTTCAGCCCTGTAATATCCAAAAGTCTTTTTCACGTTAGTTGGGCGCATGGAAATCCATGAAGCCATAAGAGCAAAAATTAGGGCTGCAGCATCATTTAACATGTGCCAAGCATCCGCTAAAAGGGCAAGACTATTTGTTAGGATTCCACCAACCAGCTCGATAACAAAGAATGTGAGGGTAATGCCTAAAGCTATTTCCAAGTATTTCACACTTCTTATTGGACCACTGTTTTTGTGCATTGAGACACGCTGCTTATACTATTTAATGTCTTGTTTTTATTTTTTGAACGAAATAAGCCAAAATGATAAGACAAGCTGCAAAAGTTAGCATGCTTGATACGGTTGTAATTAGGATATTTTCTGTTTCTAAGATGAATGCTACCGAGACTACGGCAAGGAAGACGCCAAAATATAGGCTTGCGTTGCTGCGCAAAAATTGCGTGAATTCCATGCGGATGAGTTTTGAATATCTATTTAACAAAATGAGGATAGATGCAAAGGCGAGAAATGTGATTATAATTGTGTAGGTTATCCCAGCCCAATAATTCTCACTTTCTAAGGTTAGCAAAAGCCCAACTTCGTCCCCTATAAGCCCGCCTCCAGCGCCGAAAAGGATTGCTGCCAATCTGTTTATTCTTTCGCTTTCATAGCTTATGCCCAACCAACCGCCTATGGCAAGCATGGCTAAACCGTACCAAAAATGGTGGATGTGAAGGTCGCCGCTGATTAAGACAAGGTTTGGATTAAAAGTTGTGAAGGTTCTGGCGATTATGAAAGAACCTATGAAAGAGACTAATGCTAACAATGAAAGGTTAGGTTTTGTTTTTACTATTTCTTCGGAAGAGATTTTCTGCACGCACTCCTAAACTTGCTTAAGGCATTTTGCTCAAAATGACTTCAAAACGCCGTTCCAAGCCCCCACTGACAGCAAATATTCTCACCTTGTCTCCAACTCTCCTCTTGTGAAGCTCCCTAACTAAGTCTTCAATGGTGTAAATGACTGTGCCGTTCATTCTCAAAATTATGTCGCCAACAGCCATTCCAACACGGTCTGCTGGGCTTCCATCTACAACCCTTGTAACAAGCACTCCATGTTCCACTGGTAAATCGTAGTAACGAGCCATTTCCTCCGTAATGCTTAAGCCTATTATTCCAAGCCAAGGTCTTGTTGAAATTCCGTTCGTAATTATTTCACTTGCACATCTCTTTGCGGAGTTTATTGGGATGGCAAATCCTATTCCTTGAGCATATGGGATTATGGCAGTGTTTATTGCTACAACTTTACCTTCAAGATTCACTAGGGGTCCGCCACTATTTCCAGGGTTTATGGCAGCATCAGTCTGCACAAGATTTTCCAAAAATTCATTTTGAGACTCTATCGTTCGGTTTACCGCACTTACAACACCAGTGGTCACGGTTGGACCGCCTGCTAATCCGAAAGGATTTCCAATGGCATAGACTCTCTGCCCAACCCTTAGCTTGTCAGAATCTCCAAGCTCGGCTGATGGAAGCGAATCTCTGTCAACTTTTACAACCGCTATGTCATGCACGGTGCAAGAACCCACCAATTTTCCTTCCAAAATTTCGCCATTCCATAAGGTTACGGAAATTTTTTCTGCTCCTCCAACAACGTGATTGTTGGTTAATATATACCCTTTAGGGTCTATTATTGTTCCCGAACCCATACCCTTCACTGGAACAACTTGATAAAATATGTGGTGGACAAGTTTTATTGTACTTATGTTGACGACACTTTTGCTCACATTTTCTAATATGTCAAGAAAAGCTTCTTCGTCAAAGTTAGGCAATCACTTTCACCTCTAAACTTTTCAACTCCTATTCTAATAAGTTTTTACCGCCAAACAAAAATCGCATTCTTCTATGGTTATTTTTGGCTCGGTTTTTTGGCAGAATTGGCACATGATGCCCGTTTTTCTTATAGTCATGCAGGTTTGGCAGAAAACTTTCAGAAATTCCCTTCTTTGATACGTCCCATCCTCAAGGAATTCGACCATTTTCTCTATTAAGGGGTCTATTTCTGTTATGCTGTCAATTTTTATTGCATAACCTCTAACTTTTCGTGTGTATTTACTTACGGCGCTTTGGGAGATTCCCAAAATTTCCGCAACCCTTTCCTGTTTTAGACCATGCTTTTCCACGAGTTGTTTTGCTATTAACGCTTTTACTGCTGGTATGACGGATTTTACGGCGATTTCGCATGGAACTATCAATTTTATGCACCGTTTAGGTATTTTGTTGGGAAAAGTATTTAAGCATGACGTATGTCATAATAGCTTAACGTATGCCACGACAAACCAAACAATAACCAATCTAATTTTAAACCGAACTCTCCTTTCTCCCCAAAGTCGTGGCATACGTCAAAACATTTAAGCAGAAAAATTTTAAGAATCTCAAAAACATAACTCATATCGCCATTCTAAAATTGAGCGTGATACACAAGTGAAAGTTAACATAATTTCTTTGACATGCTGCGCCGGATGCGTATCCTCCTTTTTAAATGCTGGCGATGCTTTATTAGAAATTCTTTTGGGCGATTTCGAGATCGTTTATTCTCCAACTTTTATGGATTTAAGGGAGATTTCGGAAGTTGATTTAGCCATAGTTGAAGGTGGAGTTAGAACAACCGATGACGAGAAATTGATTAGAGAAGTGCGGGCTAAATCCAAAATTCTCACAGCTTTAGGAATATGCGCAACCCACGGCGGAATAACAAGCCTCGGAAACGCACTATCTGTTAAGAAGCTTTTAGAAAAGGAATATTCCGTTTCCCTTTCAAGCGCACTTCCAGAACTGAAGGATTTGATGTATCCTATATGCAGCTTCGTCGATGTCGACTATTACATTCCGGGATGCCCACCCATGCCGTTCCTAATGGTTCACAGTTTAAAGAATATGGTAAGCGGAAAAGCGCCAGTTCGCCATCAAAGCGTTGTTTGCACAGAATGCCACAGAAAAATAATTCCAGCAAAACTTGACCGCCTTTATGGGATATATGAGAAAGAGGCAAATCCAGAATTATGTCTAGTAAGCCAAGGCTTCATATGTCTTGGTTCCTTGACAAGGGACGGATGCGGAGCGCCATGCCCAAGAGCCGGTTTTACATGCTTCGGATGTAGGGGTCCCGCTGATTCCCTATTGTATAGGTCGAGGGATATGTACGCTTTTCTCGTCAAAGTGATTTCAAAAAGAACCAGTATTCCAGAAGAGAAAGTGAAAGAGGAGCTTTATCGCAACCCATTCATTTTCCACACATTCATTTTCTCAAAATTTGCACGTTCCAAAGCAAGGGAGAGAATCATTTGAGCCAAAATAAAGAAATAACGATTTCACCCACAACAAGAATCGAGGGTCACGGAAAAGTAACCATAATCCTTGACGAGTTCGGCAACGTTTCAGAAGCATACTTTTACGCCACAGAAATTAGAGGCTTCGATTACTTCGTAAAGGGCATGGAAGCAGAGAGGCTTCCGTTCATAATTTCTAGAATCTGCGGAGTCTGTTCTACAGCCCACATTATAGCCTCTGTTAAAGCCATAGAAAGCATTTATGGAACAGAAATAACAGAAACAGCCAAAAAACTTCGTGAACTCTTACTCATGGGACAAATAATAAGCAACCATTCCCTAGTCTTCTTTTTCCTAACTCTTCCAGACTTTTGGTTCTCTCCAGAGGAAAATCCTTCAAAGAGAAATGTTTTCCAAATAATGCGGGAAAAACCAGAAATAGGCAAAAAAGCCATCATGCTCAGAAGTTTTGGAGCACAAATATTAGACGTTGTTGGAAAACGGGAAGTCCACATAATCTCAACCATACCGGGAGGCTTAATCAACCCGCTAAAGGAAAGGGAAAGAGAGGAACTTCTAAAAAAGGCACGAGAGGCATGCGAAATAGCCAAGGAAGCCCTTGAACTTGGGAAGGAGCTTTTTGACAAAAATTGGCAGGATTTCAAGAGAGCAGGAGATTATAAAACCCATTATATGGCTTTGACGAAGGATGATGCCTTAGAATTTTATGATGACGAAATTCGTATCATTAACCCGGAAGGTGAGACCTTATGCAAGTTCAAAGTGCAAGATTACATGGAGCACATAGAAGAAAAACGTTATGAATGGACGTATGCAAAATTTGCCTACCTAAAAAGCTTAGGCTTGCCAGAAGGGATAATTCAAGTTGGACCAACCGCAAGAATGAACGTAAACAAAAAAGCCACAACAAGCCTCGCCCATAAAGAATTGGAAGAGTTTAAAAGAAAATTTGGAACCCCAGCCCATGCCACTCTCCTTTTTGATTATGCCCGTCTCATAGACCTAATTTATGCATGCGAAAGGGTGAAAGAACTTTTAGAAGACGAAACCATAACACGAACAAACACGAGGGTTAAAGTTAAACCTAAAGGCGGAAAAGCCATAGGGGTTGTTGAGGCTCCGCGGGGAACCCTCGCCCATGAGTATGAAATTTCCAGAAATGGACGTCTAAAAAATATGAAGTTGATAATACCAACACAAGTAAACAATGCCGCCATAAACGTTAACGTGAAAGATGCGGCAATGGAGTTCATTCAAAAAGGCGAAATCAAGCAAGGTCTCTTAAATAGGATTGAGATGGTGATAAGGGCTTATGACCCATGCATAAAATGCGCCACAAGAAACGCTAATGAATGGTTGAGGGTGGAAATAAGAAGCAAGGAAGGCAAACTGCTGAAAATTTTGGGAGTTTAGGTTTGAATTTTTATGGCTTGGCTTGGACAGTTAACTTCGCATGTTCTGCACAAAATACAATTTTCTTCATTCACAACCGTTGGTTTCTTTGACTTTTCATTGCGGAAAATGTAAACTGGGCAAATTTCAACGCAGATTCTGTCGGCGTCTCCAACACATTTTGCATA